>DIZY01000013.1:0-6215 GCA_002428055.1 Helicobacteraceae bacterium UBA6016
TGGCTCTTGGAGGGGTTGGGGATGGAATTTCGCCAGTAAAAACACTTTTAAACTGAACCATTCCGGCATTGGTAAAAAGTAGCGTGGCATCATCGGGAACTAACGGGGAACTCTCCACCACCGTGTGCCCCTTGGAGGCAAAATAATCCAAAAACGATTTTCTAATATCCATCAATGACTCTTTATTGTTAAAAAATTATGTGTAAAAAATGTGCGAATTGTATCTAAATTAGAGTGAAATTTCCGTGCCTATGCCGTCCACGGTGAATAGCTCGAGCAAGATAGAGTGCTCCACTCTGCCGTCCACGATGTGCGCTTTTTCTACTCCGCCATCGACCGCTTTTAGGCACGCTTCAACCTTTGGAATCATTCCGCCTGCTATCGTGCCGTCTTTTATCAGTGCGTCTATTTGGTTTTTATCTAGGCTTGCAAGCAGATGTTTTTCTTTGTTTAGGACTCCCGCCGTATCGGTCATAAATATCACTTTTTTAGCTTTTACCGCAACGGCTACGGCTGAGGCTAGCGTATCGGCGTTGATGTTGTATCCGGGGTGTCCTAAGCTCTCGCCCTCGGCTATAGAGGCTATGACGGGAACAAATTTTTCTTCAAGCACTTTTTCTACGATAGAGGCATCAACCTCTGTGACTTCGCCCGTTAGTCCCATCCCCTCCGCCAATGGTCTTGCCTTAAAAAACGAGGAGCTTTTGCCGTTGAGACCGATAGCTTTTGCCCCGTGACCGCACAGCAGAGAGACTATTTCGTTGTTGATGGCGCCCCAAAGCACCATCTCCACGACCTCCATCGTAGCCTCATCCGTCACCCGCACACCGTCTATAAATTTTGGCTCTATGTGCAGTTTTTCAAGCATTCTGTTGATGTCTTTGCCGCCGCCGTGGACGATGATGGGCTTGATGCCCACAAGCGTTAGAAGCAATATGTCTCTTGCGAAAGAGGTTTTAAGTTCATCGGATATTTGCGCCGCGCCGCCGTATTTGACAACCATTGTCTGTCCGCTAAACTCTTTTATATATGGAAGAGCATTTAGGAGCGTCTTTGCCGTTTCTACTTTTTTTTGCATTTTTTTCACCGCTTAAAATTTTTCTCTAATTTTACAGAAGCTTGCTTTATCATAAATATTATTTCAAAAACAGTCAAAAATGGCTGCTAAAGCCTATTTTATAGGCATTACCGCTTTTTTAACGCTTCGTTATGTTACAATCTTGTAACACTTTGGAATGATATTTTCTTATGTATCACAATTATGAAAAGTTATGAAAGGGGTTTTTATGGCAAGTCCGTCTCCTACGAATCGTGAAATTTTCTTTCCGGAGGGCGAGTTTATCGTCTCAAAGACCGACCTCAAAGGGCGTATTACATACGGAAACGAGCTTTTTATTAAGATGAGCGGCTATGACGAAGATGAGCTGCTAGACGCTCCGCATAGCATACTTCGTCATCCGGAAATGCCAAAAGCGGTGTTCAAACTCCTGTGGGACACTATTAGTAAGGGCGAAGAGATATTTGCTTTTGTTAATAATCTAGCAAAAAACGGCGATAACTACTGGGTGCAGGCACAAGTCACACCCTCCTATGACGATACCGGACGCATCATAGCATACCACTCCGTTAGACGAAAACCAAAAAGAGAAGCGGTGGAGCTGCTTTCAAAGGTATACGCCGAGATGCTAAGAATAGAAAAGGCTAACGGAGTAGACGCCTCTTTTAACTATCTTGCAAATATACTCAAAAGCAAAGGGGTCGGCTATGACGAATTTATCCTCTCTCTCTAAAGCCAAATATGTCAATATCTTTTTGTTCATTTCGCTGACTATCGGCTTTGTGACGGAGACGCTTATTATGGGCTTTCATTGGACATATATATTCGGCGCCGTCAATCTCGTTGCTTTGGTTGCTATGTATATCTATATCTCAAAAGTCCAGGGGTGTGTTCACAGCTTTTCATCCGTCGTTCAAGATGTAAACAACGGAAAATTTGAGAGCAGGCTGACCCATGTTTCCGACGGCGGCGAGCTCAATGAGGCTTGTTGGGCGGTAAATAATATGCTTGATAAGCTAGAGGTGTTTATGCGGGAGATCCGTACCTCTATCTCAAAAGCCGCAAGCGGAATATTTTATCGAAAGCTTGTCACAGACGGTCTTCCGGGGCAGTTTGCTTTTAATGCTTCACTTGTCAACCAAGCTCTTGCGGCAATGGAGAAAAATGCCGTCCAAACGGAGCGAACAAAAGTAAACTCAGAGCTTGGCAGTATCGGAAAAGGTATTGCGGGTGGACTGTATGTCGTAGAAGACGACCTCAAAAAAAGCGTTGAAAAACTCAGAATCATCAACAACGAAAGCGCCAATACAACGGCGCAATCNNTTGGAAGAGATAGTCGAAAAACTGAATATTCTACTCACAAAAATAGACTCTTCAAACGAAAAAATAGAGCTTCTAACCACGAGAACAACGGAGATCAACTCCGTTGTCAACCTAATAAAAGATATAGCAGAGCAAACAAATCTTCTCGCACTTAATGCGGCAATAGAGGCGGCAAGAGCCGGCGAGCACGGTAGAGGGTTTGCGGTCGTGGCCGATGAAGTGCGAAAACTGGCGGAGAGAACTCAAAAAGCAACCGGAGAGATAGCTATATCCATACAAACGCTGCAACAAGAGGCAAACGATATAGGGCAAAACTCGGAAGAGATGACCCATATAGCCAAAATGTCCGGCACGGCGATAGAGGAGTTCAAAAATACGGTATATGAGTTTAATGAAAACGCAAATAGCGTAAACACTCTTGCTTTGTCGCTTGAGAACCTAAACTCCGTAATCTTGGCAAAAATGGACCATATCATATTTAAATCCAATATATACTCATCGCTATTTCACTCATCCGCAAAAGCAGATGTTAAAGATTCACACTCTTGCAGATTTGGGCAGTGGTATGATGGCGAAGCTAAGCAGATATTTGGGGCGGCTCCGTCTTTTAAGGCGATAGAAAAATATCACGACGAAATACACCTCCATGCAAAAAACAATATCGAATTCATCCATCCGCAAGATACGGTCGTACAAAACAAAATGCAAGTATTTGACAACCTAAGCAAAATGGAGGAAGCAAGCGATAAAATGTTTGAGCTTATGAACCAGATGCTAGAAGAAACACAAAAAAAGGGAGTATAAAAAATGGGATTATTCGGTCCATCATCAAAAGAACTTGAACTAGAAAGAGAACTAGATAAACTAAAAAAAGAGATAAGAGATTTAAAAGAAGAGAACGCTTCGCTATCTTCAAAAAATAGAGTAGTAGAACATGAGATGGAAGCCGCAAAAATAGGCTGTCAAAGAAGCGATATACTCTCCGAGCTCTCCGATATGCTCTCAGTTTCGTGCGTAGAAAATCTACGAATTATACAAACCGACTTTTCAAAATCAGTAGATTTGCTGAATGAAACAAATGAACTATCAGAAAAAAATAGTATTTTGTCCGATAGCGGTAGAAAAAGCCTCCCGAATATAACTAACGGCATGGAGAGCGTCATGGGCTCCATCACAAACCTAGAGTCAATGGTGCAAAGAGTAGTTACCGATATAGACTCCATATCGTCCGTCATATCACTAATTAACGATATATCAGACCAGACAAATCTTCTTGCGCTCAATGCGGCGATAGAGGCGGCAAGGGCTGGCGAACACGGTAGAGGCTTTGCTGTCGTTGCAGACGAAGTACGAAAGCTGGCAGAGAGAACGCAAAAGGCGACCAAAGAGGTAGAGATAAGCATCCAGACGCTAAAACAAAACTTCTCGGATATTCAAGGCAGCGCAAACGATATGCTAGGGATTGCGGACAAATCAAACGCTCAGGTGGGAGAGTTTGCCGATAGTTTCAATGAAATGCTTAGCCTCTCGGGCGCAATCAACAGTGATGCTTCAAGAGTTTTGGACACCACATTTATAGGACTTGCAAAACTAGACCATCTACTGTTTAAGATTAACGCCTACAGGGCGATTTTTACCAACAATGTGGATGCACAGTTCGTAGATCATCACTCCTGTCGTCTTGGCAAGTGGTATGATGACGGTATCGGCAAGAAAAACTACTCTTCAATGCCAAGTTACACCGCTCTCAATAAACCGCACGCCGAAGTACACGACTTTATTATTAAAGCGGTGGATTTTATCAAAAACAAAACAGCGGAAGAGAACTCAAAAGAGCTAATAGCAAACATAAAAAAAGCAGAGGTTGCTTCAAAAAGCGTAACCGAACTACTAGATAAAATGCTAGAGGAAAAAAGAAGAGCTTAAGCGTCAGCTAAGCATAGACCGATAAGATACGCCCGACAAAACATCCTAAATATTTGGAGGGCGGTCGATGAATCGAAAGCTAGCTCTTTACCTAGGACTTCTGGCTCTGTTTTTTATATTTGCATGGGGTGTTATCTATTTTGGTCAGAATCTTCAAGACGGAAATATTCTCCAAACTACGGTCAAAACAAGCAATACTAATATCCTTAGCTCCTTTATACACAACTCAAAACATCCGGTATCAATACTACTCTTACAAATTATAGCCATTATAGCAGTTGCCAAACTTTTCGGCATTGCCGTAAAAAAAATGGGGCAACCTGCCGTTATAGGTGAAATCATAGCCGGAATAGCGCTTGGGCCGTCACTGCTAGGCTGGCTTTCCCCTGTAGTGAGCGAATTTTTATTTGCTAAAAGCTCGCTTGGAAGCTTGTTTGCCCTTAGTCAAATAGGGCTTATATTTTTTATGTTCTTAATCGGCCTAGAGCTCGACATAAAGACGCTCAAAGAAAAAACACCTGCTGCCGTAGCCGTCAGTCACGCCAGCATCATATTTCCATATGCCCTAGGTCTTGGGCTTGCTTATTTTATCTATCAGGATTTTGCGCCAAGAGGAGTTGCATTTGTGTCGTTTGCGCTTTTTATGGGTATAGCCATGAGCATCACGGCTTTTCCGGTCTTAGCTAGAATCTTAAAAGAAAAAGGGCTCACAAAAACCGAGATGGGTACAATGGCTCTCGCTGTGGCCGCCGCGGATGATGTGACGGCGTGGTGTATCCTGGCAGCCGTAATCGCCATAGTAAAAGCAGGGGACGCATCTATTGCCCTATGGACTATCATTTTGTCTGCCATGTATGTTTACTCCATGATAAAAATAGCCAAACCGTTCATACTTAGAATCGAACAAAAATATGCAGAGTCCAAAATATCCGACAAAACAGCAGTCATAGCCGCTTTTTTGTTTATTATTGTCTCTTCCGCAACAACCGAAATAATAGGTATTCATGCGCTTTTTGGCGCTTTTATGTCGGGGGTGGTTATGTCAATGACAAATAAATTGAAACAACTAATGTTTGACAAAGTAGAAGATGTGGCGGTTCTCTTATTTTTACCGTTATTTTTTGCCTTTACAGGGCTTAGGACACAGATAGGAGCCATAGACTCAGCTGCGCTTTGGGGAGTGTGTCTTATTGTAATACTATTGGCAATAATAGGCAAATTCGGCGGCTCTTTCGTAGCGGCCAAAGCTTCCGGTATGAGCACCAAAGACTCTTCGGCGATAGGCATTTTAATGAATACGAGAGGGCTAATGGAGCTTGTAGTCTTAAATATCGGGTATGATTTAGGAATTTTATCACCGGAACTGTTTGCCATCTTTGTCATAATGGCATTAGCCACAACAATGATGACAGCGCCGCTCTTATCAGCTATAAAAGTTACGCGATAAGAGCGGCTTCCTCTTTTGCTCCCTCTAGTTCGTTAATGGCGTTTTTCGTATTTTTCAAAAAGTTCTCTACAAGCGTAGCGGTTGCCGGATACTCACTTGCTATGCTTTTGTACTGCCCCTCTTTATAGAGAATAAAACTTTTAAAAGCATCAATGATACGCACAAAATCTTCCACCCCCTGAACAAGCGCAAATAGCTCTTTTAGCATCCTTTTGCGCTCTTGCAACTGCACGGAATAGCCGCAAGTTGCGCCGATAGCCTGCAAATCAGATTTTGAAATATACACCCCGCTAAGAAGCGGTGATAAAATGTGTTTGGTTAGTTTTGAATCTTCTTCCATTTTTAACTCCTTGTTAAAATACTTTCTCTAGGTGCGCTCTCTTTGAGCGTATTTATCGTATCCGACGCAATAGACGGATAAAATCCAAACCACTCAAAAAAGTTCAATTTTGCCGACTCCAG
>DIZY01000013.1:6317-9775 GCA_002428055.1 Helicobacteraceae bacterium UBA6016
TGCTTATAAGTAGCGACTCTATCTCGCTGGCTCCAAGATTTTCGAGCGTAAAAGCCATTTTTGAGTTTGGCACGCTAATATTGATAAATGCCCCATCCACTTTGTTTGTTTCAAAAATGTAGTTATACATCTGATACAACCTGTTCGCCGCAAGCTCTGGCCCCAAAAGTCCAAATAGTCTAGTAGTTTTGCTTATCATTTAAAGTCCTAAAAGCTCCATCGCATCTTCATTTTCAAGAGAGCATCTAGGGCACTCTTCACCATCTCCACTAAATACCGCTCCGCATGAGCCGCAAAGCTTAACGGTAAACTTTTTGAGTAATTTTTTTTGTCTGTTTTTAAATTCAGAGAGCGGAAATGTCGGCAAAGAGCTAATTGACCTCGTCGCACACACATCTTCGCACAACTTGCATTTTAGACATAGATACGGACTAAAAAGTATCGCATTTTTCATGCTTGTGGTCTCTAGCGCCCCACTAGGGCAGAGATTGTAGCAAAGAGAGCAGTTATCGCAACTATCGTCTACAAACTTATCTGTTGCAAAACTAAGCGGTAGAGCAACGCTCTTGTCGGAGAGCTCCAGCTCCTCTACTACGCTCAAAAAAAACTCTCTTTTTATCGGGATTTTTTTGCTTTTTAAAAGCGTGTAGTCTATCGTCGAAACTATCTCTTCTTCGCTTTTAACACTCTCATGAGCCGCTTTTATGCCGCTTTTGGTAAACATCTTAAAGAGCGCTCTTCTAGAAGCGTCATCCGGCTCTTTCTTCTCTTCATCCAAAATATCCAATTTGATTTTTGGCTCAAGCGAAAAACATTCAAGTAGCGCATTTGCCTCATCTACCCTAAGACGACAGCTCTCCTCAAGCTCTTTTGGTGCGCTTGCGACCACCATATCTGCCGCTCTAACTCCAACACAAAAAAGCTCGTCCGCAGATAGAGCCGCTAGTCCGCTCTCTTTTAGCGTTATCGCTCCGCTTGGACAAACGCCGACGCAAGCTGTGCAATCGGTACAAGCAGACGCATCTATGCGAACAGAGTAGTTATTAAAGTTTATAGCCTCAAAACCGCATACATCTTTGCATTTTGAGCATTCGCTTTTGACGCTCAGACTCCTGACGCAACTCTCCAAGGAGACAGCAACACTCATTTAGCGCATAACTCCTCATAATCAGAGAGCAAAAATTCCAAAGCAATCTCCGCTACATCTTTATAAAACGGAGATTTTGAAGCATCAAGCAGAGCCGGCAAAAACATCATTGCAAAAGGTAGAAGATGCGTAGCTATAAACTCTTTTTGCACATTTCTGACAGTAGAGGCATACTCATCTTGCCCATCACTAAGCGCATCCCTCTCGCTTTTTATCAGATTCATCAAAAATTCAAACTCCACGCCTATATGATCCCCGGACACCACTCTGGCCTTTAGCAGCTCTACTTCAAAACCGTATTTTTTATAAAAAACCATTGTTTCATTTTCAGTGCCTGAATTTACCATCTGGTCTTCTGATTTATAAAAACTCTCATAAGGAACAAGCCGTATAAGAAAAAGGTCAACATAGTAAGAGGCAAGCTCCAAAGCAATCTCTTCAGCACTCCCCGACAAATAATCGTCAGCCTCTTTTGAATAGACAAACAGCGACTTTAGCGTATCGTCAGACTGGATTGCCTCTATTGTCTCCTTGTCTATCTCGGCAATAAGAAGCCTTGAGATAAGCGTATAATAAAACTCTCTGAGTCTCTCTTTTTCACTATTTTGCAAAACCACACCCCTCTTTTATTTTTGTAAATCGTATCGATACGGCTTACAAAAATAAAACCCCAAAGCCGCAAAAGCTTTGGGGAGTTTTCTAGTCTTTATGCCTTGCTTGGCATTTTATAGGCTTCTCTTGTTAGAGGAACCCACGGTCGTTTAAGGTGCTCCGGTCTTCTTAGACCACCCGGTCCAGGAGCCGGACGAGTCAGTGTATCTCTCCACGCTTGGAAGATTTTCATATTGCTTTCTATGTTGACTTTCACATCGCCAATCTTATCGTTTGGACCCGCTTTTTCAACAAGGACTTTTTTGTGCCAGCACTGTGCAGCACTTATCGGGTCAGGATTTGAAGAGAATGTCGCATTTTGGAATGTACCGCTTAGTCCATTCCAGTGAACATGCTTCATATCTTTATTAAATTCGGCATACGGCCAACCGTGTGTGCCAAACTCTTTTGACTCTTTTACATCCTGAGGCTTGATGCCCTCTTTGTATTTTAAAGAGTAGTTCTCACCATCTTTTTTAATCTCGGCGATAGGAGCGCCCGCACCCATGACTACAAGCGGCTGCTCGAAGCCAGGAATTTGAACGGAGTCTACCAATCTCCATCTACCGGCGTGGTGTGAGCAAGTTAGCGTACCAGGAAGGATACCCTCAGTCACAACGCACATACCGACAAAGTAGCCACCCTCAAGGTTGGTTACAACATCCTGTACTTTTACCTTGATAGCATCGCCGGTTTTGACGCCAAGTTTTTTAGCATCTCCCGGAGCCATCCATACCGGATTATGGTTTTGACTGATTTCCATTAGCCATTTCGAGTTTACGCTTCTCGTATGGATATTGTACGGAAGTCTAAATATAGGATTGAGCGCAAACGAATTCGGCTCTTTCATGTACATATGGTTTACATGGCTTGTCACATGCTCATACTTTTTCTTCTGCTCATCGTTTTTCGGATACATAGGGATTGCATACTCAGGCCATCCCCAATCTTTCATCCAATCAACATAAAAATCAAGTTTTTTGCTCGGAGTCTCGAAGCCATCAACTAGTTTGCCGTTGTACTGGACACCGACATTGTGCTTGCCCTCTGGTGTATCCACGTATGCAACATTTGTTCTTGGGTCAACTTTTATGTTTTCTACCGGATACTCTACAGGCGCTTGCCAGAACTGCATAGCTCTAGTTTTTAGCGTATGTTTTTCGTGGTCTGTATGCAACTCTTTTTTGTATATGTCGTATATATCCGTTCTCTCCGTCCAAGTACCTCTATCTCTCATAAAGTCGTAGTTTGGATACTTGGCCGCAAACGCCGCAAGCTCTTTTTCAAGAGGTGTTTTTGCATTTTTTGCTTTTTGTTCTACCGCTACTTTTGCCGCAGCTACTAGATTTGGCAAGTTTGCAAACGCAGCATTGTAATACTCTGATATTGTTACAGGTTTACCCGGATTTTCCAGTGACTCCCAGTATTTTCTAACACCGAGGCTTCCATCTGGGTCCATGGCAAACACTAGGTTTATCCACATCTCGTTCTCTTCCCAGATTTCACCGAGACCCGCTTTCATGTGCGCTTCGAGAGTAGCTCTCGCCGGATTTTTCGGTTTCCAGCCATTTTTCTCCAGCATTACCCTAAGAACAGGCTGACGGAAACTTGTCCACGCCTCAGGTTTTGACGCCTCGGAGTGTTGGTCGTGTCTCTCTGC
>DIZY01000013.1:9854-9988 GCA_002428055.1 Helicobacteraceae bacterium UBA6016
CTAAAGCCGTCTGGATTTATCCACGCCGGATTGTACTGTCTTGGAAACCATACGGCGATTTTTGAAGGAACGGTAAGTCCTTTTGCCTTCCATTTCTCTTGCCAAGCAGTATCGGCTAGAAGATGCGGAAGACA
>DIZY01000013.1:10116-10310 GCA_002428055.1 Helicobacteraceae bacterium UBA6016
AGTTGCCCTTTGCCTTGCATAGAGCCCACAAGTGAAAGTGCAAATATCATGTTTTTGCCATATAGCCATCCACCTCTGTTTCCGGCTGATGGGCCTCTCCAGTTGAATGATGTTATTTGGCTTCCCGCCCATACAAAGTACTCATATAGTTTTTCAAGTCTATCGAGCGGAACATGGCTCTCTTTGGATGCCCA
>DIZY01000089.1 GCA_002428055.1 Helicobacteraceae bacterium UBA6016
AGAGTCGTGGCAATAAGGTTGACTGCTAGGTCAAATTTGTAATCCATGAGCGAGTTTGAGAAGAGTGAAAATCCAGCGTTATTGAAAAAGGATAGAGAGTGGAAAATGCCGAACCAAATAGCTTTGCCTATAGACATATCAAAAGAAAATCTAGCGGCAAGAAGCAGTGCCCCGATAGCTTCAAATATAAGTACCATCTTAAAAACAGTCTTCAAAAAACGAACTACGCCGGAAAAGGTGTCGTAGTTGAGCGATGTTTTGAGAATCATCTGGTCTCTATGGCTTAGCTTGTGTCGTAGCATTATGGTCATGAAAGTGGCTATGGTCATGTAGCCAAGACCGCCTATCTGAATCATCAGAAGTATCACCGCCTGCCCAAACATCGTAAAATCAACCGGAGTGTCTTTGACAATAAGTCCTGTCACGCATGCGGCGCTTGTGGCGGTATAGAGCGCATCGGTAAATGAGATAGGCTTTGTGATAGAAAACGGAAGCATGAGGATTATGGCGCCGACTAGCGTAACCGCCAAAAAGGTAAGAATAATAAGTCGAATCTCTTTTGTGCTGTGCATAAATGTACCAAAAATCAAAATTTGTATTCAATAAACGATTATGCTACTCTTGTCATCCTTAATTTGATTTAAAATCGTAATGAACTTTTTGTATAATAAATGCCTTTAGCGACAATATAATGATATGGAAAATAAAATGGAAAATAAAAATAGTTTAAAAGAGCCGCACCTTTATATTAACAGAGAGCTTTCATGGCTGAGGTTTAATACAAGAGTGCTTGAAGAGGCTGAAAATACCAAACACCCTCTTTTGGAGAGGCTGAAATTTATTGCGATTTACGGCACAAATTTAGATGAATTTTATATGATAAGAGCTGCCGGACTACAAGAGATGTACAAAATGGGTATCAACGCCGTAGGGGCAGATAAGATGACCCCAATAGACCAGCTGGGAGAGATAAGAGGATATCTGCATAAAGAGAAGAGCCGAGTAAAAGGGTGCTATGAAGAGATAATGGAATCTCTTAGAAAAGAGGGGCTTTTTATAAAAAAATACCACGAGTTAAGCGTGGAACTTCAGGCTAAAGCCGACGCGCACTTTTTTAGTAGTCTTTATCCGGTCATTATACCGATAGCAATAGATGCTACTCATCCATTCCCTCATCTCAATAATCTTAGCTTTGCGCTTGCCGTCAAACTTGTAGATAAAGAAGATAAGAATATTCTAAAGTTTGGGCTAATCAGAATTCCGAGGGTGCTTAGCCGTTTTGTTGAGATTGACAATAGTGTATTTGTCAGCATAGAATCTGTCGTTAGGCGACATATCGAAAATCTATTTTTGGGCTATGAGTGCGTTGAGAGTATTGCCTTTAAGGTAACGAGAAATGCTGATCTTATAATAGAAGAAGAGGAAGCGGAAGACTTTTTGGAACTTTTAGAGCAGGGGATAAGAGCGAGACGAAAAGGAGAGTTTGTAAGACTTACGCTTGAAAACAGTAGCGATAGTGAACTAAATAACTTTCTTATGTCACATATCAAATTAGACGAAGGCGATGTGTATCGTATATCTTCTTTACCCCTTGACCTTAGCTCTCTTTGGCAGATAGTAGGCTCAAAGAGATTTGCTCATCTGACATATAAGCCGTATACACCAAAAGTCCTGCCGCCTTTGGATTTAAACGCCAATATCTTTGATCAAATCGAAAAAGGGGACATACTCTTTTATCAACCTTATGAGAGTTTTGATCCGGTTGTTAAATTCATCGTAGACGCCTCTAAAGATCCTGAAGTGTTATCTATTAAAATGACGCTTTATAGGGTAGGTAAAAATTCTCCCCTTGTTAAAGCTCTTATCGAAGCGGCTGAAAATGGGATACAGGTAACGGCGCTAGTGGAGCTAAAAGCTAGGTTTGACGAAGAGAACAATCTGCATTGGGCGAGAGCGCTGGAGCGTGCTGGGGCGCATGTGGTGTATGGTATAGCCGGACTAAAGGTGCACGCCAAGATAGCCGCCGTCATTAGAAAGCATAGGGATGGGCTAAAACAGTATTTGCATCTTTCCACCGGAAATTACAATGTACAGACTGCAAGAATATACACTGACATTGGATTTTTTACGGCAAATGAGGAGATGGCGCAAGATGCTACGAAGTTTTTCCATCATTTGACGGGCTCGGCAAAATATTCTGAGTTAAATGCGCTCTCCATGGCTCCTACGCAGATGAAAAAAAGAGTCCTTTCTCTTATTGAAAATGAAGAGAAGCAAGGTGAAAATGGGCAGATAATCGCAAAAATGAACTCTATTGTGGATGCCGATGTAATAAGAGCTCTATATAGCGCATCGCAAGCGGGTGTCAAAATTGAGCTTATAATAAGAGGAATTTGTTGTTTGAGACCGGGAGTGCCGGGTGTTAGTGAAAATATTAGAGTGACTTCGATAGTCGGTAAATACTTGGAGCATGCAAGAATGTTCTATTTTAAAAACTCTTCGCCTCAGGTGTATTTCTCAAGCGCCGATTGGATGACTAGAAATCTTGAGAAGAGAATAGAGCTTTTAACTCCGGTGATAGATACGAAAATCGCACAAAAACTACTTGAGATACTAAAGCTTCAAGCCGGAGATGATGTGCAGGCGAGATTGCTTGGCGTGGATGGTGAATATACAAAAGTGGAGAGTCAAAATGGCGGGCTGGATAGTCAGCGGATACTTGAAGACTATGTGACCGGCGTATATGAATCATTTGTAAAAGAGCAGGGCTCAAAGGAAAACCGCCTGGCTAGCAAGCTTCTAAAAGAGAGTTAAGATGATTATGAATTTTAAGCATTATGAACCGCAAATAGCCGAAAATGTTTTTATCGCACCGAGTGCGGATGTGATAGGCAGGACTACTATTGGCAAGGATGCCTCTATATGGTTTGGCGTGGTTGTCAGAGGCGATGTGCACCGTATCGAGATAGGCGAACGGACAAGTGTTCAAGACTGCTCAATGGTGCATGTCACACACTACAAGGGCGATGACGAATCAACCGGTTTTCCTACTATCATAGGCAACGATGTGACGATAGGACATAGCGTGACGCTTCACGGATGCACCATAGAAGATGGGTGTCTTATCGGAATGTCGAGCACGATACTTGACGGAGCGGTAATAGGCAAGGAGTCTATCGTGGGTGCGGGCTCGCTAGTGACGCCAAACAAAAAATTTCCGCCTCGTTCTATGATAATGGGTTCTCCGGCAAAAGTCGTGAGGGAGCT
>DIZY01000092.1 GCA_002428055.1 Helicobacteraceae bacterium UBA6016
CTAGCCGCTGTGGCGCTAAAGCTTGCCTCATTCGAGGCAGAGATTAATGTGTAAATGGACACTCTAAAAGCGGTTCAACACCAGCTTTTTTAAGTAGTTCATAATCACTTGTCGGCTCTTGTCCGCAAGTGGTTAGATAATCTCCCATGATAATAGAATCACACCCCGCATCAAAAATCTCAACTTGTCTATCCCCAAATACAAACTCTCTACCACCAGCCACCATAATCACGGTATTTGTAAGCTCTGATTTTGCTTTTTTGATGATGCCTAGCGCTTCGTCTGCCGTCAGCGTTGCCTTTATCGGCAAAGCCGGATTTGGGTGGTAGAAATTGAGCGGTGAGCTCATTGGATTTAACGATTTTAGCGAAGCAAGCAAAGAGGCTCTATCCGCTTCACTCTCCCCAAGCCCGAATATTCCGCCAGTGCAGAGCATTAGCCCCGCATCTCTAGCATTTTCGCAAGTAGCGTATCTCTCTTCCCATGAGTGTGTCGTGCAGATGGAGGGATAAAACTCTTTTGAGGTTTCAAGGTTGTGGTTGTAGCTATCCACCCCCGCTTTTTTAAGCTCTTTAAGAGACTCTTTGTCGGCTATTCCGGCTGAGGCGATAAGAAACAGTCCGTCAACCTCTTTTTTTACGGCAGTTGCAAGAGACGCCAAATACTCCGTCTTTTTGCCATCAAGCCCAAAACCGCTAGTGACTAGGCAAAACCCTACAGCACCCGCTTGTTTTGCCTTCTTGGCCTCTTCTATGACCAGTGAGGACTCTTTAAACCGAAAAGTATCTACTCCGCTTTTGTATCTAGCGCTCTGTGCGCAAAAAGCGCAATCTTCAGGACAGTTGCCGCTTTGTACATTTGAGATTGCGCATAGAAGTATTTTTTTACTCATCGTTCAAATTCCGTTTCGTGTTTATTCCAAATATCTGTTTTAATTTTTCGGTAAAAGTATGTGATTTTGTATTTTTCTAGACTCGTCTCAAGCATTAGACACTCCGAGAGCTCCTTGTTTCTAGCGCACGCTTCGCCTGGGTTCAAAAATAGTGTTTTGCCAGTAAAGTTGATATATTTTTTGTGCGTGTGTCCGAATATTACGACATCGGCGTCTGGATTTAGGTATACGGGAATGTGCATTAGTTTGAACCTTAGTCCGTCTAGCACAAAGTAGAATGGCTCATGCACAAGCTCAAACTCATCTTTGTACTCTCTCAAGTGCTTGTCGTTGTTACCAAACACGGCAGTAAAAGGCAGCCCGCTTTTTTGCATCTCTTTTAGCGTCGCTTCTTCCACGATGTCGCCCGCATGTATTAGATGCTCACACCCAAGAGAGACAAGAAGTTCTATGACCCTTTTTGCCCGCCCCACTTTGCGATGGGTGTCGGATAATACACCTATTTTGATTTTTAGGCCTTCGCTACCGTTTTGTGCTTACACTCGGCGCTGATACACTCAAAATACTCTTTGGTTTTTAGCTTTTTATGCACAGTCGGACCACCACACTCTTCGCATTTTGTTTCGCTAAGTTCATGGCGTGAGGTAAATGTACATTTCGGATAGTTTTCGCAGCCAAAGAAAGCGCCTCTTTTTGAATTTCGCTCCAATACTTTGCCGCCACACAGAGGACAAGGCGTTGCCAATACTCTCGGCTCTTTAAGCGAACGGGTATTTTTGCAAGTCGGATATGCTGAGCAAGCTAGGAAGTCCCCTCTTTTTGAGGATTTGACGACCATTTTTGAGCCGCATTTGTCGCAATCTATGTCGGTCTCTACTGCCTTTCTCTCTTCCTGCCCATCTTTTTTGATATTTCTTGTGTACTTGCATTTTGGGTATGTCGAACAAGAGATAAATTCGCCGAATCTTCCAGCTCTTTTCACAAGCGGAGCACCGCAAGTAGGGCAGTCTTCATCTATCGGTATCATTATTTTTTGGCTTTCTATCGTCTTTTTACCCTCAGTTATTTTTTGGATAAATCCGTCATAAAACTCTGCAAGTAGCTTCTGCCAATCTTTCTTCTCGCCCTCGATTTTGTCAAGCTCTTCTTCCATCTTCGCCGTAAACCCGCTATCGACTATCTCTTCAAAATGCTTCTCAAGCATATCAATGACTTTAAAGGCTATCTCTTCGGGGACTATCTGCTTGTTTTCTATCTTGATATAGCCCCTGTCGTCGAGCGTGGAGATAGTCGGAGCGTATGTGCTAGGTCTGCCTATGCCAAGGCTCTCAAGCTGCTTTACAAGCCCCGCCTCGGAGTATCTGGATGGAGGCTCTGTAAATTTTTGATCGGCGGATATTTTTTGTAGCTTAAGCGCTTCACCGTTTGCCATATCAGGAAGCAGTTTGTCTTTGTCCTCCGAGCCTAGAACTTTATAGTAGCCGTCAAATACTAGCTTTGTGCCGCTCGCTTTAAAGACGAGATTTTTTGAGGTTACAAATATATTTTGGCTCTCAAACTCTGCGTCCGTCATCTGTGAAGCCATAAATCTATTATAGATAAGCGTATATAGTTTTAGCTCATCCGCCTTGAGGTATCTTTTGGCGTCACTTGGCGTCAGCTCTATCATCGTTGGACGAATCGCCTCATGCGCTTCTTGTGCGCCTTGGGATTTTGTTTTATACACTTTGGCGGTTTTTGGTAGATATTTTTTGCCGTAAAGTTTTTCTATCAACTCTCTTGCGTTGTCTTGCGCCTCTTGCGCAATATTTAGGCTGTCTGTTCTCATGTATGTGATAACGCCGCTAGTGCCTTTGTGCGTCTCTACGCCCTCATACAGCCTTTGGGCTACCATCATCGTCTTTTTCGGAGAAAATCCTAGCTGTGAAGAGGCGGCTTGTTGTAATGTAGATGTCATAAATGGGGCAGGGGAGGCTGATATTTTCTTTTTCTTCTCTATTTTTGATACCGCAAAACTCTCTTTGTTTGCGGCTTCTACTATTTTGTCGGCCTCTTTTTTTGTTTTTACGCTTAGTTTGTCTATTTTTTCGCCAAATGCTTCCGCGAGTGATGTTTCTAGTTTTTTATCAAATAGTGCTTTTATGTCGTAGTACTCTACCGGAATAAAGGCTCGTATCTCCCTTTCTTTGTCTACTATTATTTTCAAAGATGCAGATTGCACTCTACCTGCGCTGAGTCCTTTTTGGATTTTGGACGCTATTAGCGGAGATAGTTTGTACCCGACTATCCTATCAAGAAGTCTTCTTGCTTGCTGTGCGTTTACCATGTCCATATTGAGCTTTCTTGGGTTTTCAAGCGCTTTTAGTATGGCCGTTTTGGTTATCTCGTGAAAGACTATTCGAGGTAGCGTCGTTTCGTCTTTGTCTAGTATCTTTGCTATATGGTAGGCTATCGCCTCACCCTCTCTATCCTCATCCGTCGCAAGGTATATTGTCTCGGCTTCTTTTGAAAGTTTTTTTAGCTCTGCGGCTATCGCCTTATGGTCATCAGTGACGCCGTATTCGGGCGTGAAAGAACCGTCTTTTATTTTTATGCCGAAAGTAGTTTTAGGCAGGTCCCTGATGTGTCCCTTGCTTGCTACTACGGCAAACTCGCTGCCTAAAAACCCTTTGAGTGTTTTTGCTTTTGCCGGTGATTCGACTATGATTAGATTTTTCAAATATTTATACCTTAATTTATACGGCTCTTTTGAGAGGCGCAAATTCTACTGAAAAAAAATTAAATTGTTTTAGAAATAATTCGATATTGTACTTGTCAAGGCAAGGATGCCGAAACTTAACACAAAAAGGATTTACAATGGGTTTCATGATAAACACCAACGTTGCGGCAATGAATGCTCACACAAATGCGCTTAACAACAACAGGGAGCTAGATAACTCCCTTTCAAGACTATCATCTGGTCTTAGAATTAATACGGCGGCCGATGATGCGGCTGGTTTGGTTATCGCAGATAGCTTGAAAATGCAAGCGAATTCACTTGCTCAAGCTGTAAAAAATGGGAATGATGCTATTGGTATGGTTAAGATAGCCGACAAAGCGATGGATGTACAAGTCAAAATACTAGATAATATTAAGACAAAAGCAACTCAAGCTGCGGCTGACGGTCAAAGTTTGGCATCAAGACAAGCTATTCAACAAGATATCGTGAAGCTTCTTGAGCAACTTGATAGTATTGCGAATACTACATCGTACAACGGTATTAATATGCTTTCCGGTAACTTCACAAATAAAGAGTTCCAAATAGGCGCAAGCTCTAGAGAGACGCTTGCAATATCAATCGGCGATACGACTTCTGCAAAAATAGGCTCAGTAAGAAGTGAGACATCTAAGACTGTTTCTGGTGCAAGCTCAGGCGGTACAGTAACATTTACAAATGTAGACGGTTCTAAAACTACGATTGCAAGCGTTGTTATCTCCAATACGGCAGGTAAGGGTCTTGGCGCCTTGGCAGAGGCTATCAATAGGGCAAGTGATGAGACTGGTGTAAAAGCAAGAGCTAATGTTGTTGCTACGGCATCCGCTGGTTCTGTTGTAGCTGGTCAAACAGGCAATATGATAATCAACGGTATTACAATCGGCACAATAAAAGATGTCAAAGCAAACGACTCAGATGGTAAGCTTGTAAATGCCATCAATGCCGCTACTACACAAACTGGTGTTAGGGCATCAATTGCTTCAGACGGTAGACTGACTCTTACCTCTGTTGACGGAAGAGGTATAATTGCTTCAGGTCTTTCGGGAGCAGCAAATTCTAAAGCTTCTATTGAAACATACGGCAGACTAACCCTTACTTCTTTGAATGCTAGAGATATCGTTGTTTCTTCTGCTGACTCGGCGTTAAATACCGCAATTAGCACAAACTCGGCATCTTCTACTACTCAAAACCTAAGAAGCGTTATGGGTAACTATAAAGTTTCTGTTGGTGCGGCAATAGGTGCTTATGCTAATAGTACTCAGTCTTCTTCGGCAAAATCAAACGGAGATTACTTAGGTTCTGGTGTTACAACGAGAGCCGGAGCTATGCTTGTTATGGATATTGCAGAGTCTGCAATAAAAATGCTTGGTAAAATTAGGGGGGCTCTAGGTTCTGCTCAAAATGAGCTTTCTGCTACTATTGAGAGTATATCGGTTATGAGGGTGAATGTTACTGCGGCTGAATCAGCAATTAGAGATGTTGACTTCGCTGAAGAGTCTGCCAACTTCTCAAAAAGAAATATTCTAGCGCAAGCTGGTTCGTATGCAATGAGTCAAGCGAATGCGGTACAACAAAATGTTCTAAGACTACTTCAGTAGTATTTAGAAGCGTTAGCTTGTTTAAGCCTCGAAGGTTTATTCCTTCGAGGCTTTTTTTAATTCTCTATTTATTCTTGCCGTCTCTTTAAATATAAAATCTCTGTTTTTTTCTATAGCGTGTATTACCGAATCTATCCCTGCTGCAAGCATAAACAACCATGTTTTATGTGCAAACAAAAACTCTATCATTTTTGCTTTTTGCTCCAACTCCGTCTTAAAAGGCTTAACAGCCACAACGGCCAAATCTAACTCTTGAGAGAGTATATATGACTGGGTCGTATCCCAAAACATTCTTCTAAATGTCTCCGTAGTAGAAACATCTTTGAGCGTGTCAATCCGCTCTAGCAATTTTTTGATTTTACGAAAACTTATTTTTTTAAGGTCATTTTGTTTATTAAGCTGCTCTAATATGTCGCACTCTTTCAAAACATCCAAAAAAAGTTTTTCTATTGATTTTTTGGCGCCCTTGGCATACTTCAGCATCTCTGCCATATTTTTCTTAGCATGTCCCATGTGCAATGCGCATGTTGCTAAAGACGGGGTGCCTAGTAGAATCGGCTCTTTTTTAAATTTTTTATCTACAAGCCTTTTTATAGCTTCTTCAAAAGGGATTTCCACAGTTCCGTCGATTCTAGCTCCGCCTTCTGTGCAGTTGTATGCAACCAAATTATCTTTTGCATCGGCAATGGCTGTGACAAAAAAACCATGGAAAAGTCGCCAAATATCATTTGTTCTAGCTAGCCTTTCGCCGCCATAGCCTGTTATAAAACTATCAGCATCTTTTAGTTCTACTTCGTTCTCACCGTACACATGATTTTCTGCATGACTTTTGCCATTTTCGGCGTATGCAAGATCTTGTCCTATGAATATTGCAGCATCGTAATCCATTAAGTATGCAAGCTCAAACGCCATGTTGGCGCTACTCATACCGATGCCTATATATCCATACTCGTCAATCCCTAAAATTTGCATATAGCCAAACGGCCTCATCGCCACAACAAGCTGCCCGTCTTTTATATTTTTGTATATCTCTTTGTGCTGAAGGGCTGAAGAGAGAAAAACTATATCTTTTTGAAATTTTTTGCTTGTTTTTTTAAAAAATTGCGCCGTCTCTATGACCCTCTCCAGTGATGTTACGATGTCGGGCTTGATGTTCCACTTCTCCAAAATAGGCATACTGGCGTCTACGCTGATAATCGTTACATGCTCTTGTATCTCTTTTAGAAGCGGTAGCTGTTTTGTTAGAGATGGACCGGTTGCTACTATTATTGCTACATTTGAGTTTTTTTTGCCGAGGAGATTATGGAATGATGGGTTAACAAGCATTTTTGGTATATTTTGCCAAAAGTGGTCAATGCCTATAAGTGAATCTGTTGCATCATTTCCGTGTGATTTTATAAAGTGGAGTATGGCTTCTATAAATACTTTATTTGTTCTTACTATGTTGCCTTGATATTTATTGTAATAAGGCGTCATAAGCTGAAGATTATATGTTTTTAAGAACTGTCCAACCTTATGTGTTCCGACAAACCATCTAATAGCCGGATAGTCTGCATCTTCTTCCAAAAACAAAACAAGCCTTTCGCTTTGCAACTCCTCGCTAAAATCCATAAAATGCAGCGCAATAAAGATAATTTCGAGCTCCGGCTCTATTACTACTATCTTTTGATGTACCTCATTTTGCATAATAGCTTTCAAAAAAACGCCGTTACCAAAACCGTAAAAAGTCAAAAATGGGTACCTTAGATACCCCTCAAAAGCTGAAATTTGTTTTAGCGTATCCTCTACGGGATTGCCGTACATTTCGGCATTACTGTCTTTGTCAATAATGTTTATAGCAAGCGGATCTTTTTTCGATACTACGACATCGTATTTTTTGTTTTCTTCTACGGTTGAGAGTTTATAAAAAAGATGCGGATTTGCCGTTGCTAGTGTTTTTAGGTTTTTGTAGTATGTTTCGCTATTCATTTAGAGCCTTAAAGAAATAAGCGGCGAATCGTCTCCTCCGCTTATTTATAGTTGTGGGATTACTGTAGCAGTTTCAATACATTTTGCTGTACCGTGTTAGCTTGCGCCATCGCAAACGAACCGGATTGCGCTAGAATATTTCTTTTTGAGAAGTTTGCAGACTCTTCCGCAAAGTCGACATCTCTAATTTGCGATTCTGCTGACAAAACAGATACTCTGGTAACAGAAATATTATTAATAGTAACCGTCAACTGTTGTTGCGCCGAACCAAGGTCCGCTCTAATTTTATCTAGAAGCTTCATTGCGGACTCTGCAATATCCATAACCATCATAGCGCCGGTTCTTGTTGTAACACCAGAGCCTAGATATGTTGCAGCTGCTCCAGATTCTGCGGCGTTAGCATACGCTCCTGCTGCGTTTCCGTTTGTCGCTAGGAAGTTACCCCTTACATCCCTTAAGTTTATATTGGCAGATACGCCTGCTGAATTAAGGTTTGTGGTCAGATAGCTTCTAGAGTCTGTTACGATAATATCTTTTGAGCTAAGCCCAACAAGGGTCAGCCTTCCGAAGTTGCTAGTATTCAGCGCCGCCGTTGTGGCTCCTGACATTTTAAGACCCAAAACGCCAGGTGATTCATAGATACCACCCGCACTTCCTGTTTGAACCTGAATACCTCTGCCGTCCGTTGAAGTTAGGTTTAGTCTACCCATAATGTCAACGCTCGCATATACGCCAGTTTGGTGTGTAACGGCATTTATAGCATTTACTAGGTTTCCGTTCGAGTCGCTCGCTTTCATATTTAGTACATCGCCTATTGTGATGCCGTTTATTCTAAGGTTTTTAACATCTCCGGCTGCTACGGCCGCAGAGCCTGTCGTAACAACCCTATAGCTCGCTCTAATACCGGTTGAGTCCGACGCTTTATTAATAGCCTCTGCAAGTACTCCTAGACCTGTTCCGGCGGATGTTGAAATTGTTACACCTTGAAGCGTCGTGCTTGTGCCGTCTGCATTTGAAAAGACAAGCGCAGATATGCCCGAAGCGCTTATTGTGCTAGTTGTTTCATATCTTACGGAGCCAATCTTGTCAGAGCTTGTTGCGCCGATAGATGCTCTTACCGTTTGGTTTGAGTAGGCGCCAATTTGGAACTCTTTATTTGTAAAAGCACCGGACAAAAGACTCATACCGTTAAACGATGTTGTAGTAGCAATATTGTCAAGCTCTTCCATAAGTCTTACGATGTCGTTTTGAAGCGCTTGACGGGAAAGCATACTTTGACCGTCTTGCGCTGCCTGTGTTGCTTTGACCTTTATCGTGTCAAGGATTTTAATCTGCTCATCCATCGCCTTATCGGCAGTTTGAATAATACCGATTGCATCGTTTGAATTTCTGACCGCTTGACCTAGCGCATTTGCTTGAGACTTCAAGCTATCCGCAATTGACATACCGGAAGCATCATCTGCTGCAGTATTAATTCTAAGGCCGCTTGATAGTTTTGATAAAGCGCTATCGATCTCTCTATTGTTCATAACCCCGTAATTGTGCGCATTCATTGCTGCGACATTTGTATTGATTCTGAAGCCCATCTTCAAACCTTTACTTGAATTTTTATGAGTTTAAAGCACATAGCGTTCCAACTTTTTAAATTGCCGTAAACTATAATGTTTTCAAGGCTTTGCATAGCCTTTGATAAGCCTTGTTTTAAAAGATAAATGTAGTAAAATGGACTAAATTAACTCACAGGGAATACTTAAATGAAGAAAATGTTTTTGCTAAGTTTTGCCGCCGCATGCGTACTAAATGCCGGAACTGTAGACGGTATTGCATTGACGGTAAACGGCAAAGTAATAACAATGTATGAGATAGTAAAACTAAGCGAACAAAATAAGATTTCTAGGCAAGAAGCAATAGAGATTCTGGTGGAAAAAAAGCTAGAAGAGACGGAGTTGGCTAAGCAAAATATAAAAGTCGATGATTTTGATGTCCAAAAAAAGATTGAGCAGATAGCCTCTTCAAACGGTCTGTCGCTTTCTGATTTTAAAAGTGCACTTTTAGCTAGACATATAAACTATATGGATTACAAAAATGAAGTAAAAAGTAAAATGGCAAAAGAGAGGCTTTTGCAAAAGATAACATATCAAAAGTTTGCGCCAGTAGATGAAAAAGATTTGAAATTGTATTTTGAAAACAATAAACAAGAGTTTGCAACTCCTGCGAAAATAGAAGCGCTGCAATATTCGTCAAAAGATAAAAATGCACTTGAAAGAGCGGTATTGTCGCCAATGTCAAATGAGCCGTCTATTGCCAAAGAAGAGGTTGTGATAGATACAAAAACCCTTGATGCATCTCTTTTGTATGTGCTTAAAAATACAAAAGACGGCTCTTTTACACAGATTATGCCGGTAAAAGACCGTTTTGTCGCTTTCTATATCAAGGATAAAAAAGAGTTTGGAGCGCCTGAGTTTGAGAGTGTAAGAAACGAGGTTGTTGAGAAGTTGTCCGGTAAAAAAGAGGAAACAGCTATTAAAGATTATTTTGAGAAAGCAAAAGCTTCGGCTAAAATCAAGGTAATTAGATTGCCAAACTAACAACTCAAAGGAGATTCCTCCTTTGAGTTTATGCTAGTAGTGTTGCCGCTTTTGTTCCTAGGTAATCAAAGTTGTGCAGGTTTGAAGCGCTGGTGCCGTATAGTTTTGATTTGACTGCCTCTACGCTGTAATCGTTCTTGCTCTCATTTGTAGCTGAAAAACTTTTTGTTAGCATCTCTTTTAATGATGCTGTTATATTTCTGAGATCTTTTACGGCTTCTTCCATTTTATCCCCGCTGATTTTTTGTAAAGAGTTTTCAGCCAAGCCTATTCCTAGCATTGTGTCATTGATAGCTTTTACATCGCTTACAAAGGCTGCATTTTTAGCCAAAAGAACATTTTCGGTAGGAGCTATGCTGCTTACCGCTTCGCTCTTCTCTTTTTCAACTTTTTTGTCGTTTTGAAGCTGTTTTGCGCCGTATTCTGTAACTCTATATTCGCCTATCTTCATCTCTTACGCCTTTGGATAATTTTGTAAAAGTAAAACAAAATTCGTTCCAATTAACCTTTATAGTTTTCTAAATATTTCGTATCATAGTTATTTGACGCAAAATCAGGGTTTGCCATCATTTTTTTATGAAAATCTATAGTGGTCTTAATTCCACCCACTTCAAACTCTCTGAGCGCCTCTTGCATTTTTGCGATAGCTCTTTCTCTGTTTTCGCCCCATACTATGAGCTTGCCTATTAGGGAGTCGTAATGCGGAGGTACTATGTATCCGGTATAGCAGTGGCTATCTACTCTTATATTTCTACCGCCCGGTACTATCCACTGTTTTATTTTGCCAGGATTTGGAAGGAACTTTATCGGGTCTTCCGCTGTAATCCTACACTCTATTGCGTGTCCTTTTAGCTCTATGGTATCTTGCGACGGAAGTTCTTCGCCCTCTGCTACTTTTATCATTAGCTCTATAATATCAACGCCGGATACCATCTCGCTTACGGGGTGCTCGACTTGAAGTCTTGTGTTCATTTCCATAAAATAGAAGTTTTTATTTTCATCCGCCAAAAACTCAAAAGTTCCCGCATTTTCATATTTTATGTACTTTGTAGCTTGAACTGCAGTTTTGTGAAGCTCTTGCCTTGTCTTTTCATCCAATAGTATTGCCGGAGACTCTTCTATTAGTTTTTGGTGTCTTCTCTGAAGCGAACAGTCTCTCTCTCCAAGATGAAGAACATTGCCGTATTTGTCGGCGATGATTTGCATCTCTATATGTCTAGGTTTTTTGATGTATTTTTCCATATATATTGAGCCGTCACCAAAAGCGCCCTCCGCTTCGCTTGACGCCGCAAGATACGCATTTTCAAGGTAGCTTTCGTCTTCTACGACTCTCATACCGCGACCGCCGCCGCCGGCAGAGGCTTTCATAATTACGGGATAGCCTATCTCTGCTGCTACCTTTTTGGCGTCATCCATATTTGTGATAATGCCGTCAGAGCCTGGAATTACAGGTATTCCGGCCGCTCTCATTACATCTTTTGCTTTTGACTTATCGCTCATAAGATTCATAACCGTAGTTGACGGACCAATAAACGCTATGCCGTGTTTTTCACACACTTCTACAAAATGCTCATTTTCGGACAAAAATCCATATCCTGGGAATATCGCATCTGCGTCAGTTACTTCTGCAGCCGCTATAATTGCCGGAATGTTTAGATAGCTTTGCGCCGATTTCTCACCACCTATACAAACCGCTGCATCTGCATATTTGAGATACAATGCATCCCTATCCGCCGTTGAATAAACGGCAATCGCCACTTTGCCCATCTCTTTTATTGTTCTGATTGCTCTTAGCGCTATTTCGCCTCTGTTTGCTACAAGTATTCTTTTTATTTCTTTTTTTGCCACTGATTTACGCCTTCTCTACTCTAAATAACGGCATGTCGTACTCTACCGGTTGCCCGTCTGCAACACATACCTCTAGGATTTTGCAGTCAAACTCTGCTTCTATTTCGTTCATTATTTTCATAGCCTCTATGATTGCCAGAGGTTGACCTTTTCTGATCACATCCCCTGCTTTTGCATAAGGAGCTGAATCTGGAGATGGTGCGGTATAAAATGTACCCACCATTGGGGAGGTAATTATTTCACCTTTTGCTACCGGCGCAGCTGCCGTGCCTTCTTGTTCTGTGCTTACAGGCTGAACAGATTGTGTCTGTTGCAGTTGTTTTGGAGCAGCAACTGAAATTACCTCGGTTGTCGCTTTCTCAAGGTCTATCGAGAAGTCCTCTTTTGCTATTTTTATTTTAGTAACGGAGCTTTTATCGAATATCTTTATCAGCTCTTTTATGTTTTCAAATTCCATATTTATCTCCGATTGATTAGGTAATTAGTCGTATAATAGCACAAAAAGCGATAAAAAATTAAATTTTGTGGGTTGGGCATGGGATTAAAACAAGATAGTTGGATAAGAGAAAAGGCGCAAAACGAGGGGATGATAGAGCCTTTCGTCGAGGGGCTGACGACGCAGGGAGTGGTTAGCTTTGGGCTTAGCTCGTACGGCTATGATATTCGTGTTAGCAATGAGTTTAAGATATTTACTAATATTAATGCGACAGTGGTAGATCCGAAACATTTTGATAGTGCGAATGTTGTAGATTTTGTCGGCGACATCTGTATCGTTCCGCCAAACTCTTTTGCATTAGCCAGAACTATTGAGTATTTTAAAATTCCGAGAAATGTACTTGCTATTTGTCTTGGCAAAAGCACATACGCAAGATGCGGAATAATAGTGAATGTAACCCCTTTTGAGCCTGAATTTGAAGGGCATATTACGATAGAAATATCAAATACTACGCCGCTTCCGGCAAAAATATATGCCAACGAAGGGATAGCGCAGGTTCTTTTCTTGGAAGGCGATGAGGCTTGTGAGACTAGCTATAAAGATAGAAGCGGCAAGTATCACGGGCAGACCGGCATTACTCTTCCGAAAGTAGTGGAGGCTTAATGTTTGACGGAAAAACCATTCTTATTACCGGTGGTACGGGAAGTTTTGGTAAGAAATTTGTTAAAACCATCCTCGAAAGATACTCTCCTAAAAGAGTAATAGTCTATTCAAGAGACGAGTTAAAACAGTTTGAAATGGCGGCTGAATATAATGCCTCTTGTATGCGCTATTTTATCGGCGATGTAAGAGATGCTGATAGGCTGAATAAAGCTATGGACGGCGTAGACTTTGTCGTGCATGCGGCGGCGCTCAAGCATGTGCCGATAGCCGAGTATAATCCAATGGAGTGCATCAAGACAAATATAAACGGCGCTCAAAATGTTATAGATGCCGCATTGACAAACAGTGTAGAAAAAGTCGTAGCGCTCTCTACCGATAAAGCGGCAAATCCTATTAATCTTTACGGCGCTACGAAGCTGGCAAGCGATAAGCTATTTGTTGCCGCAAACAATATCAAAGGCTCCAAAAAAACTTCATTTAGCGTTGTAAGATACGGCAATGTTGTAGGCTCAAGAGGTTCCGTTGTTCCTTTTTTCAAAAAACTTGTAGATGATGGCGCAAAAGAGATACCTATTACCGATGCTAGAATGACGAGATTTTGGATAACGCTTGAAGAGGGTGTCGAGTTTGTACTTAGTAGCTTTAAGAGGATGCAGGGTGGCGAAATTTTTGTGCCGAAAATTCCATCAATGAGGGTTGTGGATTTGGCTCTTGCTCTTGCGCCGAATCTGCCTACAAAGATTATCGGTATTCGTCCAGGTGAAAAGCTTCACGAGATAATGTGTCCTGCCGATGATAGTCATAGAACGATAGAATTTAACGACCATTTTGTGATAGAGCCTACAATTAAATTTACCGATACGGAGCTTGACTACCGCACAAATCCTCTCGGCGAGAGCGGCAAAAGAGTGGAAGAGGGGTTTGAGTATAGCTCGGAGAAAAACGACTGGTGGCTCGGTAATGATGAGATGCTAAAGCTAATAGAGGGCGCATGATACCCTACGGCAGACAGTCCGTCGACAG
>DIZY01000051.1:0-4973 GCA_002428055.1 Helicobacteraceae bacterium UBA6016
GCGCACGCCGTATACAGCATACCCGAACTGCACGGCGACATCGCCAAAGGTGTGCGCCTTGTTGCAAATCCTGGTTGCCATGTGACCGCTACGCTTCTCTCTCTCGTACCGTTCTTGCCCTACATCGACCTATCACAGCCGATATTTGTAGACTCCAAAACAGGCGTATCTGGAGCAGGTAAGAGCCCGACGGCAGGAACACACTTCGTAGCCGTCAACGAAAATCTCAATCACTACAACATCATCAAGCATCGTCACGCCGCAGAGATAATGGAGCACGCCTCCAAACTATACGGACAAAAAGTGGATATTACCTTTGTGCCTACCCTTATACCAATGACCAGAGGGATGATGGCGACTGTGTTTGCGACGCTAAAAGAGGATATAGAGCCACAAGCAATTCTCAAAAAATATTATGACGGCAAGCCTTTTGTCAGAGTAAGAGACGAACTACCGCACACCAAAGCCGTTAGCGGAACCAACTATGCCGACCTGTATGCCGCAAAAAACAAAAATGCGCTTGTTTCGGTATGCGCAATAGACAACCTGATGAGAGGCGCAAGCTCGCAAGCGGTGGTAAACGCAAATATTATGTTTGGTTTGCCGGAAGATGCCGGAGTGCCGAAAATAGCTTATGCTCCGTGAGCTAAAAGAGGGGGCGATTTTTATCACGGACGCCCACTACCCAAGACAAAAAAAGGAGCTTTTGGCTCTTTTTGATACCCTCCTCTCTTCGCCTCCGCCGCAACTTTTTTTGTTAGGCGATATGTTTGAGTTTTTGTGCCCAAGCCTGCCTTATACACTAGAGTACAATAAAGAAGCGATTGAAAAGATAGACGCTTTAAGCCGTAAAACCGAGCTTTTTTACTTAGAGGGCAACCATGACTACCTACTCAAAAAACTATTTTTAAACGCAAGCGTCTACACACTAAGAGAACAACCGCTGCTTCTTTTATTCAAAAATCAAAAAATAGCCTTATTTCATGGCGACAAATACGGCTCAAAAGCTTATCTGTTTTACTCCGCTCTCATAAGAAACCCGTTTGTGATTAAGATTTTAAGAGTTTTAACGCTCGACATCAACGGCAGATTCATTAAAACCATCTATCCAAAGCTATTAGCAAAAAAAATATGCAACAATATGAACAACTTTGCCGAGCGAAAGAGAGAGTCAATGATTGCATATCCAACTGCGGACATTGACGCAATTATCGAGGGGCATAATCATATTAGAGCCTCACTCGAAATGGCTGGCATAAAATATGAAGCTTTAGGAGCTTTTGCGTGTAATAAAAGTTTTTTTAAAGTAGAATCAAAAAATAGCAATATAAGCTTTGTAGAAATGAGTTTAGGAGTATCAGAAGATGAACAAACCTGATAATGTCTTACAGGTCGGCTCCAATGAGATGGAGCTGGTAGATTTTAGGATTTACAAACAAGAAGGTACCGAGGTGTACGAGGGTATCTACGGCGTAAATGTAGCCAAAGTACGAGAGATAATAAATATCCCAAAACTAACAGAACTACCGGGCTCTCCTGAGTATGTGGACGGTATATTCGACCTTAGGGGTGTAGTTATTCCTGTCGTTAACCTTGCAAAATGGATGGGAATCATCACCCCTGATTGCAAAACAATTAGACCGCGTGTTATCATAACCGAGTTTAACAACATTCTTATCGGTTTTATCGTTCATGAGGCAAAGAGAATCAGACGCATCAACTGGAAAGATATAGAACCTGCCAGTTTTAGCGCAAAAAGCGGCGGAGCGTTTGACAAAACTAAAATAACCGGTGTTACAAAAATAGAAAACGATGATGTTCTTTTGATACTTGACCTTGAGGCGATAGTCGAAGAGCTTGGGCTTTTCTCTGCAGACACAGAAGCGCTAGACAAACTAGAGAAATACTCTGGACTTGCGCTTATACTGGACGATAGCCAAACAGCTAGAAAAATCGTCAAAGAGGGAATGACCAAAATGGGCTTTACCGTCGTAGAGGCAAAAGACGGCGAAGACGGGCTTTCCAAATTAGAGGAGCTAGCCGGACAATACGGAGAAGAACTAAAAAGCAAACTAAGAATAATAGTATCGGATGTCGAAATGCCTAGAATGGACGGATTCCATTTTGCATCAAGAGTAAAAGCGGATGAAAGATTTAAAACTATTCCACTCATATTTAACTCGTCAATTAGCGATGATTTTTCAGATTTAAGAGGGGCGCAAGCCGGAGGAGAGGCGTATTTAGTCAAATTCGACGCAAATAAGTTTCATGACGAAATATCTAGAGTTTTGAAAGCTCATTTAGGTTAACGGGAAAAGGAGAGGTTTAAAATGGATGAATTACAAGAGATACTTCAAGACTTTTTGGTAGAAGCTTTTGAAATGATAGAGCAACTTGACCAAGATTTGGTTGAGCTCGAACAAAGACCGGATGACCTAGATTTGCTCAATAGAATCTTTAGAGTTGCGCACACAATCAAAGGCTCATCATCGTTTCTAAATTTTGATGTGTTAACCAAACTTACACATCACATGGAAGATGTACTTAACAAAGCAAGGCACGGTGACCTTAAAATAACGCCGGAGATAATGGATGTCGTCTTGGCATCTATCGATCAGATGAAAGCGCTACTCTTTAGCATCAGAGATACTGGCTCAGACGCAACTTCCGGTATTAACATAGACCCAACGGTAGTCAAGCTAGATGCCGTATCATCCGGAAGAGCAATAGATGCAGCAGCCACTGCGACTCCAGCTGCTGCGCCGACTCCTCAGGCAGAGCCTGCTCCGGCTGAAGATGAACCTGATTATGCCAATATGTCTGCGGAAGATGTGGAAAAAGAGATAGAGAGACTTCTTAGAGAGAGGCAAGAGTCCGATGAGAGAAGAAGACAGGAAAAAAGAGCGAACGGCGAGGCTATGCCTGAGGTAGAAGCCCCACAAGAGATAGACGAAGAGCAAGAGGGATCTGCGCCCGCACCTCAACCTGCCCAGCCTGCAACGCCAGCTCCAAAACCGGCAGTAACGGCGCCTACAGCTGCAGCTGCAACGCCTGCGGTGGGGGCTGACGGTCAAGCGTCCGGAGGCACTACGGTAGAGCAGACTATTAGGGTTGATGTAAATAGACTAGACCACCTAATGAATCTCATCGGCGAGCTGGTTCTAGGCAAAAACAGACTTATCAAAATCTACAGCGATGTTGAAGAGAGATACGAGGGCGAGCAGTTCCTTGATGAACTAAACCAAGTTGTCTCTTCCGTATCTACGGTAACAACAGACCTTCAAATAGCTGTTATGAAAACAAGGATGCTTCCTATCGGCAGGGTATTTAACAGATTCCCGAGAATGATAAGAGACCTCTCAAGAGAGCTAAACAAAAAAGTCGAACTAATAATGAGCGGCGAAGAAACTGAGCTTGACAAGTCAATCGTCGAAGAGATAGGCGACCCGCTGGTTCACATCATCAGAAACTCAGCTGATCACGGCGTGGAGATGCCGGATGTAAGAGCTGCTGCGGGCAAATCTGAGACGGGTATTGTGGAGCTAAAAGCTTACCATGAGGGCAACTCTATTATTATCGAAATAGTAGACGATGGAAAAGGCTTGGATCCATTGATGATAAAGGGTAAAGCCGTCGAAAAAGGTCTTATTAGCGAAAAAGAAGCTGATACGATGAGCGACAAAGAGGCTTATAATCTTATCTTCAAACCAGGTTTTTCGACTGTTTCTAAGATTACAAACGTCTCTGGCAGGGGCGTAGGCATGGACGTTGTAAAAACAAATATAGAAAAGCTAAATGGAATTATTGAAATAGATAGTATGGTTGGCAAGGGCACGACTATTAAGCTAAAAATTCCGTTGACGCTTGCGATTATTCAAGCTCTTTTGGTCGGCGTACAAGAAGAGTTTTTTGCAATACCGCTCTCTAGCGTTCTTGAGACCGTTAGAATTACACAAGACGATATATTTTTGGTTGAGGGCAAAAGCGTGTTAAGACTAAGAAACGAAGTGCTTAGTCTTGTTAGGCTCTCCGATATTTTTGACATTGAAGCCACGATGGAAGAAAACGCCAATCTATACGTCGTAATTATCGGTCTTGCCGACTCAAAAATAGGTCTTATTATAGATAGACTTGTAGGGCAAGAGGAGATAGTTATCAAATCGCTTGGCTACTACCTCAAAGGTATAGAGGGTATAGCCGGAGCCACCATAAGGGGTGATGGAAAAGTAACTCTGATAGTGGACGTAGCGGCGCTAATGCAAATGGCAAAAACATCGCATAAAAAAGTCGGCTCAAACAAAAAAGCCGCCGAATTAGCCGCTGTGAAGATAGCCAGAAAATCATTGCCATCGGACTATAGAGTTCTTATAGTAGACGATTCTAAAACAGACAGAACAATTATGAAAAACGCGATTAGCCCGCTTGGCGTCACTATAGTGGAGGCTATTGACGGCTCCGAGGCGCTCAATATCATAAAAAGCAACGACGTGCCGTTTGACGCTTGTCTTATCGATATAGAGATGCCAAAAATTGACGGCTATACGCTAGCTAGCGAGATAAGAAAGTACAATAAATATAGAGCTATGCCGCTAATAGCCGTCACTAGCAGAACTGGTAAAACAGATAGAATGAGAGGCGCCGAGGTTGGAATGTCTGAATATATTACAAAACCTTACTCGCCTGATTACCTGATGAATATTGTTAAAAAACGCATTAATCTAACGACGGAGGCTTAAAATGAGCGAAAGACTTCAAGACGTAGTTAAAAAGCAACAACAGCAAAAAGTAAGACCTCTAAAAAAAGATGAGAATACGCTTCAAGTAGTAGGCTTTAACGTAGGCGACGAAGAGTTTGCCGTATCTATTTTGAATATCCAAGAGATTATTAAACCTATAGACTACACAAGAGTGCCTTGCACTCCGGGATATGTGCTTGGAGTTTTCAATCTAAGAGGAAACGTATTGCCGCTTAT
>DIZY01000051.1:4993-5214 GCA_002428055.1 Helicobacteraceae bacterium UBA6016
TTTATCGTCGTCAAAAACGGAGCCCAAACAGTCGGTTTTGTGATGGATAAACTAACTCAGGCGTTTACGCTAAAAGAGTCTGAAATCGACCATACTCTTGATATGCAGAGCGAACAAGAGGGGTTAATATACGGTATCGGAAAAAGAGAAGATAGGATTATTACTATTTTAAAAGCCGAGGGATTATTAAAACGAGAGTTTTAATAATTGAACCCTCTGAT
>DIZY01000071.1:0-9145 GCA_002428055.1 Helicobacteraceae bacterium UBA6016
CAGCTTACGCTTCTTTTTGCATAGATGGTTTTGAGATTTTTTCTTGCCGCCTCTTTTTTGAAGTGGTTCATTGCGTTGTGATTGAGGTAGCTTGTTAAAAACACCATACACTCCGTTTTGTCCGGAATTTTTTTTGCGTGTAATATCCTTGTTTCTCGCATCCCAGTGCTCAATAGCATCAGCCCCTAGGCTAAACAGCGTTCCCTTGATGTGGTCGACATAGTCACCGCCTATTACAAGTACAGACATCTAAAACTCCTTTTGAAAATCAATATCATATAGTATCGGAAAAAAATAAAGATGTCAAACATTTTGATTGTTATTTTCAAAAATGCCGCTCCTGCACTAAGCTTAGCAAGAAGCGGTTGATTGATCAAAAATGTAGTCTATTATCTGCTTTGCACCGTCTTTGTGAATAGTATCTTTTAGCGCCAATGATGTTGCTATAATTTTATTTGGATTATCGATAACCTCTAGAATGTCTGCGGCGGTGACTTCATTTTGGTTTTTGTAGTATGCTGCGCCTCTATCTGCTAAATACTTTGCGTTAAACTCCTGATGGTTGCCTGCTGCATAAGGGTATGGGATAAAAAATGCAGGAAGACGATGAGCTGCAAGTTCAAATAGTGTTCCTGCGCCGCTTCTAGCTACGGCGAAATCGGCTAGGGCGATTTTTTCTTGTAGTTCTTTGCTAAACCCGAACACCTCCGCTTCTATGCCCATCTCTTTATATTTTGCCGCTACTTCATCGTAGCTTTTTGCGCCGGTTTGATGGATGATAGATATGCCTTTTTCTTTTAGCGTAGAGGCTAGGGCTAGGGCGATTTCGTTGATTTTTGCCGCACCTTGCGAGCCGCCTAGGAAGATAATCATTTTTAGCTCGCTTCTATCTCTTGAGAGTTCAAAACATCTGCTTTGCACTGGGTAGTCTTTTGTTGGAGAGGTGTCGCTAAAAGAGCTAAATACGCCTTTGGCAAAAGGGGTTGAAATTTTGTTTAGCGCACCCTGTACGGCATTTTGTTCATGTATATATAGTTTTTTACGACTTATTATAGCCGCCAGTACTAGCGGCGCTGCGCTATAGCCGCCGACGCTTATTACTGTCTCTATATTCTCTTTTCTGATGAGCTTGATAGAATATATTATATTTTTAATAACGCCGATTAGTGTTATTAGTTTTGCAAATCCTTTTTTGTTTACGACTCCCTTGGAGTCCAAAAACAGTTTTTTGACGAATCCGTCGTCATTTTCAAACCAAGCCCTATCTTGTCCGCCGCTGGAACCGACAAAAATAGGCTTTATCTCTTTGGCGTTAAGTTCCTCTTTGAGCGCTTTTGCTATTGCTAGATGTCCGCCTGTTCCTCCGCCTGTTATTGCTATCATTATAATTTTGCCTTTTTACTTATCATTAGCACCATTCCCGTGGCTATAGAGAGCGATAGCAGCGAACTTCCGCCGTAACTAATAAACGGTACCGTAATACCCTTGATTGGCATAACCCCGCTGATACCGAGGGAGTTCATTAAAAATTGAGTACTTATCATTGTTGCTATGCCGACACAAAAGAGATAAAAAACAGGATTGTCGCTTCTGTTGGCAATTTTAAAAATCCTATGCACGATTGCAAGCGTTAAAAATCCAACAACCAAGGCGCCTAAAAAGCCGGTTTCTTCTATGATTCCTGCAAGTACGAAGTCGGTGTGTATATCGCTCACATAACCCAGTTTAAATACGCCGCTGCCAAGTCCTTGTCCAAATATTCCGCCGTTATGCATGGCGTTTAGAGATTGTGTAGCTTGATATGCTTCTTCTATTACATTTTTTTCGACCCTCAGGTAATCAGCCATAAAAAGGGGAAGTTTTGAGAGGATATAGTCTTGTATGCCGGCCCACCATTGGAGCACTTTATTAAGCCTGTAGCTTGAGTATACGATAAACGCAATTGCGCCTACGGCCCCGGCTGTTATGATGCTAAGAAAAAGCCTAAAGCTACTCCCTGCAAATAAAAGCATAACGGCTAGTGTGGCGCATATTACTATCGCCTGCCCAAGGTCATTTTGCATGACGACGATAAGAAAACAGGAGACAGCAAGGACTACAATATATGGAATAAATATCTTTATCTCATCCATTAGGGCGTGCTCTTCTTCTTTGTAATAAAACTTTCTAGTAAAACTCCAGGCGAGGAAGTAGACAAAACCAACCTTGAAAAACTCTACTGGCGAGAGATTTGTAACGCCGATGTTTAGCCATCTTTTGGCGCCGTTAATCGTCGGCACTACTGAAGATGGGAGCAGCGGCATTGCGGCCATGAGGAGCAAAAATATAACAAATAACGACATTCCGATTTTGGCTACGGCCGTTTCAGGGTCTAGTTTTGAGAGAGAACCCATAATTAAAATACCAAGAATCGCCGCAAAAAGTTGCTTTAATAGAAATGAAACCCTAATCGGATCATTAATAGATAGGTATACGGACAAAGAGTATGAAGATACGACGCCTATTATTATGGCTGTTACGGTTAGGGCAAAAAGCTTTTTATCTACCATTCAAACATCAACTTTTTTAATCCGATTTTAGCCGATAAGCGCTTATAAAATTAGCTGCAAAAATCGGAAATATATCCAAAAAGTGGAATAATCTTTGCTTTTATAAACAAAATTATAAAAGGTTTTAAAAGATGTTCAAAAGTCCTTTCTCAGTATCTCAAGCCGGCGAATTCATACAATCCGCGCTAAATGCGAGAGCCGTGAGACAAGATATGATCTCTTCTAACATAGCAAATGTGGACACGCCTTACTATAGACCGAGAGATATAAATTTTGAAGATGTTTTGAAAAAAGAGGCAGATAAAACATTTGGGGTCAAGGGTCAAAAACTTGAAATGGCGCAAACCGCAGGTATGCATCTAGGCTCTATCGAAGATTCTGGAAGACCGATGCCTACGACATTCTTTAGAGATGGGCATATGGCTAGAAATGACGGAAATAGCGTAGACCTTGATGTAGAGATGAGTGAAATGAACAAAAATGCGACTATGTATAACGCTCTTGTCAGCGCATATAAAAAAAATACGGCAATCTTCAGCTCGGTACTTGATGCCAGCCGAAGCATGCAATAAGGATTAAAAGATGGCTTTTTTAAACTCATTCGATATAAGCGGATACGGCCTCTCCGCACAGAGATTTAGACTAGACTTAATAAGCTCCAATATCGCAAATGCCAATACGACCAGAACCGATGAAGGCGGTCCGTATAGAAAACAGAGCGCTATCTTTAAAGCCGTAGATTTTGAGAAGTACTATAATAAAGAGATAGAAAAAAACTCAAATTTTCATAAATACGAAAATCCGTTAGATGAGAAAATAGGTCTAAACGATACGGCAAAACCGCCGGTAATGAGTGTTATTGTGGATAAAGTAGTAAGAGACGACAGCCAACCTTTGCTAAAATATGAGCCAAATCATCCGGATGCAAACGAGCAAGGATATGTGGCGTATCCAAATATTAATCCGGTAATAGAAATGTCCGATCTTGTAGAAGCGACGAGAGCGTATCAGGCGAATGTAGCAGCGTTTCAAAGCGTAAAAAGTATGGCAACTAGCGCCATTGATATGTTAAAAGGCTAGGTAGGAGTACAAAATGGCAGATTTACTAAATAAAATCGGGAGTATCATTGAGCCGACTATCGGTGTCAAATCCCCGTCAAAAGCGCCCCCTGCAGATGGACTATCTTTTTCTGATGCGCTAAAACAAGCTCTTGATTCAACAAACGAAGAGCAGATAAACTCTGAAAAAGCCATGGCAGATTTGGCGACCGGTAATGTGCAGGATTTGCACCAAGCGGCTATTGCCATAGGAAAAGCGGAACTTAGCATGAAGATGATGCTAGAAGTAAGAAATAAAGCAATCTCCGCCTATAAAGAGATTTCTAAAACGCAAATGTAGACCTGAGAAACTAGGCTTTTTATGAATTCAAAAGCAAGTAAGATTCTCGGTCTGTTCGTTATTTTTGCCCTCGGTTTTTTGATATTTATGGCTAGGGTATTTGATGTTACCACTTCCGACAGATTCCAAACAAACGCTATAAAAAAAGAGATAGATAGCCCGTTAAGAGGCGAGATAGTCTCTTCTGACGGATACAAAGCCGCAATAAGCCAAAAAACATACTCCATAGCCGTAAATCCGGAAAATATAAAACCAGGGCAGTTTGATCTGTTTGTTAAGCTATTTTGCGTTTACTCAGGTATAAGCGAAAAAGATTTAAAAGCAATATTGGTCGGCGATAAAAGAGTTGTTCTTTTAGATAGCGTCGACGGTAGATCGGCTAGAAACTTTAGGCAACTCTCCTCTAGCCTCGATAAAATGAAAATTTTTACGCCCAAAAAAGTTGGCGGCAAGTACTTTAGATATGGACTTGAGGTTTTTGAGAACGAGTTTTTGAGGAACTATTCGTATGACGACCTCTTTCAGCCGGTGCTCGGATATGTCAAAGCTGAAGATATGCAAGGGCTTGTCGGGCTTGAACACTACTATGAAAAGTATATATCATCCGATAAAGCAGGTTTTGTTCAGGGCTACAAAGATGTCGGCGGAAACCTTATTTTAAACACAAAGCTCGATAGAACGCTTAGAAGTGACGGACTAAATCTAAAGCTAAATGTGAGTTTTAAACTTCAAAAGCAGATAGAGCAGATACTTGATAGATACAAGCCAGCTCTTGATGCGGAAGAGATTATGGCGTGCGTTATGGATACAAAAACAGGTAGAGTATTGGCGCTTGCGTCCTCAAATAGGTATATTCCGTATAATGTAGCCAAGGGTGCCGTTAGTTCAATGATGATAAATCCGGTTCAGTATGTTTATGAGCCTGGTTCAACGCTTAAGCCGATAGTTTTTTCTATTCTTTTGGAGGGCGGCAAGCTCAATCAGTTCGAGACGCTAAACGGTTTTAACGGACAGATGCGTATAGGCACAAAAGTGATTACCGATGAGCACAAATCAGCAACTATGACGGCTGAGGACGCTATAGTGTTTTCTAGCAACATAGGAATGGCTCAAATAGCTCAAAGGCTCGGAAGCGATGAGTATGCCGACGGTTTAAAAAAGTTTGGGTTCGGTAAAAAAAGCGGAGTTGATATTTCGTATGAGCTAAAAGGGGACTTGCCAAATCGTGCTGCATTGTCCACGGAGATATACAAAGCAACAGTCTCTTACGGATACGGCATGAGAGCAAACTTTATGCAAATAATGGCTGCATATAATATTTTCAATAACGATGGCGTATTCGTAACTCCAAAGATAGCAAACTCTATCTATGCTGACGGTTTTGAACAAAAAATAACGCCCGATGAGTTAAAACAGGTAATTTCAGAGACTACCGCAGCAAAAATGAAAGGCATACTGAAGAGAGTAGTAGAGAAAGGCACAGGTACAGGGGCAAAAATAGACGGATTGGAGCTTGGCGGGAAAACAGGTACTGCCCATATAGCTAAAAACGGTGTTTACGCAAAAAACTTTAATAGCTCTTTTTTCGGCTTTGCAAATGACGGTCGTTCACACTATACGGTAGGTGTGCTCGTTGTGGATCCTAAAAAAGCGCACTTTGCGTCAATGACGGCGGTTCCCGTATTTAAAGATATAGTTCTCAGGCTTGCCAAAGATGAGCTCTTAAAGCTTCCTGTTTCGCAACAGACGCTACCTTGAAAAATTCTTCATAGAGTCAACTAGACCATCAAAAACGGCGGCGTTGTTAGCTTTGTCTATTGCTTGCGTCGCCTGATTTTTTTGTGGCGGCGTAGCGCTTATCATATATGCCAAAAAGACAAAAGCCGCAAATAAAAAAATTACCCAAACTGCGGTTGAGAGCTTAAACTTTTTGTTTTCAGAGTTTAGGGCTCCGCGTATCTCTTCTTTTTTCTCTTTTGAATAGTGCTCATCTATCGCTTTTTCTATGTATTTTCCGGCCAATAAAAAATTGGCAAACCAGCCGCTAAAAAGCCCAAGCCCAAATGCTAGTAAAACATATAGTTCACACATCTACGCTATCCTCTTCAATTTTCTTTTGCGGCTCTTTCGCTTTTACAAACTTTATTAGAGTATCGACAGAATCAGGATAGTTTTCAATATTTTTGAGTCCGGCATCAAATACGAATGCCGAGCTTTTTGCATCAGGCAGGGCTCTATGATGCACCTCATCACCCAATCCAAGCTCCTCTTTTAGCGTTTTTAGACCGTATTTTGAAGCTTTTAGTGTTTTTTTTGCAAGATCAAGAGTGCATATTTTTCTATTTAGCATTGGACCTAGATTGTATTTTTGAAAGCTTTTTGAGAGGAAACTAAAGTCAAAATCGGCGCTATGGGCGCAAAAAATAGCATCTCCTAAAAACTCCCTAAACTCTGTTAATACAATTTTCTCTTTTTTTGCGGTTCTAAGCTCATTTAGAGTTAGTTTTGTTATCTCTGCAATATTTGAAGGCAGTCGTTCGGCGTAGATAAGTTCATCAAAAGAGTCGAAAAATTCACCGTTTTTATATTTAACGGCACCTATTTCTATGACTTGAGAGTTTCTAGGATTTGAGCCGTTTGTCTCTATGTCCACAAAGCAAAAAATAGTCTCTTCAATCTTCGCTTTTGCTGTTGTAAGCGTAAACTCCTCGCCGCTTTGTTCAATCGGCATCCCGCAGGATTTTAGCACCTCTACTAGCGTATCTATTTTTAAGTCGCCAAACCCAAGTTTCTTTGAAAAATCTGCAAGCTCTTCGCATCCCAGCGGAAATTTTTCAAAAAAACTTTCCAATTCTTTGAGGCTATTCATATATATCCTTTTCCAGTGGGTCGCATTATAGGCATTTAAAGTTAATTTTTGTCTTATTTTGGTAGTATATTTCAAAGTTTTGAATAATTTTGATAATAAAGGATACGGTTTTGATACTAGTAATGAGTCCTGAGGCAACAAAAGAGCAGATAGCGTCTGCAGCCTCACAAATAGAAACATGGGGGCATAAAGCAAGCGTTACAAGCGGCGATGAGCAAACTATCATAGGCATCATAGGAGACAAAAGAGATTTGGCAGGAAGAGCCCTTAGCGCTCTTGACGGCGTAGAAAAAGTACTTGAGGTATCTGCTCCGTACAAGCTTGCAAGCAGACATTTTCATCCAGATGACACGATTATCGATATAAGGGGCGTAAAGGTAGGCGGTGGACATAAGGCATTTATGGCGGGTCCATGTTCTGTGGATACATACGAAACGCTAATAGAGATAGCAAGGGCGGTAAAAGCCGCTGGAGCGAATATGCTAAGAGGCGGCGCATTTAAGCCTCGCACTAGCCCGTATACATTTCAAGGCGGCGGCGAAGAAGCTCTAAAAATGCTTGCTGATGCCAGGGATGAGACAGGGCTACCTATAGTAACAGAGCTTATGAGCGAAAGAGACATAGATGTTATCTGTAAATACGCAGATGTTATCCAACTTGGCGCTAGAAATATGCAAAACTTCTCACTTCTAAAAGAGGTAGGAAAACTAGGTATGCCGGTACTTCTTAAAAACGGTATAGCAAGTACGGTTCAAGAGCACCTTATGAGCGCTGAGTACTTGATGAGCGAGGGTCTTAAAGATGTTATGATGTGCCTAAGAGGCACAAGGGGATATGAAACTGCACTTAGAAATGCTATGGATGTTGCACAAGTGCCGCTTCTTAAGACCTTAACACACCTTCCTGTTGTTATTGACCCAAGTCACGCCGCAGGGAAAAGAGAGTTTGTAATGGCGCTTGGATATGCAGGTATGGCTGCCGGAGCTGACGGCTTTAATATAGAAGTCCATCCAAATCCAAAATGTGCGCTTTCAGATGGTGAGCAAGCTCTTCTTCCAAGTGACTTTGACTACTTTATGAAAAAAATAAAAAATCTAGACCCTTGGAATCAAAAAGAGTGGTCCGATATGGCTCACAAAATATAGCTAAAAAACAAAAAACAGAAGGCGGACTTTTACAGCCCGCCTAGAGTTCCGCCGCCTCCTGAGGCCAAGCTTCTCTCTACCTCTTCTTTATTTACTGCAAATCTTAAAGCATCTTCTTTTGCGACCAGTCTCGCTTTTACCAAGTCGATTAATACTTGCGATAGTGTCTGCATTCCGGTTCTACTTTGTCCGAGCTGCAGTTGCGAGTAAATTTGATGCACTTTGTCCTCTCTTATAAGGTTGGCGATTGCTGGATTATTAATAAGTATCTCATGTGCCGCAACCCTGCCGCCGCCTATTTTTGGCACTAGCGTCTGCGAGATTACTGCGCTAAGGCTCATTGATAGTTGCGTCCTAATGATGGCTTGTTCTTCTGATGGAAAAACATTAATAATTCTGTTGATTGTTTGTGTGGCAGAGTTGGTGTGTACGGTGGCAAATACAAGATGTCCCGTCTCTGCCGCCGTTACTGCCGCTCTGATAGTCTCCACATCCCTCATCTCTCCGACTAGTATGACATCTGGATCTTCTCTCATCGCATATTTAAGAGCAGAAGAAAAGCTTTTTGTGTCTTCTCCGACATTTCTTTGGGATATTATCGAGCTTTGATGTTCGTGGTGAAACTCTATCGGGTCCTCTACGGTGATGATATGCTTTCGTTCTGTTAGATTGATTTCGTTTATCATGGCTGCTAGGGTTGTTGATTTACCACTACCGGTAGGTCCCGTGACAAGAATAAGCCCTTTTTCTCTTTTGACCAATTCATTAAAGATGGCTGGTCCGTTGAGATCGTCGAGCGTCGGTATTTTTTCCGGGATTATCCTAAAGGCCGCCGCAACGCTTCCTTGTTGGAAGTAGTAGTTTGCCCTGAATCTTCCTATGCCTTTTAATGCAAATGTGAAGTCCAGCTCTTTATGCTCTTCAAAATACTTTTTTTGGTTGTCGTTGATAACCGAGTAGCATAGCGACTGTATAGCGGTAGCATCAACTACCTCCAAATCCAACGGAGCTAACTTGCCGGAAATTCTTATCTGAGGCTCCGTTCCAGCCACCAAATGAAGGTCTGAGGCTTTATAGGCTGCCACTGTTTGAAGTATTTTATCTAGTGTTAAAGACACCTTGACTCCCTTTATTCTATGATTTTAGGTACGACAAAGAAGTTTTCTTCCGTCTTCGGAGCGTG
>DIZY01000071.1:9237-14315 GCA_002428055.1 Helicobacteraceae bacterium UBA6016
TCCACAAATGTGATGATATTTTCTATTTGAGATTTTACTTCGTGCCTATGTTCTTCTTTTATTTCAAGGCTTGAAAGCTTTTCTAATTTGCTAAGAAGTGCGTCGTCTACTATCATTTTCGTTAATTCCTATTGTTGTATAATCTATGATTAAATAGATATTAGCAAAGGTTTTTTGAAAATGAGGTTTGAAAGAAGTATTGCGGCCTACGAAGAGGCAAAAAAAGTAATTCCGGGCGGCGTAAATTCACCCGTAAGAGCCTTTAAAAGCGTAGGCGGCACTCCGCCGTTTATCGCAAAGGGTGAAGGCGCTTATATGGTTGACATAGACGGCAATAGATACCTTGACTATATCCAAAGCTGGGGGCCACTGATATTTGGGCATTGCGATAAGGATATTGAAAAAGCTATTATCGATGCGGTCAAAACAGGCGTAAGCTACGGCGCTCCGACTGAGGCTGAGACGATACTTGCAAACGAGATAATCAGCATATATGAGCCTGTTGAGATGCTTCGCTTCGTAAGTAGCGGAACAGAGGCTGTAATGAGTGCTATTCGTGTAGCCAGAGGATACACAGGCAAGAATGGTATCGTGAAGTTCAAAGGGTGCTATCACGGACACTCCGATAGCCTCCTCGTGCAGGCGGGAAGCGGAGCCGTCACTTTCGGTTCTCCGTCAAGCCCAGGTGTGCCTGCTGATGTGACGAAGCATACGCATCTAGCAGAGTATAACGATCTTGAGAGTGCAAAAAGATGTTTTGAGGCCTCTTCTGACATAGCCTGTGTCATCGTAGAGCCTGTAGCCGGAAATATGGGATTTGTGCCTGCGACGGATGAGTTTTTGAAAGGGCTTAGAGAGCTTTGCAATAAACACGGCGCTCTGCTGATATTTGACGAGGTAATGAGCGGCTTTAGGGCTTCATTGACAGGCTCTTTGGCGTTTACTAGTGCAAGACCGGATATGGCGACATTTGGCAAAGTAATAGGCGCCGGAATGCCTTGTGCGGCGTTTGGGGGCAAAAAAGAGATTATGCAAATCCTTAGTCCTATCGGAGCCGTATATCAAGCGGGAACACTTAGCGGCAATCCGGTAGCGATGGCGGCTGGGCTAGCGCAGATAACAAAACTAAAAAACGATGCGGGGCTGTACGATAGGCTTGGAGCTTTGTCCAAAAAACTAACGGACTCTCTTAAAAATATTGCCGCTTCATACGATACACCGCTCCAAACCGGTTATGCGGGAACGATGTTTGGCTTTTTCTTTAACGACAAGCCTGTCAGTTCGTTTGCCAATGCGCTAACTAGCGATACGGCGTTTTTCGGTAAATTTCACGGGGAGATGCTAGGGCGAGGCATATATCTGGCTCCTAGCCAGTTCGAGGCAGGGTTTATCTGTTCGGTAATGAATGAAGAAACTGTAGAGATGACGCTAGAAGCGGCAAAAGAGTCTTTTAAAGCTCTAAAGGGATAAAAAATGCAAGAAAATAGCGAAACAAAAGAACCGAAATACAAAAAGACCGTTGAAGGGTTAGATCAGCTCTCTCTTGGTATATCGATAGGCGTGGCGATACTCATAGGCGTAGGACTCGGCTTTGGAATGAAAGCGTTGTTTGGGCAACCGTGGCTTTTGTGGCTGGGCGTCTTTTGGGGCGTAGGTGCTGCGGTAAATAATATATATAGAGCGTATAAAAAACAAAAAGCAGAGCTTGACGAACTGGCGAAAGACCCGAAATATCAGAGGATGAACGGTAGTGATAATAGCTAAGATAACCGCCGTATCGTTTGTTACCATCTTGATAGCCACTTTTGCTTTGTGGGGCGTCTCCGGCATGGCAAACTATTCGGCTTCTTTTGTCGCTTTTTTACTTGTTGCTGCCGCATCTTTTGTCGGATATAGGCGAGTTGTTCTCTCATCCGGCGACATGACTATTGAGGATGCCGATGAAGACGATGAAGAGAATGAGATAAAGCCTTCAAAGATGTCGCTTCTTCTTAAGACATATAAGGGTTGGATATTTCCTTTGCGTCTAGTTTCATACGCTATTTTTGTGTTAGTGTTTTTATATTTCGCAAACAACAATCTGCTTAATGTATTTGCATTCTTGTCGGGCATTGCGGTATTACCGATTTCCGTACTAATTTTTATACTTTTTTTTAGGAGAGAGTTTTGATAAAAGTTTTAAGAAAAGAGCTTCTTATATATTTTGTAATACTTGCAGTCTTGTCTTTATTTATGCACCCAGAACGCATTGGCATGATTGAGTCTCCTTTTCAGCTTATGCATACATTTGCTTGGAGTTTCGGTGCTTATGTTGTTGTTGCTGTGCTTAGATGGATTGTATCTACGGTTTTAAGGGTGTTTAAGCGAAAGAAAGCCGAAAGTTAATTCGGCTTTTAGTTTTCTATGTAGCTTTTTAGCGCTCGCCCGACTTTCGGGTGTTTTAGTTTTTTAATCGCGCTTGACTCTATCTGTCTTACTCTCTCTCTGGTTACGCTAAGCTCTTTGCCTATCTCCTCAAGAGTTCTATCCGACTCGTCGTCTAGCAGACCAAATCTCATTTTGATAACCGCTCTTTCTCTGTCTGAGAGTTGTTCAAGTACATTGTCTATCTGCTCTTTTAGGTCTTGTTTCATGACGCTATCCATCGGACTAACGGAGTTTCTATCCTCTACGAAGTCGCCGAATTTTCCGTCATCTTCATTTCCAATAGGCGCCTCAAGGCTTATTGGCTCTTTTGTTATTTTGATGATGTTTTTGACTTTTTCTACCGAGAGTTGCACCTCTTCGGCTATTGCATCTACATCTGGCTCTTGACCCGTCTCTTGTATCTGCTTTCTGATTACTTTGTTGATTCTGTTGATAGACTCAATCATATGTATTGGAATACGGATAGTTCTAGCTTGGTCTGCGATAGAGCGGCTAATGGCTTGTCTAATCCACCAAGTCGCATAAGTAGAGAATTTATACCCTTTTTTNNTTCATAAGACCGATGTTACCCTCTTGAATAAGGTCAAGAAACGGCAAGCCTCTATTGGTGTATCTTTTTGCGATAGATACAACAAGTCTGAGATTCGATTTTGCCATTCTGGTTTTGGCGTCGTCAGAGATTTTTTTACCCCTTTTGATTTGCTCTAAAACCTCTTTTAGCTCTTCTGGTTGCATATTGAAGCTATCTTTTCCAGCTTCAAAGTTTTCAAACAGCTTTTTGATTTCCATATATGTAGAGACCATAGTCTGCTCAGGCACGCTTGCGGCTATCTCTTCTTTTGTCATATTGACAATATTTTCAAGCATCTTTTTGTGTTTTTCTTTGAGTTGCTCATTAAATAGCGGTAGTCTATACTCAAGTTTTTTTAGCTCTTTATCAAAATCGCCATCACTTTTAAGGCTTGTTTCCATTGCGCGGACAAGTTCGCTTATTAGCTTGCTGGTCGGTCCTAGCTCCAAAAGCGCTTCTTTAACCATTCTTTTTTTGTAAGAGTTTATAAGAATGTTTAGCAGGTTTTCAGGCGACAAAAGGTCACCCTCTATCTCAAACTTATGAGTCTTTTCCCACTCTTTTTTTGCTTTTTCTAGGGTTTTGAACGCCTCTAGTACTTTATCGACTCTTTTTTGGTCTTTTTTGGAGATCGCTTTTTCTTCTTCGGCGCCTTCTTCTACTTCCGCATCGTCCTCAAACTCTCCGTCTTCCTCTTCTTCCTCTTCTTCGTCATCCTCTTCCTCTTCTTCCTCTTCTTCTCCCTCTTCAATTATTTCGGCATCTTCTATGTCTTCAGAAGTTGCGGAGGAGTCTTTGCCTTGAATATTAGAAAACTCGGCAGGTTCGTTATGTGAATCCCAAATCAGTGCTTCATTAACCATTTCCCAATATACTTTTTCGGTTACTTCAATTTTTTCATAATTAACATCATGAAACTGTGCTTCAATTTTAGCGTTCTCAGCACTAACATAATATCGTACTTCATTTTCAATTTTCACTACACACAAGGTGATTTTTTTCTCAGTATTCATAATAAAAAGTTTTAAAAAAGTTAAAAAATAATAAAACGTTATAAATAAGATAGTTATAAATAAATTCGGTTCATGTTCTGCGGGGGGTGCAGTACGGAAAACCTTTTTTGTCAAAGAACAGTAAAAAATAGGCAGGTAAAAAACAGCGGATCTCTTTCTGTTTGTGCTACAAAGGTACGAAAACTATTTGAATTTAACACTATTTTATACTAAAAAAGTGTTATGTTTAATAACATGTTTTATGTTTTACAACAAAGATAAACCGTTGATAATTAATTGATTGTAAAACACTTGTAAAAAATTTTAAAGAAGCTCGCTGCAAGCGTCCAACTGAAAGTTCGCGCCCCGCCCTGACGAAAAAACGCCTAAAAAAAGCGTCAAAAAAGCGTTATATTATTGGGCGAAAAAACGGCAAAAAAAGCACAAAAAAGAACGTTTTCCGTATCTATATACTGTATAGTGCATATAGATACAAAAAGCGTTCTTATGATGGCATCGCATGATACCGCTTAAGCGCGGGCAATAGGAAAGTATGTAAGGAACAGTATTAAGAATTACTACTTCTGATATACTGAGGAGTGTGATGAGGCAGTGAACTGTGGAAAGAAATTGCAACCTATGAATAGTGTATCGAAGGCATCGGTGCCATCGGTGCGCCACTCTACCGGATTGTCTATGCTGTCGGGGTCTTTCTCTGCGGTCTTGTTCTTCTCGAAACCATTCTTAGTTATTTTCGTTTTCGCGTTCTCCAACCCATTAATAAGGTCGTAATTGTTTTCACGATTGAAAATTGGTTGGAGCAGTCGCTTGCCCTTCAATGCATCGTCTATCTCCTTGTGTTTCATATTGTGGCGCATGGCAAGCCCTATGTACACCGGTATCACATTGAACTTCTTACTTCGTAAGCCGTTCGTAATAGTCTGGTGGAATGCTTCGGCATGGTGCGCTGAGCGACCTTGCAGGAAGGTTTGGTCGTAATAGAATACGATGCTTCTGTTCTTCAGCGGCTTGTAATAGGCTGCGAATTTTTCTATTAGTTCGTTGAGCATGGCGGGGTGCTTCACGAA
>DIZY01000071.1:14346-16273 GCA_002428055.1 Helicobacteraceae bacterium UBA6016
AGCCAATTGATATTCACATTGGTATCGGCTGCAATGTATAGTGGTGCGGCGGAGTCTATGTCGGTATCGCTGGCGCAGTTCCATTTCGCTTGCGCTGCCTTCTGCCAGTCTATACTGTTATCTTTCTTTCGGAATGAATTCAAGAAAGAAATATCGGAAGAGGTATAGAATAGGGCATCGGTAAGGGCTGCATAGAATCCCCCTACGGTGTGCCGGAATTGCATGGAGGCAATAGAAGTGAGTAGCTTGGCAGGTGGCAGGTCGCGTATCATATCCTTAATGTACTGCTCGCCGACCAGTTCTATATTTTCTAATATAGAATAGGCTGCCCAAACAGTAGTCTGTGAGCGGAGAACATTAATTTCTTGGCGCAGTTTTTCTACTTTTTTTCTTATGGTGCTATTATTTTCACCCGGTATAATTCTTCTTTTCAGCCGGTAGAGTTCGTATATCATGGCGCCGAGTAGCTCTACCAGTTCGGTATCCATTTCATCTTTCTTGTCGAGTAGCCAGCCGCCGGAAGGCATGTCGGATACGAATGTGCGCGAGCCGTCCCAAGGTATGTTCTGGAACTCAGGCAGTGGTGTTATTGCCGGAAACAATTCGTCTGTTAATTTTTCGTGAATTAATGTTTTCGCTTCATCGGCAATAAGACTTGACAGGGTGAGCGAGTTCGAGCTGAATGCTACGTCCTGCGAAATAATAGGGCATACCGAGCCATTGTACCAATGTATAGAATACGACCAGTCGCTGGGCTTGATGAGCGGCAGCTTGAAACCGCTATTCTTAGGGGCTTGCCGACCTACGTAATAGTGTACGTTTTCAATATAGCCGAGCCTTGCGAGAGCGCGGAAGGTAGCAGGTAGGGTGCGGGTGAGTGCCTGCTTGTAGCTGCGAGCCACAATAGCATGCAAGCCGCGTGGCATGGATTGTACATTCCGAAGAAGTATTGGCATTATCACACCTTCCGACTTACCGAAGCGGCGGCTGGCAATGAGGTATAGAATACGCGGCGCAAGGAATAGAAGATACTGCTGCGCGGCGTTGAAGTAAGTTTTCTGGCTGCTATTTTCCATTGTCTTCTATTGCTTTTACGTCTTCTATTTCAACATTTTCACCGGTGAAACGGTTACGAATAGAAAGAAACTTTTTCATGTACTTTTCTTTCAATTGTTTCTGATTTTCAATTGGTTTCAACCCAAGAATAGAAGGGTCGAGTGTTGGTTCGGGTATGAAAGGCACAATCTTCTCGAAGGGTAGCCGCTGAATATCGGGCTGGTCGGTCATGTTGTGCTTGCCGATAATATTCGCTGAGTATGCCATGGTATATCCATCGTTCTTAGTTCGGGCAATAGAAATAGCTTCCTTCGCTATTTCTGTAATGAAATACCGCTGAAATACCTTGTGAGGGTCGCCTTCGGGGTCGTGCGAAAATGCTACGGTGCGCTCTACGAGTGCCATGTCGCGGAGGTAGCTGTCCCAGCAGTAGGTTGGGTACACGTTGCGAATGCGGCTGAACATGACAGTATCGGTAGCTGCAAGGTCTTCCATCCGGAGTTCTATTAGCTTTTCAATACGTTCTATATGTTCTTTTTCCGGTCGAGTGAAATCCACGTCTTCTCCCGAAAAGTACTGCCACAGGCGAGTATAGAGGGTTTGTTTTGGCATTGGGGTTAATTTTGAGTTACGCTGTTTGAAATAGCGGCGGCTGTGTATTGGCGAGCCGCTGCATAGAATTTTCGTAATATTCAGAAAACAATTCGCACCCTACGAAATTACGGTTCGTATTCTTACATGCTACGGCGGTGGTGCCGGTGCCGGAAAAACAATCTAATACGGTAGCATTTTCAGCGGTGCATAATTTTATCAGCCGTTCTAATAATTTCAACGGCTTCACGGTGGGGTGCTTGTGGTTGTTGCCGTTTTT
>DIZY01000134.1:0-2998 GCA_002428055.1 Helicobacteraceae bacterium UBA6016
TCCATATTTGTAGCCTTTGACCTTGGTGCGGAGGCTTTGGCGGCGATAGGCGAAGAGAAGGCGGCGGTAGTTATATGGACTACGACGCCGTGGACGCTTCCGGCAAATGTCGGTATATCTCTAAATCCAGATGAGGAGTATGCGCTTACGACTGACGGCTATATCGTAGCCGCTTCTTTAGTTGAAAAATGCAAAGCAAATGGGCTGTTTGCGGGCGATGTCAAAAAAACATTCCCTTCAAAAACGCTAGAAAAACTAAACGCAATCAACCCGCTAAACGGTAGGGCGTCAACGATAGTGCTTGGCGCGCATGTTATGGTGGAAGACGGCACGGGATGCGTCCATACGGCTCCAGGGCATGGCGAGGATGACTACAGGGTTGGGCTCAAATACGCTCTTGATGTGATAATGCCTGTGGATGAAGAGGGTAAATATGATGAGACCGTCGTAAAACTGGGGCTTATCCCAAATCCGCAAGATTTTGTGGGTATGCACATCTTCAAAGCCAATGATATGATAGTTGAGATGTTAGGCTCTGCGGCTCTGAAAGTATCGAAATTTATGCACTCATACCCGCATTGCTGGAGAACGCATAAGCCCGTTATATATAGAGCTACAAAACAGTGGTTTATTGCGATGGACGAGAAGCTGGAGGGTGATAGCAGAACGCTAAGAGAAATAGCGCTAAGCGAAATAGAAAAGATAAATTTCTATCCGAAAGCCGGCAAAAATCGTCTCAAAAGCATGATAGAAAATAGACCCGACTGGTGTATCTCCAGACAAAGAGATTGGGGTGTTCCGATAGCATTTTTGAGAGACAAAAGAAACGGCGAAGCTCTGCTTGATGAGAGGGCGCTTTCTTTGGCGGCTGAGATATTTGACGAAGAGGGTGCGGATGCTTGGTACTCTAAGCCTGTTGCGGATTTTTTACCGTATAGCATGAAGACTGAGGCTGAGCATTTTGAGAAAGTGACCGACATACTTGATGTTTGGTTTGATAGCGGCTCGACTTTTTTCTCGGTAATAAAAAGCGGAAACTACGATGCTGGCGAATATCCGGCGGATGTGTATCTGGAAGGAAGCGACCAGCATAGAGGATGGTTCCAAAGCTCGCTTCTGCTCTCTTGCGCCATCAACAAGCAAGCTCCATTTAAAAGCGTCATTACTCACGGTTTTACCGTGGACGCATCTGGGCGTAAAATGAGTAAATCGCTCGGTAATGTCGTAGCTCCTGAGGCTATCCTAAAAGAGTACGGTAGCGAGATTATGAGGCTGTGGGTTGCGATGAGCGACTTTACCGATGATGTCAAAGTCTCTACTGAGATACTAAAGCAGATTTCTGAGCAGTATAGAAAACTAAGAAACTCTTTTAGATTTTTACTTGCCAATATCAGCGACCTTGAGGCGTTAGCTCCTCTTGATACGCTAGGCGAGCTGGATAGATGGATACTTTCCGAAGCAAAAGCGGTATTTGAAGAGGTCAAGCAAGAGTTTGACGGGTATGAGTACGCTAAGGCGATGATAAGACTAAATGCGTTTGTGGTGAGTAAATTATCAAACATATATATGGATATTTGCAAAGATAGACTTTATTGCGATGCAAAAGACTCTGAGTCCAGACGGGCTTCGCAGACTACGATGGCTCTCATCCTTCGTTCGCTTCTGACCCTTGTGGCTCCGATACTTACATATACGGCGGATGAAGTTGTTGAGTATATGCCTGAGTTTTTTAGAGAAGCTCAAACAAGCGTGTTTGGGCTAACGGCAAAAGAGTTGCCGAGTGTTGAAAGCAGTTTTGATGCGGCGAAGATGCTTGAAATTAGAGACGGGTTTTTTGAGACTGTCGAGAAGTTCAAAAAAGATGGCGCCATCAAAAGCACGCTAGAGCTTTGCCTCGGCTTGCCAAAAGGATTTGAGGGGCTAAATAGCGAAAAAGACATGGAGGATTTGTTCCTTGTTAGCGCTCTGAGCGAAAAAGGAGAGGGTGAAGTGCTAGCCTCCTTTGATATAGACGGCAAAGAGTTTAGCGTGATGAAATCAAGTAAACACAAATGCCCTAGATGTTGGAGATTTGCCTCAAATACCGAAGATGGGCTATGCCCTAGATGTGAAAAGGCGCTTGCATGAATCTAGCGGCTCCGATTCCGTTTTGGGTTGTCGGTTGTGGTATTGTGGCGCTGGCGGCTATATTTTTAATTGGCATATTTTTTGTAAAAAACCATCCGAAAGCGAATAAGGAAAAAAGATGATAAGTTTTAAAGAAGCCCTTACACTTGGCGGCGAAGACCTTGCGGGAGTCAAGCAAGAGCTTAAAAAAAGAGTAGAAGAGACCAAAGATGTAAACGCATATATAGGCTTTGAAGAGGCGGGCGATGGTGTGCCGGTACTCGTAAAAGACAATATCAATGTAAAAGAGTGGGGCATCACCTGCGCTAGTAATATCCTAAAAGGGTATGTCTCTCCGTATAACGCTACGGCTATTGACAAGCTCCTCTCCGGCGGCTGTTCGCTGTTTGGGCGTTCAAATATGGACGAGTTTGCGATGGGAAGCACGACAGAGAGTAGCGTATACGGCAGAACGCTAAATCCGCACAATAAGCTTAGGGTCCCGGGCGGTAGTTCGGGCGGCTCGGCGGCGGCGGTGGCAAACGGCTCTGCGATAGTAGCTCTTGGAAGCGATACTGGTGGAAGTATTAGGCAACCTGCCGCTCTTTGCGGCTGCGTGGGTATGAAGCCGACATACGGCAGAGTGAGCAGATATGGACTCGTAGCATACGGCTCTAGCCTTGACCAGATAGGCTCTTTCGGTAGAAGCGTTGAAGATGCTGCGCTTTTGTATGACAAAATAGCTGGATTTGACCCGAAAGACTCGACAAGCGCAAATGTGGAGTTCAAAACTACGGCAGACAAGATAGATAAAAATAGAAAAATGACTTTTGCTGTTATCGAAAACTATGTTGAGCAAGCTAGCGAAGATATAAGAGAGTCGATAAAATCG
>DIZY01000134.1:3042-24900 GCA_002428055.1 Helicobacteraceae bacterium UBA6016
GCGGCGTACTATGTGACGGCGACGGCAGAAGCGGCTACGAATCTACAGAGGTTTGACGGCGTAAGATACGGGTACAGAGCGGAGTGTAACTCTCTTTCCGAGCTGTTTATCAAAAGCAGAAGCGAGGGGTTTGGCTCTGAAGTGCAAAGAAGGATACTTCTAGGTAACTTCGTTCTCTCAAGTGGCTATTACGATGCGTACTATGTAAAAGCGCAAAAAGCTAGAGAGTTTATAAAAAGTGAGTATCTATCTATATTTAAAGAGGCTGACATTGTAATAATGCCCGTTACTCCTAGCACGGCTTTTGAGTTTAACTCATTCAAAGAGCCTCTTGAGATGTATTTGGAAGACATATATACCATATCCGTAAATCTTGCGGGACTGCCGGGTATATCTGTGCCGACTGGATATGATAAACAAAAATTGCCGATAGGCGTACAGCTTCTCGCCTCTCATTTTGAAGAGCAGACGCTTTTTGATGCGGCTTCAATCGTGGAAGATATTTGCGCTTATAAAAATAATTTACTATAAAAAGGAGATGGATATGAAGATAACAAAAAGAGCCCTGACATTTGAGGATGTGCTTTTAGTTCCGAAATATTCGGAAATTTTGCCGAAAAATGTAGATGTCTCCAGCCGTCTCACGAGGAATATAACGCTAAATGCTCCGATAGTATCCGCCGCAATGGATACCGTAACAGAATATGAAGCTGCAATAGCGATGGCGAGAGTCGGCGGTATCGGTATTATTCACAAAAACATGGATATAGATTCGCAGGTAAAACAGGTCAAAAGAGTCAAAAAATCTGAGAGCGGAATGATAGTAGACCCTATATCTTTCAAGGTGAACACGACATTGGAAGAGGCGATGTATCTGCTAAATGAGTTTCATATCTCCGGCGCTCCCGTCATAGACGACCACGGTAAACTTGTCGGTATATGTACGAACAGGGATATGAGGTTTGAAGTAGACCCGAAAAGACCGCTCGGCGAAATAATGACAAAAATGCCGCTTGTGACGGCAAAAGTCGGCGTGTCAATAGATGAAGCCGCAAAAGTCCTGCACAAACATAAAATAGAGAAGTTGCCTATATTGAACGATGATGGCATACTCAAAGGTCTTATTACGATAAAAGATGTCAAAAAAAGAATCGAATATCCGAACGCAAATAAAGATGATTTTGGAAGATTAAGAGTCGGTGCGGCTATCGGCGTTGGGCAGTTTGATAGAGCGGAAGCGCTTGTAAAGGCCGGAGTGGATGTGCTTGTGCTTGACTCTGCGCACGGACACTCAAAAGGTATTATCGATACGGTAAAAGAGCTAAAAGCGAGATTTGTCGTAGAGGTAATAGCGGGGAATATAGCGACGGCAGAGGCCGTAAAAGACCTTGTGGCGGCAGGTGCAGACGCCGTAAAAGTAGGTATCGGGCCTGGAAGTATTTGTACGACTAGAATAGTAGCGGGTGTGGGCGTACCACAGATAACGGCTATCATGGATACGGCGGAAGAGGCTAGAAAACACGGTATTCCTGTTATCGCAGACGGCGGTATCAAATACTCCGGCGACATCGCAAAAGCTATAGCAGCTGGTGCGTCTAGTGTAATGGTGGGTTCACTTCTTGCCGGAACGGAAGAGAGTCCGGGTGAGACTATCATGTATCAAGGCAGAAAATACAAAGCATACAGAGGCATGGGGAGTATCGGAGCGATGCAAAAAGGCTCAAACGACAGATATTTCCAAGAGGGAACGGCTGTTGACAAGTTGGTGCCGGAAGGTATCGAGGGGCAAGTACCTTACAGAGGGCATATCGGCGAGATAGTTTATCAGATGATAGGCGGTCTTCGCTCTTCTATGGGGTATCTCGGCGCAAAAGATATAGCTGATTATCAAGATAAGGCGGAGTTTGTAGAGATAACGAGCGCAGGGCTTAGAGAGAGCCATGTTCACGATGTGTTTATCACAAAAGAAGCTCCAAACTATCACGAGAGCAGATAAGAAATTTAACGGTGCAGATAACCACAAAAAGTATAGATTTTAGTACGCCGCTCTATTTGGATAGTGGGCGCATCCTTGAGCCGTATCGTATCACTTATGAGACATACGGTGAACTAGACGAGACAAAAAGTAATGTCATCGTGGTTTGCCACGCTTTTTCAGGCTCTCATCACGCCTCCGGCAGATATACGCCAACAGATAAGCCCGGTTGGTGGGATGCTCTTATCGGTGATGGCAAGGCGGTTGATACGACGAAGTATTTTGTCGTTTGTATCAATGTCATAGGAAGTTGCTACGGCTCTACGGGACCAAAATCTGAAAATCATAAAACGATGAAACCGCACGGTCTGAAGTTTCCCGTAATCACTATAAGAGATATGGTTAGGGCGCAAAAAACGCTACTTGCGAGACTCGGTATCTTCAATGTAAAAGCGATACTAGGCGGTTCGATGGGCGGGATGCAGGCGTTATCGTTTGCGGTCGAATATCCTGATTTTGCACAGATAGTCATACCGATGGCGACGACTTATGCGACAACTCCTTGGGTGATAGCGCTAAATAAGGTTGCGCAATCCGCACTGCTTGCAGACCCAGCGTTTGACGGCGGTAATTATGATAGTGAAGAGATAAAACAAAACGGTTTTGCAGGGCTATCAGCCGCTAGAATGGCGGGGTATTTAGGATATATCAGCCCTGTCGGGATGAGCGGAAAGTTTGGACGAAATTATGTCGCAAACGACGGTCTTTTCGAGCTTTTTGGGCAGTTTGAGGTCGAGAGGTATTTGGACTATAACGGCAATAATTTTGTTAAGTGGTTTGACCCGTTATCATTTTTGTATCTAAGTAAAGCAATTAATATTTTTGATATTGCATACGGATATGACTCGTTAGAGGATGCTTTGAGTCGTATCCGCTCTTCGTTGTGTCTTTTGTCATTTAAAGGCGATACGATGTTTTTCCCAGCAGAGATGCAGCATATCGCACGGACGATGCAAAAGCTAGGAAAAGAGAATGTCTCGTATGTGTGTATAGATTCAGACTATGGGCACGACGCTTTTTTGGTCGAAGTGGATAAATTTTGCGACCTTGTATCTGATATTTTGGAGAGAAAAATATGAGCGAAGAGCTGTCTTTTGAAAGCGAACTAAATGGCGCAAAGGAGCTTTTAAAGGAGCTTGGTAATCCTGAAATCACGCTTGCAAAAAGCGTAGAGGTGTATAAGGAGGGCATTAAAAAGCTTGAGAATGCGGCAAAAATGCTTGAAGAGGCGAAGCTGCAAATAGAAGAGTTTTCAAAAAAAGATTGATGTATGGAAAATAAAATTTTAACGGTCGCCGCCGTACAGTTGCCATCGCTGCCTATCGAAAAGGCAAAGCTAGATTATTATCTGGCTATCGCAAAAAGCAAAAAAGCTTCGCTTCTTTTGCTTCCGGAGTATGTGACAAATCTTTTTTTTAAAGAGCTTGAAAAAACTCCGCTGGGTCTTGTCGAAGACCAAGCCAAAATGCAAAAAGAGAACCTGCTGAACCTCTCAAGAGTCTATAATATTACTATAGTCTCGCCTCTTGTGTGGGTTGAGAAAAAAAAGATATACAAGCTTATGGCAGTTTTTGACAAGGGTACTTTCAAGGCTTTTGAGCAGCACGCCTTGATGCCGTATTCACACTGGAATGAAAAAAGCTTTTTTGATGAGGGGTATTGTCACAAGACGCCCGGTTTTATTACCGTTGATGGTTTTAGAATTGCGGTTGTCGGTGGGTTTGAGCTTCATATAGATGCTTTTTGGCAAAAGATAAGGGATAAAAAAGCGGATTTGGTATTGTTGCCTACCGCTTCTACTTTTGAGAGCCGCGCTAGATGGAGAGAGGTGGCAAAGACGAGAGCGTTTCTTGGCGGCTCGTACATCCTTCGAGCGAATAGAGTAGGGGAGTTTGAGTCAAAAGAGGGTAAATGGAACTTCTACGGCGATAGTTTTGTCATAAATCCGTTTGGTGAGTTGGACAGTTCGCTTGGCTCAAACGAAGAGATATTGATAGCCGAAATATCCAAAAAAGAGCTTAGCGAGGCAAGAAAAGTGTGGGCTTTTGGAAAAATATCATCTAGTATGGGAAGTTTGCAATGAAATTTGAGAGTTATCCGTTTGAAAAATTAGCCGCTCTGACAAAGGATATTTCGCCGCACGCAGGCTATTCGCCGCTCAAGCTAACTATCGGCGAACCGCAATTTGATACGCCCGCATTCATTCAAAAAAGACTTTGTGAAACGACAGGCACGCTCAATAAATACCCTAAAACCGCAGGTGAAGATGAGCTAAAAAATGCGATGCTCGGCTTTGTGCATAGAAATTTCGGCGTGGAGCTAAAATCCTCAGAACTTATTCCGACGCTAGGCACTAGAGAGGTGCTTTTCAACTTTCCGCAGTTTTATCTGTTTGGTAAGCAAGCTCCGGTTATGGCATATCCAAACCCTTTTTATCAGATATACGAAGGTGCGGCGATAGCCTCTAGGGCTGAAGTGCTACACATGAATTTGGAGTCCCAAAACGGCTTTTTACCGAGTCTTGAGGAGTTAAAAGGGCATATCAAAAACGGTAAAAAACCGCATATCGTTATCCTAAACTCACCGAACAATCCGACCGCTTCGGTTATGAATATGGATGAACTAAAAAAATGGATGCTTGCGGCTTTGGAGTATGATTTTTTACTGATAAACGATGAGTGCTACAACCAGATATATTTCAATGCACCGCCGCCAAGCCTTCTTGAGGCTGCAAAAGCCGCTGGAAATGAGAGCTTCAAAAACTGCCTAGTCCTAAACTCTATATCCAAGCGCTCAAGCGCCCCCGGACTTAGAAGCGGGTTTATTGCCGGAGATGCCGAGATACTTGCGGAGTATCTAAAATACCGTACCTATGTCGGAGCGACAAACGGTTTGCCGATGCAGTACGCCGCCGCCGTTGCTTGGAGTGATGAGGAGCATGTGATTCAGGCTAGAGACAAATATAGACAAAACTTCGAGATAGCCGCCAAGTATCTGGGCACGCCTCTTGCCGATGCGACATTTTATATATGGTTTGCGGTCGGTAACGGCGTAGAGTTTGCGGCAAATCTATATAGAGAAAAAAACCTGCTCGTGCTTCCGGGAAGCTTTTTGGCAAGAGGCTTTGCGAATGAGTATGTTCGTATCGCCCTTGTTGAAAGTCCCGAAAAAACCGAAGAGGCGATAAAAAGATTAAGAGATTTTTTATAAGGAATATTATTTGAAAGTACATTTTGTAGGTATAGGCGGAATAGGACTCTCCGCAATCGCTAGGTTTTTGAAGGCAAAAGGGCATGAGATAACCGGCTCCGATGTCAAAAGAACAAAGATAGTGGAGGATTTGGAGGCTCTAGGTATCAAAGTCACCGTGCCGCATAGCAGACACTGTGTGGATGACCAAGACCTTCTTATATACTCTGCAGCGGTAAAATCTACAAATCCAGAGCTAAAACAGGCAAGACACAAAGGCATAGAGGTCGCAACAAGACTTGAGGCGCTAAAACTAGTACTACAAGATAAAAGAGTCTATTCCGTCTGTGGTGCACACGGCAAGAGTACGACTACGGCGATGCTTGCCGAAATACTGCAAAGCTCTACGCTGATAGGCGCCGAGAGTAAGGCGATAGGGGCAAATTGTAGGGTTGTGGCTGATAAAAAATTGATAGTATTTGAAGCAGACGAGTCCGACGGCAGTTTTCTAAATTCAAATCCGTATTGTGCAATAGTCACAAATGCCGAGCCTGAGCATATGGAATATTACGACTACGACACCGAGTGGTTTTATGAGTGCTACAAAGATTTTCTAATGAAAGCAAAAAAAAGAGTAATAAATGCGGAAGATGAGTTTTTGTGCTCTCTTGATATAGAGGCTGAGCGGCTTTTTCCGTCAAAAGATATAAAAAATATCAGGTACGAGTTGGTTGATGGCGAGCCAGCCACCGTTTTTGAGCTTCGAGAGTTTGGAGAGTTTAGCGTTTGGGGGTTTGGCGAACATATCGCACTCGACGCCTCTTTGGCTATTCTTGCGGCAATAAACGAGATAGGGATTGATGATATAAGAGAAAATCTCAAAAAATTCAAAGGCATCAAAAAAAGATTTGATGTGCTGTATCGTGACGATAAGCTTGCCATTATTGACGACTATGCCCATCATCCGACTGAGATAGAAGCGACCATAAAATCCGTACAACTGTACGCAAAGCTTGGCGGATACGGCAAAATCACGGCTGTGTGGCAACCGCACAAATGGTCGAGAACAATGGACAATCTTGAGCATTTTGTAAACTGTTTTGAGGGTGTAGATACTCTTGTTATTTTGCCTGTCTGGGCGGTAAACGAAGAGCCTAGAGAGCTTGATTTTGCAAAAGTATTTGATAGGTACTCTCCGATTTTGGCTGAAAAAATCAAAAGAGAAGAAAATTCAGTAATAATAATTTCAAATAACTCTCAAATAACCGTAGACAGCGGCGTGCTCGTAGGTTTTGGAGCCGGTGATATAACATACCAACTAAGAGGTCAAAAGTAACCACAAAAATACCACTTTGTTTGTGTATGATTTTGTAAACTCTAATCCAAGAAGGAAATAATAATGCTTTCAAATCTAACTTTCAAAGCAAAACTCTTAGCTTTAAGCGCTATATTGACGCTATTTTTGGTTGTTGTTTCTGTTATCTCTTATCGTGCTTTAGAAATGTCAAAAAATGACATGAATTGAGATAGCTAATGTCAAAGCAAAAAGCGCAATACTCCTTTTAAAGGCACTGGAGTCGCAAACTGGCAATAGGGCGACCGTAAATAAGTATTTGACATACGAGGGCACGATAATGCCCGAGAGTGATGCGAAATCGCTTTTTGATAGGTTAAACCGAGGGTAACAAAAAAATCAACGATAGTCTTGCGGTATACGAAAAACTACCTTCAACACCAGAGGAGGATGTCCTGTATAAAAAATTCACAACCGAACGAGAGAAGTTTTTGCCTATAAAGGCAAAAATGAATGACGCTGCTCAAAAGTTATTAGCCGCCAGAGATATGGAAGCCCAAAGACAGCTTCTTGCCAATATGAGAGCTACCCTTCCAAGCTATATTAATGAATTTACAAAAACTACGGAAGCTTTGCAAAAGGTTGTTGATTATAATGAGCAAGACGGTGAAAGAGTCGCTCAGGAGTCTTTGCAGGATGCCAAAACAGGGCAGATTAATGTAGTAATACTTTCTATAGTTGCTATAGCTTTTGCAGTTGCCGTTTCATACTTTATTATCTCTAGTCTTCTTGGTGCTGTGCATACGCTAAAAGACGGTATGGTGCATTTTGTGGATACCAAAGATCTAAACTTCAAAATACAATATGACGCCAAAGACGAAATAGGCGAAATAGTCGCTAGCTTCAACAAGCTTTTGGGCGTGTTAGAGAGCACGATAAAAGATGCAAAGAGCTCTTCAAACGAAAACGCCTCCGTATCTAGCGAGCTTAGCTCTACAAGTACGCATATAGGTAAAAATGCAGAAGAGGGCACAAAAATAGTAGAGGAGACTATTCGGGAGATAAATAGAGTCAAGGCGGCTATCGAAGATAGCGCAGACGGTGCAGCGCATGCAAAACTGGAGATACAAGACGCCGGAAACAAGCTGGTTATGGCAAAAAATCAGATGATTACGCTTGGAACCGACATTGAGGAGGCTAGCGAGGCAGAGGCGGCATTGGCGCACAAGCTTGAGCAGATGAGTCACGATGCGGATCAGGTCAAACAAGTGCTTACCGTAATTAGCGATATAGCAGATCAAACAAACTTGCTTGCGCTAAATGCGGCGATAGAGGCGGCGAGGGCGGGTGAACACGGCAGAGGTTTTGCCGTTGTCGCCGATGAGGTGCGAAAACTTGCGGAGAGGACACAAAAGAGTCTAACGGAGATAAACGCTACTATTAATATTATCGTTCAATCCATCGTTGACTCCTCTGAGCAAATGAGCAAAAATGCTTCAAATATCCAAAAGCTAGTCGGTATCAGCAAAGCGGTTGAAGAGTCTATTTTTGATAGCGCCGCCGTTATGGATAAGAATGTCGCCGGAATCTCGCAAAGAGCGGAAGGGTCTGCCGCCCTTGCAAAAGATGCGCAAAGAATAGCGCAGCTAATAGGCAATGTAAACGACCTATCGTCTTCAAATGCTAGAAGCGTTGAAGAGATAGCATCGGCTGCCGAACACTTGTATAAGCTGACAGAACAGCTAAACGCCAAACTAAATCAGTTTAAATCTTAGTATTTCGTATGTAGCTCGGAGACAGCCTTTTGTGCTGCATCCGAGCTTATTTCGCTTAGCATATCCCCGAAAAATAGAGATACTTTTCTTGGCGCATATCTCTTTGATACAACTTTGGAAAATCTACTCCCAAAAAGTCCATCCAGATAAAATATAAACACGGGTGCTCCGCTTCTTTTTGCGATAAGCTCAAATCCTTTTTTAAACTCTCCGATACCGCCGTCTTTTGTAAGTTCACCCTCTGGAAAGATAACAATAGTTTCCCCATCTTTTAGCAGTTCTATCGCTTTTTTGAGTGACTCTTTTGCGTTTTTGGAATCTACCGGAAGCGCTCCGAAAAATGATAAAAACGGTCTTAATAGCGGTTTTTCGTATATCTCTTTTTCCATCAAAAAATGTATTTTTTCATCTAGCGCCATCTGCAAAAAAGCCCAATCGATATAGCTAGTATGATTACCGATGAGTATTTTGCCTCCAGATGTGCGAGGTGGATTTCCGTAAGTTTCAAATCTATATTTAAAACTAAACAAAACAGCAAGAAAAGCCTCTATGATCGGTTGCGGAAAATATATCAAAGAGTAAATGGCCGCGGTAAGCGCCAAAAATGAGCACGCAAGCAATATGGTTTTTGCCTCAATACCATTGATGGCGGCAGCAACACCAATCCCCAAAAGTAGAAGCATTAAAATATTTTGAGCAAGATTTGAGATTGAAATAGCCGAGCCCAAAAGCCGCTTTTCTATATTTTCTTGGATGAGAGTATTGAGCGGCACAATAATAAATCCAGCCGCAACTCCTATACAAAAAAACGATAGATATATCTCCCCTGCAAGTACGAGACCCAAAAACAAGGAGTAGCCAAGCATACCGAAAAATACGAAAGCTATTCGATGTCTAGAGTTTTTGTGGTTTCCAGCCCACAGAGAACCTATGATAACACCTACGGCGCTTATGGCCATGGCTGCTTGGACTGACAAAACGCTACCGATGCCAAGTCCCTCTTTTGCAAAGGATGGGAAGGAGGCCATAACGCTTTGTGAGAGTCCGAAAAATATAGATAGTAGCACTATGGAGGCAAATACGCTTTTCTCTTTTAGGATGGAGCCGTACTTTTCAACTCTTGACATCTGCATTGATTGACTAGGCTCATCGCTCTTTATGATTTTTGAGAGAAATAGATACTCCATCGCACTCAGTATCGTGATTATTACGCCTATCGGTGTCAGTTTTTGCAGATATGCCTCTTTTGAGCCGATAAAGTCTGTCGTTAAGGTTTCGAAAATAATAGAAAAAACAAGCGTTGAGAGTATGATGGAGACTATAGATACGCTCTGGAGCAGAGAGTTTGTTTTTGCCAAATTGTTGTTTTGCGATAACTCTTTGGCGTATCCGTATTTTGCTGGTGAATAAAATGCCGCCTGTGTTCCAAGAAGCATTGTCGCCATAAACGCCGCCCAAAAAAGCCCTAGCGCAAAAAAAATAGTAATTACTGCGCATAAAACTATGGCGATTATGGACAAAAGCCTCATATTGGCAAGCTTGCTTCGCTTGTCGCTAAGCTCTCCCGCTGGGATAAAAAACAGTACAAACGGCAGTAGTATTAGCGCATTTACTACCTGTGTCATTATGAGTAGCTCCGAGCCGCTCATAGTCTTAAAAATAATGTTTTGCATAGTTATTTTGTGCGCCAAATCAACAAATGCGTTTAAAAATGCGGCAACAAGATAAAAACTCATATTTTTGTCAAGAAGTTTCGGTTTCATAATGCTCTTTATGATAAATTCGTAATAAAAATTTTACGGTAAATATATGGAAACTTCCAAAAAACTGCTCATCTTGTTTTTTTTACTGTTTATCTTGCCGTACTCCTCTTTTTTGGTATACACCGGTTTATCGTTCTCGGTGATTGCCTATATTGCGTTGCCGCTATTTGTGTCTCTTGCGGTGAGTATATTGATACTAAAGGACGAGTTTTTATCGTTTAGCAAACTAAAAGAGTTTGCAAAAGCCCTAAAAGACGAGAAGTGGTCATCGAGAATAGAGGGGAGAGTAGCTTCCGGTTTTTCTGAGGCGGCCGAGGCTCTTAATATGGCTGCAGAGAGGTTTGAGCGCAAGCAAAATGAGCTGAGGCAGGTGATAGATTTGGTACCCGGCTTCATTTATGCCAAGGATGCAAACGGTGATTTGGTGCTTGCAAATAAGGCTTTTGCAAAATTTTTGGGTAAGGCTCCGCAAGAGATAGTCGGCAAAAATGAGATGGAGTTTGAGCTTTTATCATTTTTGAGAAGCAGCTCTTTTGATAAAGATGTGTTTGAGGATGATTCGCTCAAGTCAATTAGTGAAGAGGAGTGCAATCTAAACGGCGAAAATTTTACATATCTAGTATTTAGAAGCCCTCTTATGGATAATGACGGAAATAGACTTGCTATGCTTGTTTTTGCGTATGATATTTCTACGCTAAAAGAGATACAAGATAATCTGCAAGTGCTTAATATATCGCTTGAGGCAAGGGTAGGAGAGGAGGTCGCAAAAAATATTCAAAAAGATAAAGAGCTAATAAAAGAAAAAGAGAAATTTATTAGAAACGCCGTCCATGAAATCAATACTGCACTTACGGTAATCAGTTTAAATGCAGAGTATCTTATCAAAGACCACGGACAAAGCAGGTCGGCCTCTGCAATACTTGGGGCGGCAAAGAGCCTCTCTAGCGCATACGGCGACCTTAGCTACTCTACCATCAAGGATTCTCCTACTTTCCAAAAAGAGAGTAGTGTAGAAGTAAGCGAGCTTATCATGGATAGGATAGAGTTTTTTAGGGATATAGCCGGACTTAGCGACATTACACTGGCTAGCCAAATCAAGCCGGGGGCGATATTTTTTTTAAATCAGGCAAAGCTGACAAGACTTATAGACAACAATCTATCCAATGCCATCAAATACTCGCACCCACAAAAAACAGTATTTATAAGATTTGTGTGTGATATGGGCAGGTGGATACTTGAGTTTGAGAGCGTTGGGAAGAAGATAGAGGATAAGGAGAAGATTTTTGAGCTTTTTGCCAGAGAGGACGGAATCAAAGGTGGACATGGAGTCGGACTCTCTATGGTAAAAGAGATTTGCGACGAACAGGGGGTCGAGATAGAGGTGATTACGGAGGGTAATAAAAATATTTTCAGGTATCGTTTTAATAAAAATTGTTAATATAGCGCTATGAAAATAATGTTGGTAGAAGATGAATACTCGATAGCGCAAGCTATTAAGCGGTATTTGGAAGATTCAGGGTCTATTGTCGATACTTTTTTTGACGGCTTGGAGGCTATGTCAGAGCTAGGCAGGGGTATCTCTTATGACGCGTACATTATCGATATAAATCTGCCCGGTGCAAGCGGTCTTGAGTTGCTTGAAAAAATAAAAAAAACCTCAAACGAACTCCCCGTTATTATTATTAGCGCAGATAGCGACATAGAGACTATAGATAAAGCATATAGGCTCGGTACGGAAGATTATCTCAAAAAACCGTTTCATATTAAAGAGTTGGCGATAAAGCTGGAGAAAATATCCAAAAACTCAAATATCAAAATAACCTTTGGAGACACCCTTCTCTTTGATGCTGTAGCCAGAAAACTGTATAACAACGGCGAAGAGTTGGAGCTTACAAAAAAAGAGCTCCTGTTTTTAGAGCTGCTTTTGCAAAACAGGGGTAAGATAATTACAAACGACCATATCCAAAATATTGTTTACGAGTATAACTATATGAGCGATTTGGCGCTTCGTACGCTTGTGAAGAGAGTGAGGCTAAAAGTAGGAAAAGAGCTGATTCAAAATGTGTCCGGGCTCGGATATAAAATAGAGTAGGGGCATTTTTGCCCCTTTGATTATTACTCCGCTACGCTTACTTCTACAGGGTCACTTTCCCATAGTCCATGCTTCGTGCAGTAGCTCATCGCTGTTAGTTTCATTTTTGATTTTTGTGGAATGATTGTGAATATAACTTCTGCATTTGCGGGAGCCGCACCTTGAGCGCCCGGTGTGTATGTTACTTGTCCAAGTAGCGTATCACCGTCAAATAGCTGGATATATGCTATATAGTGGTCAAAATCATCCGGATGTTTGTACTCGTTGCCCATTTGAACTCTAACGGCGAACTTTTCGCCTTTTTTTGCGCTTGCTTCACAGTGAACAAACGGTGAGTGTCTGTCAATATAATCTTTTTTCGCCTCTTTGTCGATTACACTAATATCTACATATCTGTTGATTGTCGGCATATGACTCTCCTTAGTTTTTTTTCGTTAATATCGAAACGAAATTATTCTAACCCAAATAAGATAAAAATAATCTTATTTACGAAAAAGCAAATGCAAGAATTTAACTACTCATTTTTGGCTTCGTTTTTATTGGTCGTTATTGCTGTTGCTTACTCTTATAAAGAGAGACTTGGGGTTGAGAAAAAGATAGTCATCGGCTCATTTTTGGCTTTCTTCCAGCTTATTTTACTAGGCTTCATACTCTCTTTTTTATTCTCCTTCGACTCCGCTTTTTATTATTTCAGTGTTTGGTTGTTTATGTGCACATACGCCGCATTTGTGGCAAAAAAACGGGTCAAGATTGAAAAAAACGGTTTTGCCGTATCTTTTGGTGTGATTGCCGCTTCCTCTTTTTGCGTTTTATCTTTACTGCTGCTTGTTGGAGTTATCGGCTTTAATGCAAAGGAGATAATCCCGCTTTCCGGCATGATAGTCGGCAATTCGCTCAATGTATATACGCAGTTTGCAGATAGGCTAAAAGGTGAGGTAAAAAATAGAATAGCGGAAATAGAGGGCAAAACCGCTCTTGGAGCAGACCTGCCAAATGCTATACACGAAGCGACAAGGGCAGCGTCTAAAGCTGCAATGATGCCGACTCTCAATACGCTACAGACGGTGGGGCTTATACATATTCCAGGCGTGACGGTCGGCATGATACTCGCCGGTGCTCCACCTATGAAAGCAGTCGCTTTTCAACTTGTGATCATGTTTATGATGGTAAGCGTAGCAATGTTTAGTGCAATTTTCGGCAAAATTTTACTCGTCAAAAAAATCCTCGGCTCCGCCGCTTAGTTCTGCCCCTGTTATCTCTTCAAGCAAAGAGGTGGCGTAAGAGCCTTTTGGTAGGCAAAACTTGATTTTTGCATGCGCCTCTTCCTCGACATACTCTATCTCGCACTCATACGGAAATATCCACGCATATCTTCTATCGCCTAGAGCCTTGACTTTTTCGTCGATAAATAGTTTTTCTATCTCGTAAGCATCGCAGCCAGATACTCTGTTTTTCTCTCCGCATAGCAGCCCTGTCGGGGCTATTTGTTTTATGCCAAACCTTGCCGCCTCTTCATTTGCATTTTCGGCGTTAAAGAGCTTGCCATGTGGATAGTGACACATAGCGTCGCCATTAAATATTTTAAAAAACTGCGTCTGTTTTTTTAGTTCCAGAGCGATTTTAGAATCAAGCGTGACGCCTTTGGAAGCAAAATGGATTTTTACGGCGTTCTCTAACTCTTTTTTATCAAAACTTTCGATAAGCCTAGATGTATTGATGCGATAGTCAAGCCAGTTGTTGTAAAGATGGCTCTGGTATGCGCTAATAAAAAATCTTTTTAGGTTTTGGTTTCTCTCTTTTTTGATTCCGCATATTATATCCTTGCCTAGTTCGTGATTTTTGCCGTCTCTTCCGAATCTTTGGTATCCGAAATAATTTGGCATACCTTCATTAGCTATTTTTGTTAGAGCATTTTTGAGTTTTAGGAAGTCGGAGGGCATCACTTTTTTAAGTCTGATAAAAAATCTATTGCCGATTAGATGCCCTAGCTTTATCTTGTTTTTGTGCTTTGTGAGATTCAAAATTTTTAGATTTGGATGTTGTAAGTTTTTTAGCGGCTCTTCAAAGTTTCTCGGCAAAGAGATGTTTTGTATAGTCATTCCATCTTTATCTTTTAGTCCGGCGTAGCCTATATCTCTTTGTTTGACGCCGATAGCGGATGAAATTGCGCTTAGCATATCCCAAGTCGTCATATCTTTTTTTCTTATCGTAGCGACGATATGCTCTCCGTCTCCGCTAAATTCGTATAGCGGTAGCTCCTCTACGGTAAAATCTTTGGAACCTTTATTGAATACAAAATTTATCGGTGAGTGTGTCAAAAATCTGCTATTTCTCATTATCTGTCGTTTGTGTTAAAATTGAATCCTCTGATTAATTCTCAAATTTACGAACAAGTCCGTAAATTAGGTCTTCAGCAGACGGCTCTCGCGACTAGTCGCTCTTTTGAGACCTCTGTTTATTCAGAGGTCTCAATTGTAACATCAAAAGGGTTTTGCTATGAATCTAAAAGAGTGCTTCTTGTTCGACGGATTTAGTGAGACAGAACTGAACGAACTATCAAAAATCTCGTTTGAAAAGAGTTTTTTGGACGGCGAGACCATCTTTACGGAAGGGGATAGTTCAAAATATCTACATATACTGATGGACGGCAGAGTGGATATAGCCAAGGCAAACGCAAAATTCGGAGAGTTTTTTTTGCACTCCATTATTGCCCCGTCTATGATAGCGGAGCTTGCCACTTTTGAATGTCTGCCTTTTCCGGCTAGCGCAAGAGCAAACGGTGCAGTGCGGATACTAAAGATAGAGTTTGAGATTTTTAAAGAGAAGATGCTCTCAAATCCCGATGTTTCGTATAAATTTATAAACTCTCTTTTGCAGAAGATGAAAATACTGGAAGGTTTTATTCAAAAAGAGCTAAATCTCGGAGCGGATGAGAAGATAATAAATCTTTTAAAAGAGACGCCAATGGTTTTTGATGCCAAAAAACATATAGAGATAGCAAAAATACTCAATATTACGCCTGAGACACTCTCTAGAACCTTAAGAAGACTGAAGGAACAGGGGGTTGTTGAGATCGATGGCAAGAAGGTAAAGCTTTTGTGAGAGAGGCTTAAATGCCAAGGGTTAAACCCTTAGCATTTAATAATATTTTTAGAGTATTTTTCAAGCCTAATAACAGAAGCTTTTTCAACTTCAGCTTTTGCGTTTGCGCTTGAACCGTACTCTTTTCTGAGCTCTTGCTTGTTGAGGTCAAAAAACTCGGTGTATTGGTTTTTCCCCGCTACGCCTACGGCATATATCTCTTTTTTTGCCTCATCTGCCTCAAGTACTATCATAGCCATGTGGTTTTCTGCCGGACCGTCTATTTTTTTGCCACAGATTTTAGTGTCAAAGATAGATAAGTGGGCGCAGCATTTGATAAGTTGTACGCCTTGAGAACATCCTTGGTCTTTTTTGCCGTAGTAGTTGACTACCGTAAAATCTTTTGTCGGATATGACCATTGATGAGGACAGATTGCGCTGTATGCTACAAGGTTTTTACCTTTGCCTATGCCGCCAGGCGCTTTGTACTTACTGCCTTCGCTTGTCGTATAGTCCATCGGTTTTACCGGCAAATCTAGAAATAGCAAAAAGTTTGGCGTAGCCGCAAACGGATAGTTAAACATAAAAGGAACATCCGGTGTAATAGTGTCAAACCATAAAGGCCTACCCATACCGTCCACCAAAAGCGCTTTTTTATACATTGTAACCGACAAATCCGCAGCTCTTGCGTCATTCAAAAATACTACACCTCCAGCTACAAGGGTAGCTGATACCGCACAAGTTTTTAGAAAATCTCTTCTTTGCAAAATTATAACTCCTATCTAAAAATTAACTTTTTTGAATAAAACATATTTTACACAAAAAAATCAAACAAGAGAGAGGAGAAAACTCCTCTCTATGCTCTAAATGTTTAGCTGAAAAGGTCGTTCATGATGCTTTTGAACCACTCGTCGTTTGCTTTGCCGAGATCTTTGCTTCTATCTCCGACGCTAGCGGATACTTTGATTTTTTTAATATCTTTTCCGTCTTTGTCTTTTTCAACAATGTAGTCAACTTTGTGATTAACTACGATGCCCTCTTTTGGAGTGCCGTTTACAAGTGAGAAACATGTATTATCCGGAAGAGCTAGGCCGTCATCTTTGATTTTGCCCATTGCTGCAGCAACTTGTTTTGCAACGATTCTTCCTTGTGCGTTTGCCATAAAGCCTGATTTTGGATAACCGCTTCCAGCTGCAAAGTTTGTAGCCGCAACAGCGTCGCCCACTACATATACTCTAGCATCTGTAGGAGACGCATGGTTTGGAAGAACGATTTTTGCATAACCGTCTGCATTGTGATCAATTCCCGCCATTTTGATTAGCGGATGGCATTTGTTTTTAGGGATGATATTCGCTACTTCGTATTTGACTGTTTTTGTCTCAGTTGCATCGCCTTTTTTGACATTTACCGTGATCTCTTTTTTTGCTGTATCAACTGATTTAATTGTAGTATTGCCGTGGAACTCTATGATGTCTTTGTATAGCGATGCGTAGGACTCCAAGAATTGCTTCGGCTTAGCGTAAGGTTTATCAGCAGGATTTAGGATGATTACTTTACCCTTGATTTTGTTTGTTTTCATATAGTAAGCAACCATTGCCGCTCTCTCATATGGAGCAGGAGGACATCTGTATGCGCCTTCCGGTACGGAGATGATGAAGTTTCCTTCTTCCATATCTCTTAGTTGTTTATGTAGTGCAAGGTGTTCGCTTCCAGGCATAAGTGCAGGAGGGCACTCCATTCTAAGCGTTCTTTCTTTTGCTTTGTCGCCGCCTGTTAGTTTTGAGTAGTCATACTCTATTCCCGGAGCTAGTACAAGGTAGTCGTATCCTACCGTACCGTTATCTGTTTTGACAACTCTGTTTTCTCTATCAAAACCGGTAATAGTTGCTTGTATAAATGTGTAACCATTTTTTACGGCAGGCGCATAGTAGTCAAATGAAAGCGTGTCCAGTGAAACGCCTTGAACGCCGCCGAGCCATACATTGCTATATGGGCATGACATAAAGTTCTCTTTTTTCTCTATTACTACAACTTCGATATCCTTGCTTGCTTTTCTTAGGTATTTTGCCGTCGTAAGACCGCCAAAACCGCCTCCGCAGACAACAACTCTATTGCCTTTTGGTGCAGGCATAAGCTCGCTATTTGATAGGCTAAATCCTTTCGGAGCATCCGTAGAGGCTGCGTTATCAGCCGCACAACCGCCGACTGCTAGAGCCGCTGCGGATATTCCCGTAATTTTAAGTAAGTCCCTTCTGTTGATTGCCATATTCACTCCTTTATGGTTGTTTCGTAACTTTAATGGGATATTCGGTGTTTACGAGCCACTTGGCTTATAAACAAGCGGGTTTGATTTTAACGATAACAAAATTAAATTATGTTTAAATCTATAACTATTTGTAATATAAAGTAATGTTAATTTAACATAAAATGAACTAATGCTAATAACGGTATTTAAAGAAGATAAGCATATATATAATATAAAAAAATAGTAACTTAAAATGTTATTTTTTAGAAGGCAGAGTAAGAGTTTTTATATTTGAAATATTTATATGCAGATTAGTTTTTAAAAAGAATGGAGCCGACTCTAAGTAGATTGGAGCCCGATGCTACTGCAAGTTCGAAGTCAGAACTCATCCCCATAGAGCATATTTTGGCGTTGTTTTTTTGTAGAGAGTCAAATATCTTACGGCAGAGTTCAAAGCTTTTTTTAACGATTTGTTGCTCGTCTGTGTGTGCGCCTATCGTCATTACGCCTTTGAGGTTTATATTTGTCAAATTTGAGGTAATTTTGTGATATTCGTCTATGGATAATTCAGGCAATACACCCGCTTTCGTCTCTTCTCTTGCGCTATTTATCTGCAAAAGAGCGCTAACGGTCATATTTTTTGCTTTTGCTCTTTTGTCTATTTCGGCCGCAGTTTCGTATGAGTCTATGGAGTGCATTAGGAAAGGTTTTGTCTCAAGAAGCATATTTATCTTATTTGTCTGTATGCGACCGATAAAGTGCCACTCTATCGGTAGCTCATCTAGCATAGTCGCCTTTGCTTTCATATCTTGAATTTTATTTTCTCCGAATGCCCTTTGCCCCTCTTCGTAAAGCTTTTTTATTGCGTTAGAGTCTACATATTTACTTGCCGCTACGAGTTTTATTATCGCTTTTGGGTCATAAAGAAGCCTTGCTTTTTCTACTTTTTCGATTACTACTTCAAGATTTGTCATCAAAAACCTCCGGCAATCCTATTTAGGTCGTTGTATAGCCCAAGAAGCATAAGCCACAAAAGCACCGCCCAGCCTGCTAGAGTGAGCTTTGTAAACACTGCTTCGCTTGGCGCTTTTTTGAAAATCATCTCGTAGATATTAAAAAGTATATGCCCGCCGTCAAGTGCAGGAATCGGGAGAAGATTAATAACTCCTAGGTTTACCGAGATAAGAGCCGTTAGAAGCAGCAGGGTAACTATGCCGCTATGGGTTGCCTGATTTGTAGCTTGAACTATAGATATTACGCCGCCGACATTATCCAAAGAGAGGACGCCGGTGATTAGTTTTTCCAGCCCCATTGCGATAAATTTGGCGGATTGGTATGTTTTGTCGAGTGCAAGTCCTGCCGCCTCTATCGGGTTATAATGCACCTTGACGCTCTCACCGTGCGGAGCTATGCCTATCATATATCTTTTCGTATTTTCGCCGAATATATTTTTTGTCTCTACGATAAGCGGCTTGATTTGTATCTCTTGTTTTGAGCCGTCTCTTAGTATTGAGAGAGCTATCTGTTGTCCGCCGCTAGCTTGTATTTTTTCGCTTATTTCGTGCCAATACTTTATTGCGCTACCGTTGATTGCCGTTATCTTATCGCCTGCTTTTATGTCCGCAACCGAGGCCGCCGAATTTGGCGAGATCTGTCCTATTTTTGCAGTTAAAGTATCGATACCGCCTAGAGCCAAGCCAAAATAGATAATAGCGGCAAGCGCGAGATTAAAAAAGGGTCCCGCAAGTAGTATTATTACCCGCTGAAACGGTGTTTTTGAGCTATATCCGTCTGCTTCGTAGTTTGCTTCCGACGGGTTTGCGTCATTTTGCCCTTTCATTTTTACATAGCCCCCCAGCGGTATAAGGGAGATTGCGTATTCGGTGCCTTTTTTGGTTACTGAAAATATCTTTTTGCCAAAACCTATACTGAAGACTTCGACTTTAACACCAAAAGCGCGCGCTGCAATAAAGTGACCAAGCTCATGAAAAAAGATTAAAAACGATAAAACTAGAAGTGATACAAAAAAACCCAAAATAATGCTCCGATTTGAAAAAGGCTACTAAAGTTTGATGTACTCTTTTGCGTATTCGTAGCCTGAATACAGAGTGAATGCGACAGCTATCCAAAGTAGCGCCGATGCAAAAGGCCAGTGCATAATCATGAAGCCTATGGCGATAAGTTGCGAGGTTGTTTTTAGTTTACCCATAAGAGAGGCGCCAATCTCTTTGCCCTCAGATACCGCTACCACCCTAAGTCCTGTTATAAAAAACTCTCTTGTCAGAATCAGAAAAATCGCCCACGGGCTAGCCGCACCTTGGCTCATAAGTCCCAAAAATGCCGCCAAAGTAAGCATCTTATCGGCAAGCGGGTCTAATATGGAGCCCAGTTTTGTGCTCTCATTCCACTCCCTTGCGATAAAACCGTCAAAAAAGTCGGTCAGCCCAGCCAGTACAAAAAGTATTGCGGCAAAAAAATCCATCCATGTAGGATGTATGCTAAAAGCTGCATTATCCCTGTTTAGCAGTAACCAAAAAATAACGGGCGATACAAGTATTCTTAATGCCGCCAAAGCGTTTGGGGTATTTATCATGTAAAAGAGCTACCGCCGTCGGCTATGATGGTTTGACCGTTAATCCAGTAAGAATCTTTTTTGCATAGGAAAAGAGCTATTGGAGCCATATCTTCAGCTTGCCCCATTCTTCCAAGCGGCGTTCTTTTGATAACCTCTGCTTTCAGCTCTTCAAAATTTGGGAAAGCCCTAAGTGCATCTGTTTCAATGGGACCGCCGGAGAGTGCATTTACTCTAATATTTTTTGGAGCAAGCTCTGTTGCGGCATATCTCACCATCGTCTCAAGGGAAGCTTTTGATGAGCCGTGACCTGAGTAGTTGTCGGTATGTACAAGGTTGCCTGTAGAGCTTAGCGCAACTATCGAACCGCCGCCTACTTTTTCCATTCTTTTTGCCGCTTCTTGCGCCCCAACTACAAATGCTAGCACGGTAGCGGTATAGATGTTATTTAGCCCCTTAGGCTTTAGTCTCATAAACGGTGCAAAACCGCCGACTACGCTTCTGCCTGAAATGATTGCATTCGATATAAAAAAATCTACCCTGTCAAAATCTTTATCAATCTCTTCATAGACAGCTTTGTAGCTCTCAGGCTCTAAAATATCTAGTTTGTATGCTTTTATTTTTACTCTATATTTAGCCTCTATTTCGGCGCATATTTTTTTTGACTCTTCTTCGTTTGAGTTGTATGTGAAGGCGATATTTACGCCGTTCTCGGCAAATTGGTCAACTATCGCTCTTCCGATACCTCTTGTCCCGCCGCTGATTACTAGTGTTTTTCCGTTCATTTATAGACCTATTTTAAGATTTCGTATTGCGCAAGCGCCGCTTCTAGTTTTTTCATTGTATCTGCAGAAGGGTTTGTTAGTGGAAGCCTAAACTCAAGGTTTTCGATAAGTCCTGCTAGATACATTGCCGCTTTTATCGGTATCGGATTTGTTTCGATAAATAGTACGCTGTTTAGTGCATATAGTGCATCGTTTATCTTTTTTGCGCCTAGATAGTCACCTTTTGCGGCTGCATCCGTCATCTCTTTTAGCTTATTTGGCAGTAGATTCGAGGTTACGGAGACTACGCCTTTGCCGCCGTTTGCAAGTATCGGATAATTGATGCCGTCATCGCCGCTCAAGATTGATACATTTGGCACATTGACGCCAAGCTCGACGCATCTCTCTAAAGAGCCGCTAGCCTCTTTTATTGCATACACATTTGGGCACGCATTAGCTATCTGTTTTACAGTTGTAGTTTTGAGATCCACGGCGCATCTACCCGGTACATTATAAAGCATTACGCCGACATCTACGGCATTTGCAATAGCCTTATAGTGTTCAAATAATCCCTCTTGGGTCGGCTTGTTATAGTAAGGAGTGATGACAAGTATCGCATCTGCTCCAGCTTTTGCGGCAAATTTTGCAAGATCTACGGCTTCTGCGGTAGAGTTGGAGCCTGCTCCCGCAAGTACTTTTGCGGTTGTGCCTTTGGCGCACTCTATCGCTATCTCTATACACCTTTTGTGCTCATCGTGTGTGACTGTCGGGCTCTCTCCGGTCGTACCCATTGGAGAGATGATGTCGATACCCAGTCTTATCTGCCTTTTTATCAGGTTTGCATATTGCGCTTCATCCAATTTCCCGTTTTTAAAAGGGGTGACTAGCGCAGTAGCAGAGCCTAGCGGAAAATTCATTTTGCTTCCTTTTTTCTAAGAATTATAGTTGTTTTTGTTTCATCGATAAAATATTTGTTTGCCACTTTTACTATCTCTTCGGCTGTTAGCTTGGATAGTTTATCTTCATACTCCAAAAGCGGTTTTATATT
>DIZY01000134.1:24942-39421 GCA_002428055.1 Helicobacteraceae bacterium UBA6016
ATTTTTATCTTTTCAAGCTCGCTTTTTTGTATGCCTTTTGTTTTTAGCTTTTCTATCTCTTTTAGTATCTCTTTTTCGACGCTCTCAGCCTTGACGCCTTCGTTGCACACCGCCATGAAGATGAAAAGCCCTGGGTCTTTGAGATCCATCGAGTAGCCGTATATAGAGTTTACCAATCTTTTTTTATCGGATAGCTCTTTTTGCAGTCTTGAGCTTTTGCCGCTGCTTAGTATCTCGGATATTGCCGATAGGGCTATGATGTCTTCATGTTCAAAGTTTGGTATTTTATAAGATATTGCGAGCATATCTACATTTGTGTCTTTGTATACCGTGGCTCTTTTCTCGCCGTCTTGTTTTGGCTCTTGCGTATGTACGCTAGGCATCTCACCGTTATTTTTTATGCCCTCAAAGTGTTTTGCTGCCTTCTCAAAAACATCTCTTGGCTCAATGTCTCCGGCTACTACTAAGATAGCATTTGACGGTTGGTATGATTTGGCATGAAACTCTCGTATGTCTTCTATCTTCCATGTCAAAATATCGTCCATGAAGCCTATCGGAGTCCAGTGGTACGGGTGGTATCCGAATGCAAGATTAAATAGATTGAAATAGAGATAACCCATAGGATTGTTATCCGTTCTCCATCTCCTCTCCTCAGCAACCACTTCGCGCTCCGGCAGAAACTCCTCGTTTTTGAGGTTTAGGTTTTGTATCAGTTCGGCAAAAAGCTCCATCGACTTATCGATATTTTGGTTTGCGGAGTTGATGTAATAGTGTGTATAGTCAAAACCCGTACTTGCATTGTTGACGCCGCCAAATCCCTTGATGATTTCGTCAAACTCGCCTGCTTTGAGATTTTTTGTAGATTTGAAATTCAAATGCTCTAGCATGTGCGCCATACCGCTTTTGCCCATTACTTCATTTCTTGAGCCGACTTTGTAGAAGACATCTACGGTTACTACGGAGTTTGGTTTTAGCTTTATGGCTACCACTTCCATTCCGTTTTTGAGTGTCATTGATTCATATTTTGGTAAAGCGCTTGCCATTAGTACTCCGGTAAAAAAAAGAATTATAAGGGATATTCGTATCATCTTCTAGGTTTTCTATCGCATCCTATTGCTTCGGATATATGCGTAAAGCCGTCAAAATTCATAAGTTCCATTAGACCCTCGTTAATCTGTTTTGCTAACGATGGACCCTTATAGATAAAGCCGGTATATACTTGTATGAGGCTTGCTCCGGCTTTTATTCTTCTGTACGCCTCTTCGGCGTTATCTATGCCGCCGACGCTGATAAGGGCAGTTTGACCGTATAGTTCTGCTGCTAGATAATCAAACATCTCAAAGCTTTTGTCGCAAAGCACCTTGCCGCTTATGCCGCCAAAATTTTTAGCGTCTTGCAAAAGAGAATAATCTATCGTTGTGTTGGTGGCTATAATGCCTTTTGCGCCACACTCTACTGCTTTAACGCAAAGAGCAAGAGCCTCTTTTTTCTCCAAATCAGGAGCCACTTTGAGTAGTACGGGTTTTGTCGTTAGCTCTTTTGCCATTGCAAAAAGCTCGGATATAAACTCTTCGTTTTGCAAAGACCTAAGCCCTTTTGTGTTTGGCGATGAGATATTTATGACTATATAGTCGGCAAACTCTTGCAGGTTTTCTATTAGTGTTTTATAATCGCCTATGGCTAGCTTGTCGGCCGTTAGCTTATTTTTGCCAATATTTACGCCCACCGGAAGCACAAACGGATAAGAGCGCTCCACTCTTTTTTTGACTATATTCATACCTTGATTGTTGAAGCCGAATGCATTTTGAAGGCTCTCTTCTTCTATAAATCTAAAAAGTCTTGGTTTTGCGTTGCCGTCTTGAGGTTTTGGGGTGACGGTGCCAATCTCCGTAAAGCCGAAACCAAACATTGCCATCTGTCTAATCATCGTAGCATTTTTATCAAAACCTGCCGCAAGACCAACCGGATTTAGAAATTTTTTGCCAAAAATTACTTGGGATAGTCTGTCATCCAGGACAAAATTTTTGTCTATAAAGTAGTTTTGCGCAGGAGTGCATAGTCTTGAGAGTCTGATGGCACCCTCTGCTAGATTGTGTGCAGTCTCAGGGTCTAGCCTAAACAAATACTCTTTTAACGCTTGGTATGTGAGCATATCTTGGTGTCCTTCGGGGATTTTGGCTTTTTGTGGTGATTATACATAATGAAATCTAAAATGCGCAGATACGGGAACGGTTTTTGCCTATGTTAAAAATATGTGCGAAAAAGTCGAAATTAAATTATATTTTGGCAAAATCGCCTAAACTCTTCATATTTTCAAAGGACATAGATGAAAAAAATCGGACTAATAATTTGTTTGGCCCTCGGTGTAAATGTATATGCCAAGACAGATCTCGGTTCGATAAGTTCTTCAATACCGATAACTTCTTATATTGTAAAAGAGGTCGGTAGCTCCGAAATGCTTATGTCAAAAAATAAAGATGCAAGAATAGAGCCGGCAAGTCTAACAAAAATACTTACAAGTATTATAGCTATAGAGAGCGGCAAGCTTGATGAAGTGGTCACTATACCAAAAGAGGCTACGATGGTGGAGCCGTCAAAGGCCGGTTTTAGAGCCGGAGAGAAGATAAAACTGCTTGATCTCGTCAAAGCTGCAATGGTAAATTCTAGCAATGACGCCGCTTTTGCCATAGGTATGCATCTAGGCGGTAGTGTGGAAGAGTTCGCTAGACAGATGAATTACAAAGCTAGACTAATAGGCGCACAAAGCTCCAATTTTACAAATCCGGCAGGTTTTGATAGGGGTGTGTATGCTGGTCACTATTCGACCGCAAAAGATCTTTTGAAGCTAACCGAGTATGCAATCAAAAACAAGCTTTTTAACGAAATAGCGCAGCTAGAAAAAGTATCCGTAGTCGAGCAACAGGGTGGCAAGGTCTATCACCTGAGAACCCACAATAAACTTCTTGATAAATACAAATATGCAGTCGGCATCAAAACAGGATATACAAGTAGGGCCGGAAAGTGCCTTATAGCTAGAGCAAAAAAAGACAATAAAGATGTGGTGCTGGTCATGCTAAAAGCAAAAGCGGATAGATGGAGTGTCGCTGAAAATATGTTTGAAAAAGCATTTGACATGAAAGCTCCCGAGCCTGAAAGCGTAGAAGAAACGGCTAGCGCAAATATCGCACCTCAAAAAGCAGTTAACAAAAAAGTAGCTTCAAAATCAAAAAGCTTCAGACATGCTAAAAAAAGCTCTAGACATGCTAAAAAAATAGCGTCTTCTAAAAGTTCTCCGAAAAAAGTTGTAAAAACCAATAAGAGATTAAAAGTAGCACAAAAAACAAGAGGCGATAGAGGCTAAAAAAATGTCAAGTGCTACTTGACATTTTTTTTTATCCGCACTACAATTACTGCAAAAATCTTCGCATATTGGATATACAATGAGTAGAATTTCTGTTGTTTTGGCGGCATCTATCGTAACCGCATCGCTATTTTTGGCTGGATGCGAGCGTCCAAAAGCCAAAGGCATGGAGCCTCCTCCGCCAGGGCCGATACCTGTAACCTTAGCTGATGTAAAGACCGGCGATCTTCCGGCAATATTGCAAGCTACCGGTCAAACGCAAGCTTTTAATACGGTTCAAATATACTCAAGAGTGAACGGGTATCTAAAAAAGCGAAACTACACCGAAGGGGCAAAAGTCTCGGAGGGAGATACGCTATTTACGATTGACCCTTCCGACCTTACTAATGCTAGGGACTCTGCAAAAGCTGCATTGATGCAAGCTGAAGCAAACCATGAAAATGCAAAAGCCGTGCTCGCAAGAATTAAACCTCTAGCCGAGGCAAACGCCGCAAGTAAACAAGAGCTGGACAATGCCATCGCAAATGAAAGAGGTACTGCTGCAGCCGTAGCTAGTGCAAAAGCCGCCTACTCTCAAGCAGAGCTTAATCTTGGATATACAAGCATCAAAGCCCCTGTATCGGGCTTTGTAGATAAATCAAAAGTTGACATTGGTACATATATAGCGGCCGGCGCTAACGGACTGCTTACTACGGTATACCAAACGGATCCAATGTATGTAAATTTTAGTTTTAGCGAAAATGAAAGACTTTTCTTTCAAAATTCACTTGCATCGGGCAAGCTTGTTGCTCCAAAAGACGGAAAATATGAAGTTGAACTAACTTTGGGAGACGGAAGCGTGCTCAACAAAACAGGAACCATTAGTTTTACTGCTCCGTTTTTTGACTCCGTTACCGGAACTATGAGCTATAGGGCTACATTCAAAAATTCTGACGGTAAGTTGGCGCCAGGGCAGTTCGTAAGGGTAAAAGTAAAAGGGCTAGAGTGGAAAAATTCGCTGTTTGTTCCTCAAAAAGCAGTGCTAACTAGCGATAAGGGCAAGTTTGTATATGTGGTCGAAAAAAATAACACAGTATCGGTAAAACCTGTTCAGATAGGTGAGTGGATCGGTGCGAATGTTGTTGTTGCCGGCGGGCTCAATGTCGGTGATAAAATAGCGGTAGACGGTCTTGTAAAGCTAAGACCGGGCGCTCCAGTTACGCCATCAACTGCCAAATAAGACGAGGCAGCAAAGATGTTTAGTAAATTTTTTATAAACAAGCCCGTATTGTCGGCGGTAATTGCCATTATCATTATGATACTCGGTTTTACGGCGATAAAAAGCTTGCCGATTTCTCAATTTCCGAATTTGACTCCGCCTACGGTAGTGGTAAGTGCGTCATATCCAGGTGCAGACGCCGAGACTATCGCCAACAACATCTTGACGCCGCTTGAGGCGCAGATAGCCGGAGCCGACGGGCTTATGTATATGAACGGTAAAGCCTCGGCTACATCTGGCACGGCGAGTATTACTTGTACTTTTAATATCGGTGTCAATCAAGATATGGCGGCGGTTGAGGTGCAAAACCGTATCAACTCTGCACTTGCTTTATTGCCGCAGACTACGAGGGATTTGGGTGTTAAAGTAGAAAAAAGAACATCCGACATACTCCTTATCGTCTCCGTCACTTCGCCTGACGGTAGTTTTTCCGATACGGATATAAGTAACTATATTTTGACCAATATGCTAGATGAGATCAAAAAAATACCTGGTGCGGGTAGGTCTCAGATATTTGGGCAGCGAGACTACGCTATCAAGGTGTGGCTAGACCCTGATAAGATGGCAAAGATGGGTGTGACAAGTTCTGATGTCGGGCTTGCGATAAAAGACCAAAATATACAGGTAGCTCCGGGCAGACTAGGGCAGGCTCCGACATTAGAAAATCAGATGTGGACTATGCAGCTAAACTCTAAGGGCAGATTTTCTACTCCTGAAGAGTTTGCGGGCATTATCATTCGCTCCAACTCTGACGGCTCGGCTATCCGCTTAAAAGATGTAGCGAGAGTAGAGCTTGGAAGCAACGGATATGAGTTTTTTGGACGGGTAAAGGGCAAGCCTGCGGCGATGATAGGTATTTTTGCCGACGCAAATTCAAATGCACTAGATACTGCCGATGCCGTACACAAAAAAATGGAGGAGATGTCCAAAAAGTTTCCTGCCGGCATAGAGTATAAAGTGCCTTACGATACGACCGACTTCGTGCGAATATCGATTAAAGAGGTTATAAAGACACTTCTTGAGGCGATACTTCTAGTAAGCCTTGTTATTTATCTATTTTTGCAGAGTTGGAGGGCGGCACTCATTCCTATTCTCTCTGTTCCGGTATCTTTGACCGGAGCTTTTATCGGAATGTATCTGCTTGGATACTCTATCAATACTCTGACCCTTTTTGGACTGGTGCTTGCCATTGGTATCGTCGTGGATGATGCGATAGTTGTCGTGGAAAATATGGAGAGGATACTCCAAACGGAAAAACTGAAACCTAGGGACGCTGCAATAAAAGCTATGACGCAAGTCTCCGGACCTGTTATCGCTATCGTGCTTGTTATGTGCGCCGTGTTTGTTCCGGCTACATTTATGAGCGGTATGACGGGGCAGCTCTACAAGCAGTTTGCGGCGACTATTGCCATATCGGTCGTATTTTCCGGTTTTATGGCTATCTCGTTTGCTCCGGCGATAGGCGCTTTGATTCTCAAAAAACATACCGCTAAGCCGGCTAGATTTTTTAGATGGTTTAACGAGAAGTTTGCGAAGATGACCGATAATTATGTGAAGCGCTCAGAGTGGATGATTAAGCGTTCGACGATGATTTTTGTCGTCTATCTATCGACTTACGGTTTTATCTTTTTCTTCAACAAGACATTGCCGACGGCATTTGTGCCGATGGAGGATCAAGGATATTTTATTACCAGTATCAATCTTCCTGACGGTGCGACGGTCAATAGGACGAAAGAGGTCGTAAAAGAGGTAGAGGCGTTGCTAGCCAAGGAGCCTGCTGTAATGACTTATACGGCTATTACGGGCCTTAATATTATGACATTCTCGCAAGAGCCAAACTCTGCTGCAGTCTTTGTGCGTCTGAAACCGTGGAGCGAGAGACCCACAAGAGAGCTGAGTTTGTTCGGTACGCTCGGAAGCGTAGGACCGAAATACGGAGCGATTAAAGAAGCCAATGTTATAGCGATGCCGCCGCCGCCGATAAGAGGGCTTGGGCCGTCCGATATGTTTAGCTTTAAGCTTTTGCAACTAGGTGATGCCAATATGACAAAGATGGCAAATAGCACCAATGGCTTCTTGAAAGCTCTTAAGGAGGAAAAATCTCTCAAAATGTCTTTTACGACTATGAGGGCGGCTACTCCGACGCTGTTTGTGGATGTGGATAGAGAGAAGGCAAAGTCGTTTGGCGTGGCGGTGTCGGATATATTTGCGACCCTGCAGTCAACTATCGGGTATGTCAATATCAATCAGTTTGATAAAAACGGCAAAACATACTGGGTGCAGGTGCAATCTGACGCACAGTATAGAAGTCAACCCGAAGATGTCGGCAAGGCATGGGTGCGCTCTTCAAGCGGCAAACTGCTTCCGTTATCGAGCTTTGTAAGAGTATATCCATCAAGCGCACCATCGACGATAGAGCATTTTAACGGTGTACTCTCCACGACTATTATGGGCTCTCCGGCGCAGGGCTTTAGTACGGGCGAGGTCATCAAAATGCTAGAGGGATTGGGTGACAAGATACTCCCTGTGGGCACGACATACGACTGGGACGGTCTGTATGGGCAAGAGAAGATGGTAGGCTCAAAAGCATTTGTTATTATGGCTTTTGCTCTCGTGCTTGTGTACCTCATTTTGGCGGCGCTGTATGAGAAGTGGGTGCTTCCTATATCGATTATGCTTGCCGTTCCGTACGGCATAGCGGGAGCTTACGCAGTCGTTTGGCTGATACCGTTTTTGAATAACAATGTCTATTTTCAGATAGGGCTTTTGACTCTCATCGGACTCTCTGCCAAAAATGCGATACTTGTCGTTGAGTTTGCTGAGGATTCGAGAAAAGATGGCAAGAGTATATATGACGCTACTATGGAGGCGGCGAGGCTAAGGTATAGACCGATGATGATGACCTCTGTCGCATTCCTAGCAAGCCTCATACCGATGATACTCAGCTCCGGAGCGGGCGCGGCGAGTAGATTTTCTATCGGTGTAGCAATGTTTGGCGGTATGATGGCGGCTACTTTTATTGAGAGGTTTTTTATCCCTTTCCTATACTACTGGGTCGCTACGGCTAGAGAGAGATTTTTAATTAAGATAAACAAAGGGGAGACGCATGAAAACGACTAATATTGTGCTGCTCTCCGTCATTGCATCGGTATTCCTTGGCGGTTGCGCTATCGGTCCCGACTATGCAAGACCGGCTTTGGCGGCTCCAAAAAGTTTTAGAGCCGCCGTTGATACCAACAAAAGTAATATAGAAAAAAAATGGTGGAAAAGCTTTGGCGATGAGACGCTAGCATTGGCGGTTGATAAAGCAATAGAGGCAAACTACGACATTAAGATAGCCTCTGCTCAGGTGGATGCAGTTTTGGGTCAATTTGACGAGGCAAAATCGTATCTTTATCCGCACATCAACGGCTCCGCTTCGTATGCTAGACAAGGGGTAGAGGGCTCTACGAACTCAAACCTTAAAAACGGAGTGACCGGCACTTACGCCGCTTCGCTAACTATGGCAAGTTACGAGATAGACCTTTTCGGCAAAGTCAGAAGAGCTACGGAGGCGGCGAGGGCGATGCTGCTCTCTAGCGAATACAACAGAAGAGCGGCGCATCTCTCGGTAGCTTCCTCGGTTGCGGCTTCATACACTAGGCTTTCGTCGATAAATGCGCAAATAAGCGTCGCAAAAGAGAATGTGCAGGCGGCAAAAGAGATAGAGAAAATTACGAAAGTAAAATATGATTTGGGCTCTCTCGGTGAAGTGGAGTGGCTACAGTCGGTGGCGCAGTCTGAGGGCGCAAAAGCAGCGTTATCTGGGCTAGAGGCGGCAAGGATAGCTGAAGAAGCGGTATTTAATGTGCTTTTAGGTCAAAATCCTAGTTCACCTACGGTCTCATCAATCGACAAGATAGAAGCGCCGGATGTGCCATCAGGTCTGCCTAGCGATATTCTAGCTCGTCGTCCGGATGTAGGAGCGGCGGAGCAAAATCTAGTAGCCGCAAACGCAAAAATAGGCGTAGCAAAAGGGGCGTATTTTCCAAGCATTAGCCTAACAGGAATGCTAGGCAATCAAAGCACGGAGCTTGCGAAGCTGTTTGCCTCTCCGACTAGAATTTGGCAGGTTACCCCTGTCGCTAGTTTGCCCATCTTTACCGCAGGACTTATAGCCGGACAGGTCAAAGAGGCTGAAGCCGGCAAAGACCAAGCGATGGCGGCTTACCAAAAAGCGGTTATATCGGCATTCAACGATGCCGATAGCGCAATAGGGCAAAACTATCACGCCAAAGAGCAATCTGAGGCTAACAAAAAAAGAGCCGATGCAATGAGACAAGCGTACAAAAACGCCAAACTACGATATGAGGTCGGCTCGATTGCGTATACCGATATGCTCACGGTGCAACAAAACTGGCTAAGCGCCGAGCAACAAGCGATAATATCGAAGCAAAATAGGATAATATCCGCCGTAAATCTATATAAAGCGCTAGGCGGTGGTTGGAGCGAGAGTGATCTGCCCGATTTGCCGAGTTTCTTGCCCGCAGGCAGATAAAAAGGCGTACTATTTATCTTTCGAGGAGTAAAATTAGGTAATCTTATGTAAAAGAGCCTAATTTGAAAGAGTATACGTTTCTTGGAGAGTTTAGACCAAAGCTTATAGAGGTTTTAAAAAAAGGATATGGACAAAAGGAGTTTTTTACTGACTCGGTGTCCGGACTTACCGTTGCGATTGTCGCTTTGCCACTTGCTATGGCTATCGCTATCGCAAGCAATGTTCCGCCTGCCGCCGGTATATTTACGGCGATAGTTGCGGGGTTTGTTATATCCGCATTTGGCGGCTCAAGGTATCAAATAGGCGGACCTACCGCCGCTTTTGCGGTAACGGTTGCCACTATCGTCTCAAAACACGGATATGACGGACTTGTACTCGCTACATTGATGGCGGGTGTCATGCTTCTTGTCTTCGGGTTTTTTAGGGCTGGTGTGCTTATCAAATTTATCCCATATCCTGTCCTTACCGGCTTTACTTCCGCAATTGCCCTGCTGATATTTTTCACACAATTAAAAGATTTTTTTGGGCTTACCATTGCCAATACGCCTGTCGAATTTACGCCTAGGCTGGAATCTTACATAGAACATCTGCATACTATAAATTTCTACGCACTGGCGGTAGGCATCGTTTCTATAGCCGTTATTCTTTTATTCCAAAAAAAAATACCGAAAATTCCTGGGCCTCTAGCCGCCGTAGTTCTCGGCGCTTTGGCGGTGTATCTGTTTGGCTTGCCCGTAGAGACTATTGAAAGTAGGTTCGGCGTATTACCGACATTTTTGCCAAGCCCGACATTTCCATCCATTAGTATCCAAAAAATACTCCTGCTTCTACCAGATGCCATCACTATAGCCGTGCTTGCCGCCATAGAGTCGCTTTTAAGCGCCGTTATCGCAGATTCCATGACAGGGGATAGGCATAAGTCAAATACGGAGCTAATAGCCCAAGGAGGGGCAAATATCGCTTCCGTTATATTTGGCGGTATTCCTGCCACGGGGGCTATAGCCAGAACCGCTACAAATATCAAATCAAAAGCCTTTTCACCAGTTTCGGGCATTATGCACGCCGTGTGGCTATGTGTGTTTATGGTGCTTTTGGCTCCTCTTATCGCCAAAGTTCCTTTGGCAGTGCTCTCGGGTATCTTGATGGTAATAGCTTGGAATATGAGCGAAATAAGACATATCCGCTCCATCATGCGCTCACCTCGCCCTGATAGGGTGGTACTTTTTACGACCTTTACGCTTACGGTGCTTGTAGATCTCAACTTTGCCGTGCAAGTGGGCATATCGCTCGCCTCTATATTGTTTATTGCCAAGATTACGAATGTGACGGAAATTAGAGAGGCGGTGGTCGAGGGGTATGATAAAGATGCGACAAATAAAAAAGCAATACCGAAAGATACGGAAGTTTATGAAATAATGGGACCGCTATTTTTCGGTATGACGGATAAGCTCAAAGATACGCTGTTGCTACTAGAAAAATTGCCGAAGGTGCTGATACTTAGGATGCGTCATGTGCCGATGGTGGACGCTGCCGGTATTCATGCGCTTGAAGAGTTTGCGTTAAGTCTTCGAAAGAGGGGGACAACTCTTGTATTATCCGGAGTCAAGCCGGAAATTAGAGCTTCTTTCGACAAAGTAGGTCTTACGAAAATAATAAAAAAAGAAAATATCGTATCGCACATAGACGAAGCGGTCATAGTGGCTGCAAATATTATAGGCGCAGAGGCTATTATATGCGAATTGCCTAAGCAATGATTTGGTTATAATCTTTAAAAAGGAGTTTTAGATGCAAAGGCGGGATTTTATTAGATTTGTCGGTGCAGGTACCGTTGTGGCAAGCGGGGCGCCGTTACTTGCTTCAAGCGGCGGAAGAGACAACTTTATGATAAGCGATGTAAAAGAGGTTTCCAAGAGGATGATCGACGAAATCTTCAAAAGTAACGCTTTTTACAAAAAATCAAAAAATAGAGCTTTTTTTGAGTCTTTTGTGACGGGGCAACATCCCAGGGTAACACTTGTCGGATGTTCCGATTCAAGATTTCAGATTGGCGCATTGGATGATACACCTGAAAACGATATATTTGTTATAAGAAATATAGGAAACCAGTTTGCCTCAAACCCTGGTTCGGTAGAGTATGGCGTTCACCATCTACATACACCTCTTTTAATTGTTATGGGGCACTCTAGATGCGGCGCAATTCAAGCGGCTATGAGCGACTACTCAAAAGAGAGCGGTTCAATCAGAAGAGAGCTTGACTCTTTGTCTATCTCAATCAAAAAATCAAAAGATGGCTATAACGAAACCGAAAAATGGCTGAATGGAGTTATTTCAAATGTGCATCAGCAGGTGTGCTCTGCAAAAGCAGAGTTTGAGCATGAGGTAAAAAGCGGAAAACTTACCATTGTAGGCATGGTGTATGATTTGGCGAATGACTTCAAAGAGGGGCATGGAAGTATTAAGATTGTAAATGTAAACGGTGAAACAGATATGATGAAAATAAAAGAGATGCCGATTTTTAGGAGCGTTATCTCTTAATAACGGCTCTGCTTTCTCCATATATCCTGAAGTTTTTGAGTGTAATACTCTACGGTTTGTTGCTTCGTTCTTATGCTCTTTTCGCCGAGCCTAGCTACAAATCTAGCTACATCGGCGATAAGCCAAGTGTCTTCAACTGATGAGGAGCTATCTATCTTGTCCGCCACCTCGTGTGTCTCGGCTTCGACTTGCTCTCGTGTCAAAAACATCTTATTGTATTTTTTAAAGAGCCTAGCTTCTATTGTTTTTGCGCTCATCTAACTCTCTTGGGCGAATTTTGTGTAGTATTTTATCAAAACTTTAGGTTTTTTTATCAAAAATTTAAAATGTTTTTAAAAAAGGTATTAAATGGATTTAATAAATGAGTTTCTAAAGCAGCTCTCAGGGCTGATATGGGGCGCTCCGCTTGTTATTTTACTGCTTGGGACCGGAGCATATCTTACCTATCTATTAAAAGGGGTGCAGTTTAGAGCGTTTTTTCATGCGTTCAGTCTAGTTTTCCATAAAGAGCACGGAAGCGAAGGGGATATAAGTCACTTTGCTGCATTGATGACGGCTCTTGCCGCAACGGTCGGTATAGGAAATATTGTAGGAGTAGCTACGGCTATTACGCTTGGCGGTCCAGGAGCTATTTTTTGGATGTGGATGACTGGACTTGTAGGTATGGCTACAAAATACTCAGAGATACTTCTGGCTCAAAAATATAGACAAAAAGGTGCATACGGTATGAGGGGCGGACCGATGTACTATCTAAGAGACGGAGCTAATATGCCTCGCCTTGCCGTTATGTTTGCCGTTTTTGCCGTAATAGCTAGTTTTGGAATAGGTAATATGACGCAAGCTAACGCAACGGCACAAATATTTGAGGCTAAATTCGGTGTTGACGCTTTTGTAAGCGGTGTAGTTATGATGACGCTTACTGCTCTCGTAATTTTGGGCGGCATAAAATCCATCGGTAGGTTTACTAGTTTTCTGGTGCCGTTTATGATAGTCGTATATGTTGGTGCTGCTCTAGTGGTTTTGGCGATAAATATCGATAAGCTCCCGTCGGCGTTTGCTCTGATTATTGACGGTGCATTTAACGGTACGGCGGCCACCGGCGGATTTTTGGGCGCCTCTATCGTAGCGGCTATGAGATACGGCTCTGCAAGAGGATTTTTCTCAAACGAATCGGGGCTAGGTTCTGCTCCGATAGCCGCTGCCGCAGCTAGAACAAAAGATCCGGTCAAGCAAGCCCTTGTCGGTATGACACAAACTTTTATAGATACATTGGTTGTGTGCACTATGACCGCTCTTATTATTCTTACCGCCCCTGCATGGAAAGAAGGAGTATCTGCGGCCGAGCTTACTACGGTTAGCTTTGCGCATACGCTAGGCTATGCCGGTACGGTTATTGTTGCTGTCGCTACCGCTCTTTTTGCTTACTCTACCCTTATAGGCTGGAGCTATTACGGTGAAAAATCAATCGAGTTTCTTTTTGGCGAAAAATCGATTAGACCGTATAGGTTTATATTTGTAATTTTTGTGTTAATAGGGTCTATAAGTACGCTTGAGGCTGTATGGAATTTTTCAGATGTGGCAAACGGTCTTATGGCAATCCCAAACCTAATCGCTCTTTTTGTGTTGTCAAAAGTTGTTAAAGACGAAACGGATAGATATTTTAGAGAGAAAAAACTGTGAGATATTTTGGACTTTACTTTGCATTTTTCTGTTTTGCGTTTTCGTATATCTTTAAAGCCAATGCAACAGAGGCGATTTTGTTCGGCTTAAATATGTTATTTTCATATTTCGTGTTTACAACTGCCGTTAGTTTGTCTATTGCGCTAGTTTTATTTTTAGCCCTTAAAAAAGGACTCAGTTTTGCGTCCGTATCGCCTTTTTTCGGCGGACTTCTCAAAGGAGCTGCAGGACTCTTCTTTGCAACACTACTAGCAAACAGGGGCGCATTATTGCTGGGCTCGTATCTGCTAATATTGGCTATGGAAACTGCAGATTTATATATGTCGATTATTGCAATCGTATTTTTGGCGTTGGGATATATTATTATTCGCCCATTTAATTTTGATTTTGTTCGTAGTGCGCAACGAGACGGCGTATATACGGATAGTGGGAATTATCGTAACAATACCACTATTGATGTTGAAGTTGTAGATGATTTTGAAAAGGTAGAAAAAAAATGAAAATATACGGCATACCAAACTGCGGTAGTGTCAAAAAAGCGCTTGATTTCGTGAAGGGTATCGGCGTAGAATATGAATTTGTCGACTTTAGAAAGCAAAAGCCAAGCAGGGAACAAGTGTCGGCATGGGCGGCGGCCGTCTCTATGGATAAGCTATTTAATACCAAGGGAACAAAATATAAAAGTAGCGTCCTTGACTATAAAGCTATGAATGAGGCGGAGCGTACAGAGGCGTTGGCGGCGGAGCCTACGATGATAAAACGCCCGGTGATAGAGCATAATGGCAAAGTGATAGTCGGATTTGACGAGGATGTGTATAAAAGAGCATTATTCTAGCATTTTTGATAGCTATTATAATCTAATAACTTATTCTGTCGATATGCATAAACATATAGAATAATCCCAAGGAGGGGAAGATGGCTGTCGACAATACAAATGCGGTTGGAGCGTCACAAAGCTACAACTATTCATACACAAAACCTATAGAGTCTGAAAAAAAAGCTAAAGAAGAAGTCAAAGATAGCGTCAAAACTGAAAGCGCACAGGTTGCGACAGAGGTCAAGACAACGGAGAGCAGTAAAGCTACTACCGAAACAAAACAAGCTGAAG
>DIZY01000134.1:39430-48511 GCA_002428055.1 Helicobacteraceae bacterium UBA6016
GAAGAGCGGCAAAAAGAGCAGGACGCAGAGCAAAGAAAACAGTATTTAGATGATTTAATAACTAAACTAAACTCTAAAATGAACAGTTTTAGCGAGAATATTAAGTTTGGGGTAAACGATAAGGCTGACTCTATTGTTGTCTCCGTGATGGAGCAAAATAATGAGAAAAAGATAAAAGAGTTATCGTCGGAAGAGGCGAGCAAGCTATTTAAAAGACTTGATTATGTGCTGGGCGTGTTATTCGATAACAAGGCGTGAGATGGATTACTCCATCGTGCACCCTTTGTCATTGCAGTTTGCGTGATAAGTTTTACCGGCTAGTGCATCCATTGCGTACTTTTCGCCTAGTTCATAAGCTTTTATGTTGATGTCATGTACTTTTGCAGGAACTTTAGACAACATAACATTTTTTAGTGTTTCTTTATCGATTGCCTTCATGTAAGTGTTTGCTATAGCTAGCGCTATTACCGATTGAGTAATAACATTTCCCACTTCCTCTTTTGCTATCGTAATGATAGGAATCTCTATAATATTCCATTTTTTTCTATCTTCATCGGTTGGTTTTACCAGATTTGGCTCAACCACTATCGTTCCACCGTTAGATACACCGTTTTTAAACTGGTTATAGCTTACCTGTGCAACGGAAAGCATAAAGTCTATTTCGCCATCGTTTGCATACGGATAAAAAATCTCTTCATCGTCAAGCGTAATGTCAACAACCGTAGGGCCGCCTCTTACTTGCGATGTGTATGTGGCAGTTTTGAGGCCGTAGCCTCCTGTTTTTATTTTTGCCGCTGCGAAAATCTCGCCCGCAAGAAGTACGCCTTGTCCGCCAACGCCGGTAAATCTCATTAGTGTTCTAGCCATAGTGCGCCTCCTTATATTTTCTTAGCGAAATCGTCTTGCGTTAACGCTTTTCTTTTGCCTTGGTGTACCGCTTGTATCTCTTTGTACATATCGCAATACTCTTTGGCTTCCATATCTTGTTTTAAAACGCCTGTCGGGAATGTATTCATCTGCTCTTCAGGGGATAGTTTTTCCCATTTTGTCTGAGAAGCGGTGATAGAATCTATCCACTCAAGGTTTTTCATGGCGCTATCCATCTTATTTTTTCTACCAAGGTTTACATGGCAGTTTGAGAAGATGTCAAAAAAGCTAAAGCCTTTGTGCTGAAATCCTTTTACTAGCGCTTTTTCTAGTTTTTTAGGGTTAAGCATTGTTTCTCTTGCAACAAAAGATGCGCCGGCAGCTATTGCAAGCTTTGCAGCGTCAAATGTAGGGTCTATATTTCCTGCCGTTTGACTAACAGTCCACATACCTTGAGGTGTTGTCGGGCTTGTTTGAGAGTTTGTTAGACCGTAAATAAAGTTGTTAATAACGATAAAGTTTAGGTCTATATTTCTTCTTGCACCGTGAATAGTGTGGTTACCGCCTATCGCTAGAGCATCGCCGTCACCCGCAACTACGATAACATGTTTGTCTGGGTTTGCAAGCTTGATTCCTGTCGCAAACGGGATAGTTCTACCGTGAGTTGTATGTACCGTGTTGCAGTTGATGTATGAGCTAAATCTTCCAGAACAACCGATACCGGAAACGATACAAACATCGTCCATATCCCAGCCGCAAGCGTCAATCGCTCTGATAACGGCTTTTAGGATAACGCCGTCGCCGCATCCCCAACACCAAAGTGTCGGCATCTTTTCTAATCTTAGGTATTCATCATAATTAAATGCCATTGTTACATCCCCTTCACTTTTTCTACGATTTCATATGGAGAGATTGCTCTACCGTTTACTTTGTATAGACCCTCTATGTCAAGTCTGCCGGATACTCTTTCCACTTCTTCCGTATACTGTCTAATATTTAGCTCAACGCAAAGTACTTTTTTTACTTTGTCCGTAAAGTGTCTTATTCTATTTGCCGGACTTGGCCAAAGCGTGATAGGTCTAAACAATCCGGCTTTAATCCCCTCTTTTCTTAGGTGTCTAATCGCCTCTTTAGCCGCCAAAGAAACTGAGCCGTAAGCAATAATTAGCACATCGCCTTCGCCCAAGTCATCACACATAAACTCTTCGTTTAATTCGATTTCGTCGGTGTGCATCATAACTTTATCTTCAAGTCTTTGAATCAGTTTTCTGCAAGTCTCTATCTCTTCCGTTGGAAAGCCCTTTGCATCATGGTGAAGACCTGTAAAGTGGTATCTATATCCTTTAAACATAGGATTTAAAATCGCCGCTTCATCTTCGCCTACGCCATATGGTCTATAGTCTGCAGGAGCGCCTGTAAACTCTTTTCTTGGCTTAATGTCCGCTTTTATCTCCTCAAGCTCAGGAAGCATAGCTTTCCCGTGCATATGCCCAAGCGTTTCGTCTGTTAGAACTATTACCGGCTGCATAAATCTATCTGCAAGATTAAATGCTCTTACTACTTCCGTATAACACTCAGCAAGATTGCCGGCACAAAGTGTGATAGATCTATAGTCACCGTGAGACGGATTTCTTGATTGTCTGACATCGCCTTGGCTTACCCTTGTAGGTAGACCAGTAGAAGGACCGCCCCTCATTACATTTACAAGAACAAGCGGCACTTCCGCCATTTGAGCTAGACCGAGATTTTCCGCTTTCAAGCTCACGCCCGGGCCTGATGTCGCGGTCATACTTCTAACGCCGCTCATTGAAGCACCGATAGCTGCTGCAATACCGGCTATCTCATCTTCCATTTGTATGCATACGCCACCAACTTCAGGCAGCAGGTCTGATATTGTATGCATAATCTCGCTTGAAGGCGTTATCGGATAGCCTCCAAAAAACATACAACCAGCATCAACTGCTGCGATTGCGGATAGGTCGTTTCCGGTGGATATTATCTCTCTAGTTGCCATTGCCATTCTCCTTACCCAACGCTTCTGTATTTATTTTTTACGATAGCCTCTTGTCTGGCTCTCGCGTCTTCTGTTAGTTTTGCGAATTTAAACTCCTCTTTTGTAGAGACCAATATTGCAAAGTCTGGACAGCTAAGTTCACAATCAGAGCAACCTATGCAACTCTCAGGATGCAATACTTTTACCATTGCACCAAGTGTGCTTGTAGGATCCGGTATCATTGCAAGCACGCCCGCAGGACACACCGATACGCAAACATCACACGCTTTGCATCTTTTTTCGTCGACCCAAACAGGGGTATTTGACGGAGCTTTTAAAACGCCCATTTTATCTCCTTAATTTCCAAATTTACCGATAGCGCACGAGACAAAGCTTTTTGCTTTATCAACTATTCCACTCTCTTCGTCAGCCAAAGGGTAACCTAGTTTTTTTAACAACTCGGCACCTTTTGCTATTTGTGACTCATCTTTAATTTCAACTGTTACGATTTTACCCGCAACATCTACCACAACACCCTCAAATTCTTCGCTAAGAGCCTTAGTTATCGTATTTGCACAACCGCCGCATCTTATATTTTGAATCTCGTATGTGTGTTTCATTTTGTAATCTTTTATGCGTTAAAACTAGCTTTTACCGTTTTGCCAATGTCTGCCGGAGAGCGCACGACTCGCACACCAGCCGCTTCAAGAGCCGCCATTTTTTCTGCCGCAGTACCTGCTCCGCCCGCTATGATAGCCCCTGCGTGACCCATTCTTTTGCCCTCAGGCGCACTTTGACCGGCGATAAACGCTGTGACAGGTTTTGTTACATGCTCTTTGATGTATTTTGCGGCTTGTATCTCAAGGTCGCCGCCTATCTCGCCTATCATTGCGATAGCTTTTGTCTCAGGGTCGTTTTGAAACATCTCAAGAAGCTCTATGTAGCTTAGCCCTATTATCGGGTCGCCGCCGATGCCGACTGCTGTAGATATGCCAAGACCCTCTTGTACTATCTGGTTTGATGCTTCATAGGTAAGCGTGCCTGATTTTGAGATAAGACCCACATTGCCTTTTTTGAAAATCATACCCGGCATGATACCGATTTTTGCCTCCCCCGGAGTTATGATGCCGGGGCAGTTTGGACCTATCAGTTTTGCGCCCATTTTTGTCGCATACGGCTTGGCTATCATCATATCTTTTACCGGAGTACCTTCTGTGATAGTTACGATTAGCTTGATACCCGCTTCAGCCGCTTCCATGATGGCATCAGCCACGAACATTGGCGGAACAAAGATAAGTGACACATCTGCGCCAGTTGCTTTTACTGCGTCTTTTACAGTGTTAAAAACAGGTTTATCAAGGTGCGTTTGACCGCCTTTGCCCGGAGTCACACCGCCTACGATATTTGTGCCGTATTCAAGACATTGAGTTGCATGAAATGTACCCTCTTTACCTGTGAAACCTTGAACTATTACTTTTGAGTTTTTACCGACTAGTATTGCCATATTAAAATTCTCCCTTTGCCGCTTTTACCGCTTTTTTAGCGCCGTCTTCGAGAGACTCTGCCGCTATTAGATTTGCTATATTTGAATTTTTTAGTATCTCTTTTGCTTCTGTTGCATTCGTGCCGTCAAGTCTTACGATTACGGGTACGGATACATTCGTTAGCTTCGTTGCTTCGATAATACCGTTTGCAACTCTGTCACATCTGACGATACCGCCGAAGATGTTTACGAATATTGTTTTTACATTTTTGTCTTTTAGGATTAGTTCAAACCCTTTTGCAACAGTCTCAGCCGATGCGCCGCCGCCCACATCCAAAAAGTTTGCCGGCTCTCCGCCTTCGTGCTTGATGATGTCCATAGTTCCCATCGCAAGACCGGCACCATTTACCATACAACCGACATTTCCGTCAAGTTTTACATAGCTTAGACCGTATCTTGAAGCTTCTATCTCTGTTGGCTCTTCTTCGCTAAGGTCTCTTAATGATTCTATATCTTGGTGTCTTACTAGCGCATTGTCATCAAAGCCCATTTTTGCGTCAAGAGCAAGGAAATGTCCTTCTTCTGTTATGATTAGAGGGTTTATCTCTACAAGGTTTGCCTCTTTTTTTGTGTAGCACTCATAAAGAGCTTTTGCAAATTTGATAAATTCAGGGATTTGCTCGTTTGCAAGTCCAAGGGCAAATGCTAGTTCTCTTCCGTGGAAGCCTTGAAAGCCAGTTGATGGGTCGATTGCTACTTTGATGATTTTTTCAGGGCTGTTGTGTGCGACCTCTTCAATCTCCATGCCGCCCTCAGTTGAAGCCATCATTACATTTTGCTCTTTGCTTCTATCAAGGGTCATACCAAGGTATAGCTCTCTTTTGATTCTAGCGCCCTCTTCGATGTAGACTTTTTGGACAAGTTTGCCCTCAGGTCCTGTTTGGTGCGTGACAAGCGTCATGCCAAGGATTTGTTTTGTTATCTCTTCGACTTCAAGAGTAGATTTGGCTAGCTTTACGCCGCCGCCTTTGCCTCTGCCGCCTGCATGGATTTGCGCTTTTACGACCCAGACGCTTCCGCCTAGCTCTTGCGCCGCTTCTCTCGCATCTTTAGGATTTGATACTACTACGCCTTTGAGAACGGGAACGCCGAACTCTTTAAAGATAGCTTTGGCTTGGTACTCATGTATATTCATTGTTTAACTTATTCCTTCGCTTAAGATTTATTTCAACATTCATTAATGCTCAAATTTTCGGCAGAGCCGTAAATTAGGTCTTCGGCAGACCGCCCACGCAACTAGTTGCTTTTATTAGTCATGGCAAGAGGTATTACCCACTCGTCGAACTGTGCAGAGGTAACAAGACCGAGAGCCATCGCCTCATCTTTTAGGGTGGAGCCGTTTTTGTGAGCCGTTTTTGCTATTTTTGCCGCATTTTCATAGCCTATGTGCGGATTTAGAGCCGTTACTAGCATTAATGAGTCGTTTAGATATGCCGTTATTTTTTCGATATTTGGCTCTATTCCTACCGCACAGTTGTCGGCGAAGCTCACCATCGAATCAGATAGCAATCTTACGGATTGGAGTACATTGTAAATAATTACGGGCTTGAATACATTTAGCTCAAAGTTTCCTTGAGACGCCGCAAATCCTACCGCCGCATCGTTACCCATCACTTGGCAGGCTACCATTGTCATAGCCTCTGATTGCGTAGGGTTTACTTTGCCCGGCATGATAGAGCTTCCAGGCTCGTTTTCGGGTATTGTTAGCTCACCTAGGCCACATCTAGGACCGCTGGCTAGCCATCTGATATCGTTTGCTATTTTCATCAGATTTGCCGCTAGACCTTTTAGCGCTCCGTGCAAAGAGGTGAGGGCGTCGTGGCTTGTAAGAGCATGAAACTTATTCGGTGCGCTTACAAATCTTTTGCCTGTTATTTCGCTTATTTTTTTTGCCGCCGTTTCTGAAAGCTTTGGATGAGCGTTTAGCCCTGTTCCTACTGCCGTACCGCCGATTGCAAGTTCTCTGACGAACTCTAGGTTTGCCTTGATTTGCGCCTCCGAATTTTCAAGCATCGCCACATATCCGCTAAACTCTTGACCAAGCGTGAGAGGCGTAGCATCTTGAAGGTGTGTTCTGCCTATTTTTACGATGTTATCAAACGCCGCCATCTTTTGTGCAAGCACTTTTTTGAGGTGGTTTAGCGAAATGAGTAGTTTTTCCTCCACTTCTACCACGGTTGCTATGTGCATCGCCGTCGGGAAAGTGTCGTTAGAGCTTTGAGACATATTGACATGGTCATTTGGGTGAATAGTTTTTTCTTTTGTGAAGTCTAGCCCCATGTTTTGCATAGCTCTGTGTGCTATGACCTCGTTCATGTTCATATTTGTCTGCGTGCCGCTTCCTGTTTGCCAAATGGATAGTGGAAATGCGCCCTCAAGCTTGCCTTCCATTATCTCGTCGCAAGCTTTTGCTATCGCCTCTTTTTTTGTCTCATCCATTTTGCCAAGCTCGTTGTTTGCGAGAGCCAAAGCTTTTTTGAGTACCGCAAACGCACTAATAAGCTCAAACGGCATCTTCTCAGTGCCTATCTTGAAGTTTTCAAGACTCCTTTGAGTTTGAGCTCCCCATATCGCATCCTGTGGGACGCGTACTTCGCCCATCGTGTCTTTTTCTATTCTGTATTCCATTTTTACACCCCCTCAAAAAAGTTTGCGTTTTCTAGTTTGTCTACAAGGCTTTGTACGCTCTCTACCGAGCGGGCAAATGCCGCCTTTTCATCATCGTTTAGGTTGACTTCGATGACTTTTTCTGCGCCTCTTGCGCCTATCATGATAGGCACGCCGGTAACGATGTTGCTATATCCGTACTCACCCTCTAACATTACTGCGCAAGAGTGGATTTGTCTGGTGTCTCTCATGATTGACTCTACCATTGTGGCTGTAGACTTCGCTGGAGCGTAATACGCCGAGCCTGTTTGCAGAAGCTCTACTATTTCGGCTCCGCCGTGTCTTGTGCGAAGTACTATCTCGTCTATCTCTTCAGGAGTCAAAAGGTCAAAAAGACCGACACCGGCAACCGTAGAGTATCTAGGCAGAGGCACCATATCATCGCCGTGTCCGCCCATTACGGAGGCTCTTATCTGTCCAGCGCCGTAGCCCAGTTTTTGTTGGATGAAGCTTGCCATTCTTGCGGCGTCAAGTATTCCAGCCATTCCGAGTACTCTTGATCTATCAAAACCAGTTGTTCTGACTGCCGTGTATACCATTGCGTCAAGCGGATTTGATACGACTATGATTGTTGCGTTTGGAGCGTATTTTTTGATGTCTATGCAGATGTTTTTCATAATTTCGGCGTTGATAAATAGCAAATCGTCTCTGCTCATTCCCGGTTTTCTAGGGCTTCCCGCGGTTATTACTACGATGTCGCTACCCGCTATATCTTCAGGATTTACCGCCGCTTTTACTACGGCGTGGCTTCTTGCGGCTTGTGCGGCTTGGCTCATGTCGAGCGCTCTACCTTTTGCTACCTCTACTTTGTTGTCCCTCAACCAAATTTCGTGACATACGCCGTTCATAGCGAGAATAAATGCGATTGTGGAGCCTACATTCCCGGCCCCGACGATTGTTACTTTTCTGCCTTCCATCTTCTAGTACCTCTTCTATGTCTTTTATCTTTTGTCTAAAGTTTGAGTTTAACTTTACACAAAAAAATGTTTAAGATACCGCCCGCAGGGGGCGGCTGTTGTTATTTTATGCTATCTATAATTGCGTTTAGCGTGTTTGAGGGTCTCATAGCTTTTGCCGTTCTTGCGGCGTCCGGTCTATAGTATCCGCCGATATCTTGCGGCTTGCCTTGTGCTCCTATTAGCTCTGCATTGATTTTCTCTTCGTTTGCCTTTAGGTCTGCGTAGACTTTTGCAAAGTTCGCTTTCAAGTCTGCATCGTCGTTTTGGTTTGCAAGAGCTTCTGCCCAGTACATCGCAAGATAGAAGTGGCTTCCTCTATTGTCTATACCGCCTACTTTTCTAGCAGGAGATTTGTCTTCTACTAGGAATTTGTCATTTGCAAGGTCAAGCGTTTTCGCAAGAATCGCCGCTTTTTTGTTGTCAAATGTATTTGCAAGGTGCTCTAGTGATACCTGAAGTGCTAGGAATTCACCGAGAGAATCCCATCTTAGATAACCTTCCTCTTGGAACTGCTGAACATGCTTAGGAGCAGAACCGCCAGCACCAGTTTCAAATAGACCGCCGCCTTGTAGCAGAGGAACGATTGAAAGCATTTTTGCGCTTGTTCCAAGCTCAAGGATTGGGAATAGGTCTGTTAGATAATCTCTGAGAACATTGCCCGTTGCAGAGATAGTATCTTCACCTTTTCTGATTCTCTCAAGAGTATAAGCCATAGCATCTTTCGGAGCTAGTATTTCTATCGTTAGACCGCTAGTGTCGTGGTCTTTTAGGTATTTTTGTACTTTGGCTATGATCTCGGCATCGTGTGCTCTGTTTGCGTCTAGCCAGAATACGACAGGCATACCGCTTAGTCTACTTCTTGTTACGGCTAGTTTTACCCAGTCTTGAACAGGAATATCTTTTACTCTAGACATTCTCCAAATATCGCCGGCTTCTACATCATGGCTCATTAGTACGGCACCGTTTGCATCTACCACATTTACCGTACCGTCTGCAGGGATTTCAAATGTAGTCGGGTGAGAACCGTACTCTTCAGCTTTTTGAGCCATAAG
>DIZY01000134.1:48654-51720 GCA_002428055.1 Helicobacteraceae bacterium UBA6016
ACTACAGGCATAGAAGCGTCGATGATTACATCGTTTGGAACATGTAGGTTTGTGATGCCTTTATCGGAATCAACCATTGCTATCGATGGTCTTTTTGTGTATACGGCTTTGATGTCCGCTTCGATTTCGGCTTTTTTATCGGCTGGAAGTTTTGCGATTTTTGCGTATACATCACCTAGACCGTTTTTGACATTGACGCCGATTTCTTTGAATGTATCTGCGTGTTTTTCAAATACATCTTTGTAGAACACCGTTACGAAATGACCGAACATAATAGGGTCTGATACTTTCATCATCGTAGCTTTCAGGTGTACAGAGTATAGTAGACCGTCTTTTGCTGCCGCTTCTATAGATTTTTCTACAAACGCTCTTAACGCTTTTGCGCTCATAAAAGTGCCGTCAAGTATTTCACCGTCAGATGATTTTAGACCATCTTTTAGAACAACGGTAGAACCGTCTTTTTTTGCAAGCTCTATTTTGAATGCACCGCCTTTTTCTATACATATAGACTTTTCGTTACCGTAGAAGTCGCCGCCATCCATGTGCATTACTCTAGCTTTAGAGCCTTCAGAGAAATCTCTTAGTTTGTGCGGGTTTCTTTTTGCGTAGTTTTTTACCGGAACCGCACATCTTCTGTCGGAGTTACCTTCTCTTAGTACAGGGTTTACCGCTGAACCTAGACATTTTGAATAAGCTTCCTGTACTTTTTTCTCTTCATCGCTATTTGCGACTTCAGGATAGTCTGGAAGTTTGTAGCCTTTTGCTTGTAGCTCTTTGATTGTCGCTATTAGTTGCGGCACTGACGCAGATATGTTTGGAAGCTTGATGATATTAGCCTCTTTTTTTAGCGTCAAATCGCCAAGTTCGCTTAGATAGTCAGGGATTCTCTGCTCAGCAGGAAGCCACTCAGCCATATTGGCGATAACTCTACCGGATAGAGAGATGTCTCTAGTCTCTACGGCAACGCCTGCCGCATTAGTAAACGCATTTACTATAGGAAGTAGCGAGTATGTAGCGAGCGCCGGAGCCTCGTCGATTTCGGTCCAAATAATCTTTGTTGTTTGTGACATGGTTTAGAATCCTTTTCTAAATTTGGTTGCTTTACGAGTATAATTGTAACAGTTTTTTTGGGTATCGAGGTTAAAGCGGATTCAAAAAACGCCCCTATCCTCAAAAAACAGATTATCTGTTACTTTTCTTCACATCATTGATATTTGACTTATGTTCAGTGTAACTATTTGAAAAGTTATGCTTCCCCTCTTTGTTTCGCATGAAGTAAAGAAAATCAGTGCTTGCGGGGCGCAGTGCGGCGTTTATCGCCTCTTTTGACGGGTTGCAAACGGGATACTTCGGCAAGCCTCTGTTTTTGTAGGTATTATAGCTACTATCATCCTCTCTAATTCTCCGAGGTGTTACTTTTTGGTGGCTATATATACCGTAGTTGAGAGTGCCGTCCATCTGAAGCGGCATATTGATTTTTAGCCTATTATATACGACGGAGGCGACTAGGGGCATCTCCTCTTTGCTAGCCGCCTCTTTTTCTACCACCGATGCGACTATTATCTTTTTCTCAAATTCCTCACTTGTTATGCCGTACTCTTTTTGTAACGCCTCAAACTTCTTTTTGGAAAAGGCAAAGAGCTCATCTACTATCTTTGTCTCGTTGGAGTCTAGCATCAGGCTATAGCTCTCCGGATAGAGCATTCCATCCGGCGCAGATGTATGCGTGTAGTATGCGGCTTTTAGCTTTTCGAGATTTAGCTCCTCTTTTTTGGATAGATTGCGCAAAAACACCTCTGTCGTCTCGCCGGGTATTAGCGTTACGGTCATATTTTTTTGCTTCCCCTTTGCCAGCGCCTTTAGGAGCCCAATTCTGGTTTTTGCACCATCAAGAGAGATATTTCCGCTTTTTGCTCCGCCGAGCAAAGATAGCGTTATCTTGTCGATGATGTTGGTCTGGACGGAGAGTTTGTTTAGGGCGTCGAGCGCATTTTGGCTTGAGCCTTTCTCTATTTTTACGGATTCGGGTGCTGTGACGCTTTCGGTCAGATAAAAATATGCGTACCCGCCGCCTATGATTAAAGAGGAGAGGGCGATGATAATAGTATAAAGAATGCTTTTTAGGAGTAAGTATTTAAAATTCATGTCTAAATTCTATTATAGAGCGTATTTAAAGAGGGTTAAATGGAACAGCAAATCTTGCGTATTTACTACATTGATACCATTAAAGTTGCGGCTATATTTGCCGTAGTTCTTATTCATACCGTCGCCAATACGCTCTACTCAAGCTCACCGGATGAGATGCTTTTCGTGCATGCAAATCTGCTTGACTCACTCTCTCGTTTTTGCGTTCCGGTCTTTTTTATGGCAAGTGGCGCACTGCTTTTATCCCGTGATTATGATATTTTGCAGTTCTACAAAAGACGACTTTTTCGCATTATCCCCGTTCTTATTTTTTGGAGTCTACTCTATCTGGTTTTTCGCATAGTCGTCCAAGGCGAAGAGATGGGTGTATTGCAATCCGTAATGATGTTTTTTGACGGGCAAATATACTATCATCTATGGTTTTTATATGTTATAGTTATTTTATATCTGCTTTCTCCGTTTATGCGCCGTCTTATCGTATCTATGAACGGCGTTGAAGCAAAAATTCTGTTTGCGCTTTGGTTTACGCTAGCTATTGCGGCTCCTCATATCGAGGCTGTCTTTGGATTGAAGTTTGGGTTTGCGTATAGGGAGCTCGGCGCCTATAGCGGTTATTTTATGCTCGGATACTATCTACACCGTATAGAGTTCAAGCGCCCCTTTTTATTTTTATTCCTTTTTCTTTTGTCTTCATCGGCGATATGTTATTTGACCGGCTATCTCTCTTCGCAAAAAGGAGAGTTGTTTGCCGCATTTTATGACTATGCCACACCTCTTGTGTTCTTACAAGCCGTATCCGTGTTTGCACTGTTTAAAAGTTTTGATGGGGCAAAATCGCTTGAGTATATCGCAAAGCTATCTCCTTTGGTACTCGGAGTCTATCTTCTTCATCCGTTGGTTTTGGAGCAGTTGAATTTTATA
>DIZY01000135.1:0-11946 GCA_002428055.1 Helicobacteraceae bacterium UBA6016
GGAAGCCAGATACGAAGCTATGTTTTGGCACCGTATCAACAGGTCAAAGACACAAGAAGCGAACAGGCGTACTCAAATGTTTTTGAGATACTTGACGGGGCGCTTGATGATGTAGTTGAGGATGTTTTGGTAGCGCTTAGAAAATAAAAATGCTAAAATTATGCTTTTTTGAAACAAATTTGACACAAAATTTTAAAATTCAAGCTAAAATAACCAATAAATTTAAGCTTGGAAGAGGTTAATATGCTAAAAACGATTCATGCAAAAATAGTAGGCGCAATGATTGTCGGCTTGGTTGCAGGCGGTATAGGTATTATTATATTTATGACCGCAAACTCACAAGAACTAGCAAACAAAACATCTCAAAAATCTCTTCATATGCTTAGCGAATCTATCTTTCAGACACTCAGAGTAAGCATGAGCATGGGCGATCCAAAAGTTGTCGAAGAGACGCTAGCAAGAGCAAAAAAAATACCAGGGATAGAGAGTCTAGGTATCTCAAAATCAAAACAGGTAGTAGAAGCTTTTGGATTGGCTGCCGAAACTACAAAAGACCCCGAAATACTCAAAACTTTTGAAACAAAACAGACAAAACTAATAGAACTAACCGATGGCAAGCATATGGTCAGACTTATTAAGCCTCTTTTGGCGGAAAAAGATTGTCTAAGTTGCCATGTTACCTCAAAAGAGGGCGATGCACTGGGCGTCATGGATCTTAAAATATCGATGGAAGAGGCCGATAAAGATATTGCAAAAGCGGGCTATTACATAGCTGCAACAATGATAATATCATCAATAATGGCTCTAATAGGAGTACTATTCTTCTTTAAAAGCACACTATTTAGCCCACTTCAAACACTTACGGATACGACAAAAGATTTGGCAGAGGGAGAGGGCGACCTAACAAAAAGGCTAAAAGCCAAAAACGACGATGAGATAGGTGGCGTGACAGGCTATATCAATAAATTTATAGAAAAAATACATGCGACAGTTAGCAGGGTAGGAAATACGGCAAACGAGACGAAAATGATAAGCGAAAAAACGCTTGCCAACGCAACGGAAATATCAAAATCGGCACATCTTCAAACCAAAATGGTGCAAGAGTCTAAAGACCTCGTAACAAAAGTAGAAAAAGAGATAGATCTCTCCGAACAACTGGCTATCCAAACAACCGAAGATACCAAGGGTAACCTAGATGTATTAACGCAGATGAGCGACTCTCTAAACCGAGTAGTGGACGCCATCTATATTGCCAGCGAAGAAGAGATGGGTATGAGCGGACGAATTAATGCCTTGGCGCATGAAACGCTTAAAATAAAAGATGTTTTGGAAATGATAAAAGATATTGCCGACCAAACAAATCTTTTGGCTCTAAATGCGGCGATAGAAGCGGCGAGAGCCGGCGAACACGGCAGAGGCTTTGCGGTTGTAGCAGACGAGGTGAGAAAACTAGCGGAAAGAACGCAAAAGAGTCTTACGGAGATAGATGCAACAATAAGCGTAGTCGTTCAAAGCGTTGGCGATGTAAGTGAAAATATGAACAAAAACGCCGAAAATATCAAGCAGATATCAGGCGACGCATTGGAAGTTAAAGAGATAGCAGATCAGACGCAGCATAAAATAATGACGACGATAGAGACAAGCAAAAAAGCGTCTCAAGCGGCTGTTGAAATTAGCTATATGACAAAAACGCTAATAACAAAAATGAACGACACGATGACTGTAACAATTCAAAATCAAAATATCTCAGACGACTTAATAGGTATAGCGCAAGAGCTAGCCAAAGCCTCTGAAGATCTTGATAGACAGATGAAAGGCTTTAAGGTCTAAAAACTTTTAGGGTCGAAAAGCCGCAATGCAAACGGCTTCTCGATTCCAAAACCTTGGGCATAATGCACCCCCATATCTTCCATCTTTAGCCTGATTTTATCGCTCTCAACATACTCTGCCACGACAAACATATTCATTTTATTGGCTATCTCGGTAACGGCGCCTACAAATACTTCATCTATAGGCGAATCAAATATATTTTTTACAAAACTGCCGTCTATCTTTAGATAATCTACGGGCAAGTTTTTTAGATATGCAAACGACGAATTACCCGTCCCAAAATCATCTAGCGCAAAACTGCACTCAAACTCTTTTAGTTCATCTATAAAGCCATTAGCCCTAGAGTGATTGGCTATCGCTACGCTCTCCGTAATTTCAAAGATAATATTTGGACCGTGTATATCATACTCCCTAAACAGCTCTTTTAGTTTCGGTAAAAAATCGTCATCATTAATCGACTGCCCCGAGAGGTTGATGCTAAAGCAGTTGTTTTTGGAAAGCAACTCTCTATGTTTTTTTATATATTCAAAAAGCCGTCTTGCGACCCATAGGTCAATGGAGGACATCAGCATATACCTCTCGGCAGCGGGAATAAAAACATCCGGAAGTATTACGCTGCCGTTTGCCGCATTGAGTCGCAATAGTACTTCATAGTGCGAGCCAAGTTCGCTCTTAAGAGCTTTAATCTTCTGAATATAAAGTTCAAATTTGTCGTTTATTAAAGCGTCTTGTATTTTGGCTATCCAGCCCATCTCTTCTCGCTGCAGGGCAAACTCCCCGTCATTTTGGGTCGCCAAAAATATACGGTTACGGCCTTTGTCTTTTGCAATATAGCAGGCCGTATCCGCCAAACTAAGCACATCTATTGGGCTACCGGAATTATTATCTATACAGACCATACCGATACTAACGCCAACCCTAAATATGCTCGCCTCCCATCTAAACTCATAGCCGTCGATAGCCTCTATTATCTTTTGCCCTATTGCGCTTGCGTGCTGGGTATCACAATCTCTAAGTAAAATTCCAAACTCATCCCCGCCAAATCTAAAAAGAAGGTCGTTTTGGCGAATACTTTTTTGCATTATTTTCGCAATATTCCGAAGCAGTTCATCTCCCGCAAGATGCCCCGCCGTATCATTGACGACCTTGAACTTATCGAGATCCAAAAACAACAGAGCATGGGTCGTGTACGCTCTCCTGCTCTCTGCAATCAATAAGCTAAGAGCCTTCTCAAATCCGGCTCTATTGCCAAGCCCCGTCAAATGGTCGTGCGTAGCCTGCCATTTCATCTGCTCTTCGCTTTTTTGAAGCTCGCCGATATTTTGACGAATCGAATCAGCCATGACTGCAAATGCACGAGCCATATTGGCTATTTCACTTTTACCCTCTATCTTTGGCACCGGCGTATCAAAGTCTCTATCGCTTATACGCTTGGCAGCCTCAGAGAGGGCATCTATATCTTCGCTCATTCGCCGTATCATAAAAAAAGCCAACAAAGAACCGCCAAAAATTGCCAGAAGCGCATAAATAACACCATTTCTAGCCAAAGAGCTAAACTCCGATTCCAACTCTTTATTGCTAAGCAATATTCTGGCGTATCCGATAATCTCGCCTCTTACTTCAACCGGATAAACAGTGTCGACAAGGTGGTCGTGAACAATTTGCGCCCCGTTTGCCGACCTGTGCGTTACGCCACCAATAAGCCGCTTGCTAACTTCGTCAACAAGCGTTAAATTAAAATAACTTTTATCGCTCGAAGAGCGCACCCTGCCGCTCTTATCCAGCAAAAAAATCATATCTGCATTTTTTACATTTGAAAGCTCGGCTATCAGCTCCTCCATTGCCACTATGTCGTTTCTGAGCATAGAATCAGTAGCGTTTGAGGCCAGTATAGACGCTAGCTCCATCCCTTTTTTTGTCTGTTCACCCTGTATAAACTCTTTTTGGCGATCGTTCAAATCATATATCACGATACCCATCATTACGGCATGAATAACAGCCACATTGAACATCATCCGCCCTTTGATGCTATCGGCAAAAAACGAGACTATATTTTTTATCATTTTGGCAACCCTATCGCTCTATCATAGTTCTCCAAAAACTTTTTTACAGGCATATATTTTGTTTCGTCGGCATACTCAAATCCTTCAAAGCCTGCATTTTTTAATATTTTTACCCCTTTTTCGGATCTGTCCAGCTCAACCAGCGCCCTTGCGACCTCTAACGATATATTGGTATCAACACCGCCCTTGACTACAAAACCATTATTTACAAGCGGTTTTGTAGTCCATACCATCTCCATCTCTTCCGCCATTTTCGGATTTTCTCTTTTCCACTGCTCCCACGGCGGAGGCCAAGTCGCCGCCGCAATTGCATCGCCGGTATAGGCATTCATAATGGATGAAAACTGCGAACCGACAAATTTTAGCTTGATCTCGTTTTTAACATCCAAACCGCTCTCATGCAAAAAATAAAGCGGCATCATAGCGGCCGCAAGAGCCGTTTTTGCAGGAAAACTAACTGTTTGCCCCGTCAGTTCGCGAATATTTTTTAGTTTTTTCGATTTTCTTGCTACGATGATACCCCTAAAAACACTGTCCGGCTTCATCTTGGCAATAACCTTATATCCATATTTGACGCTATTTAAAGTCTGATACGGATTTGGAAGCGCAAAGTCGAATACTCCAGCATATAGTTCTTTTTCATACTCATCATACTCGGAAGCCGTTTGAAGCTCAAATTTAACCCCTGGTATCTTCTCTTGCAAATAATCTAGTATCGGGCGATAAGAGAGGTATGTTTTTTTGCTGTTTAGGTACGGGTGTACGCCCACAATATAGACTTTTATTGCAACCTCTGCACCTTGCGGTCTATAGTCGCTACCGAGCTCCTTGTCGTCACATCCGACAAAGAAAAACATCATAACCGACAAAAAAGCTATCTTTATATATTTCAAAAATCCATACTTTATAACAATTTTAAGAGTGCGTCTATCGTTACATAATCACTCTTAATATTTTTTTAGCCCAAAAGCGAAAGTAGTACAATTAGAAGTATCGGCGGGGTTACCAAAATTCCGAATTTTGAATACTCCCAAAAACCTATTTTTATTCCTTTTTTCTCCAGCACATGCAGCCAAAGCAGTGTTGCAAGCGAGCCAAACGGAGTCATTTTGGGGCCTAGATTGCAGCCGATAATGTTTGCATACGCCAAAAGCTCGTTGGCGTGCGGTTTTAGCGCTATATCCATCACCATAACAGTCGGCATATTATTCATAACGGCGCTAAGCGCCGCCGCCAAAAATCCGACCCCCACAACCGCTATAGGCTCACCCATCTTGACCAATTCGCCTACGATGAGCGATATTTCACACGTTAATCCCGCATTCTTTAGTCCATAAACTACGATATATAGCCCAATACTAAACCACACTACCTGCCAAGGAGCGGTCTTTAGCGTCAAATAAAACTTTGCCGCCTTTCTTTGTGATGCGATAAACAAAAACAGCACACCCCCGCCCAGAGCAAAAACAGAGATTGGAAGATGCAAAGCATCGCCCAAAAAGTAGCCGGCAAGCAAAATAGCCAAAAAAAACCAACTAAAATAAAAAAGCGGCTTATCTTTGAGCACTGAATCCGGCTCTTTTAGTAGCGCTATATCCACCGTTTTTGGAATATCCCGCCTTAGCACTACCCAAAGTACTAAAATCGAAATAAACACGCTTACGACAAACGGCAAAAGCATATTTTGCATATATTCGGCAAAGCCTATGCCAAAATATCCGGCGGTTACGATATTTGTAAGATTGGAAAATACAAACGGCAAAGATGCACTATCCGAAATAAAGCCACCCGCCAAAAGAAAGGCGACTATGGTTTTAGCATTTAACTGCAAAAGCCTCATTTTTGAAAGAAGTATCGGCGTAAGTATTAAAGCTGCGCCGTCGTTGGCAAATAGCGCACTTACAAAAGCTCCCAAAAGCAAAGAGTACACAAACATCTTATGCCCGTTACCGCCAGAGAATTTTGCCATTTTAATGGCGCACCACTCGAAAAATCCTATCTCATCAAGCACCATAGAAAGAATAATAATACCGATAAAACTGAGCGTTGCATCCCATACGATAGCGCTCACCTCCAGCATATCCCCAAAACTAACTACGCCAAAAACATAGGCAAGAGCCGCCCCTATAACAGCGGAGCTACCTATCTTTAGCCCCTTTGGCTGGAATATGACAAGCACCATCGTAAATAAAAATATTAAAATCGCAAGGGTCACTTCTTTTTCCTTAGCTAGCGCAAACGCTTTGTTTTTCGTTTATGCGGATATTTAGATTGTTTATCTCATCCAAAATAGTTTTGTGCATCGGGGCTCTTGGCGCAAGATAGTAGTATGCATAACTGCCAATCCTCTCAACATCCAAAAATCCGCCCTCTTTTAATATTTTCAGATGGCGAGAGAGTCTAGACTGTATCATCTCAAGCGAATTTTCAAGTTCACACACACAACTTTTGCCATGAATAATGAGAAATTTGAGAATTCTCACCCTCGTCTCATCATTCACGGCGCCGATACACTTCAAAAAATCATCCATACTACTCCTTTGGGGCATTCTCCAATATCTCTTTACTTTTTACGCCGTCCAAAAACTCTTGCACTTGCGCCGCTATAGCGTCTCTTACTACTCTTGTTTTGGCGAGCTTCTCCTCATGTCTTCCTTCAAAAGAAGATGGGTCTTCAAAGCTCCAATGTATTCTATGTGTTACTCCTGGAAATATCGGGCATCTCTGCGCTGCACCCTCATCGCATACCGTGATTACATAGTTAAATCTTTTTCCCTCTTTAAAAAACTCAAATACGGAGTTTGTCTCATTTGCAGACAAATCATATCCTGTCTCACTCATCGCCTCAACAACAAGCGGGTTCATCTTTCCAGGTTCAAATCCGGCGCTTTTTGCCTCAAACAATTCGCCCCCAAGTCTATTTAAAAAAGCTTCCGCCATCTGACTTCTAGCGCTATTATGTATACAAACAAACAAAACTCTTTTCTTTAGTGTCACGACAAACTCCTCATATTACAAAATCTTGATATGTTGATATTAGGCTTATTGTTTGACCGTTTAGTGACGCAAAACACTATATTAATTTAATTTGCTAACTCCTCGCTGAATAGGCACAAACAAGCACTCTTCAACCTCTTCTTTCACTATCATATAGCGATTTTTACGGTATTTTGTGATTATCTGTTTGTTTCCGACGGTTATTGGGGAGACCAACACTCCGTCGTTTTCGCTTAGTTGGTCAAAAATGTTTTGGGGTATATCTTCTATAGAAGCGGATAGCAGTATCCTATCAAACTTGGCAAATTCCATCCACCCTAGCATGCCGTCATCAAGTTTTGTATTGATATTTACAAGCCCTAGCTGTTTAAAAATCGTTCTAGCCTCAGCCAAAAGCCCCTCTATTCGCTCTATCGTAAACACTCGGCGAAATAGTTTTGAGAGTATCGCCGCCTGATAGCCGCTACCGCATCCTATTTCAAGCACACTATCGGCGCCTTTTGGCTCCAATGCTTTCGTCATTTTAGCGACCGTAAGCGGAGAGCTTATCCACTGCTCAGCTTGCAATGGAAGGGCGTTTAGGGAGTTTGCAGAGTTTTTAAAGCCTCTTGGTACAAAAACTGAACGGTCTGTCTCGAAAAAAGCGTTTAGTATCGAATCATCAAGATTTTCTCGCTTCAAAAGCTCTTCAAGAAGCTTTCTTTGGCGAAGCGCAACGAGATTTGACATTAGAAGTCGTCGAAAGAGAGCGTACCTTTTGAGTAGTTACTCACGGTTGCCTCAAAAAAGTTTGCTTTTTGGTCGTTAAAGCTAGAAAATTTGTCAACCCATTTTATTGGATGCTCTACATTATACATTGGCTTCATCTTGACAGCCTTAAGTCTACTGTCTGCAAGATGTTTGATATATTGGTCTATAATCTCGTCATTAAAGCCAAGTATCTGCCCGTTTGTGACATATTTTCCCCAGCTTGCCTCTATCTTAACCGCATCGTCAAACATATGCCTAACTTCCTCTTCAAGCTCTTTCGTAAATAAATCCGGTCGTTCGTTTCTCGTTGTGTTAATAAGGTTTTGAAACACAAGAAGATGGCTTATTTCATCTCTTTGGATAAAACGAATCATCTGCGCACTCCCCATCATCTTACCGCTTCTAGCAAGGATATACATACAAGTAAACCCGCTATAAAAATATAGACCTTCAAGGATTTGATTGGCGAACATCGCAAGCACTTTTTGAGAGTCAGTCGGATTCTCCTCTAACTTTTTGTATACCTCATAGATATAAGCATTTTTGTGTGCAAGCTCGTTGTCGGTTCTCCACTTATCATATATCTCGCTCGTATTTTCAGAGATTGATTCGACCATGACGGCATAAGAACTAGAGTGCAAAGCCTCTTCAAACGCTTGGCGTACAAGAAGAACATTGATTTCTGGTGCGGTAATAAACGGGTTTACATTGTCTGAGAGGTTGTTCGTTTGGATAGAGTCCATAAATATAAGCTGGCTCAGCACCAAATCATACATTCTTTTTTCATGCTCGGATAGATTTTTGTAGTCTTTGGCATCCTGAGTCATATCGACCTCTTTTGGAAACCAAGTGTTGGCCAGCATCAAATCCCAAAGTCTTATAGCCCATTGATATTTAACTTTTGTTAGCTCGATAAGTCCGGTCGGGTTACCACTAATAGTTCTTCTTTGCTGTACCGTCTCGACGGAACTAGGGTTATAGATTATTTTTTTACCGGTATTTGATTCCATTTTACCTCATCCATAACTTATTAACTGGGGGATAGATTTTACCCATTTTCATTTTAGTCTATCACTATATGCGCAAAGAAAGCTAAAATCTTACTGGCAGCCCTCGCACTCTATACTTCTGTCCATTGTATCTTCATCGATATTATTGTCAGGACTTTGGCTTCTTAGATAATAAGTAGACTTTAGCCCTAGTTTCCAAGCAAGCATATAGATGTCATTTAACACCTTGCCGCTCGCATTCTCAAGCTTCATAAAGATATTAAGGCTTTGCCCTTGGTCTATCCATTTTTGTCTCACGGCGGCCGCCTTAACAAGCAAAGACTGGTCTATCTCATACGCCGATTTGTAGTATTCATATGTATCCAGTGTAAGATTTGGCACAACCACCGGAATAAGACCGGATAGATTCTCCTCAAACCATTTTCTTTTATATATCGGCTCTATTGTTTGCGTGGTACCGACGAGTATAGAGATGGATGATGTTGGAGCAATAGCCATCAAATAGCCGTTTCTCATGCCGTCTTTTTTGACTTTTTCTCGTAGTGCGCTCCAGTCATAAGCTTCATCAAAAAGCCCTCTTCCTGATAGTTTTTTTGCCTCCTCGGAAGCATGGTCGATAGGCAAAATTCCTTTCGACCAATTTGAACCTGCAAACTGCGGATATGCGCCCTTTTCAACCGCCAAATCAGAACTTGTCTTAATGGCGTTGTATGAGATAACCTCAAATATTTCGTCGATAAAAGCAAAATGTCTTTCACTTCCCCACTCTATACCCTTTGCGGCAAGCATTTCAGCCTCACCCATGGCGCCAAGCCCCACAGCTCTTGTCTGAAGATTTGTATTTTTTACTTTTTCTACCGGGTAGAAGTTTAGCTCTATTACATTGTCGAGCATCCTCACGGCGATAGGAGCCACTCTCTCTATATCTTCTCTTGTATTTATCTTTGAGAGGTTAATGCTTGCAAGGTTGCAAACCGCCGTTTGACCGCCATCCGACACCTTTTCTACGATATACACTCTTTTTCCGCCGATAGAGTCTATGGAGCTTATTTTGTTCGCTTTTTTGACGATGCCGCTATCGATTTTTAGCTCAACATTTTCATCCAGCACCTCTTCGGTTCCGTCTTCAAACTTGATTTTGACTTTATAATAGTTTGGAGCCGTATTTTGGAAGATTTCCGTACAAAGGTTACTACTTCTGATAACCCCTTTGTGAAAGTTTGGATTTGCTCTATTTGAGGTATCTTTGAAGCACAAAAACGGGCTTCCTGTTTCAAAGTAAGAAAGCAATATCTTCTTCCAAAGGTCTTTGGCGTTTACAGTCTCTCTTTTGATATTTTTGTCCGCTTCATACGCTTCGTATTTGGCGTCAAAATCATCGCCCCACGCATTTGTAAGTTCAGGCACTGCATACGGGTCAAAAAGGCTCCATGTTCCATTCTCCTCAACTCTTTTCATAAACAGATCATTCATCCAAAGAGCCGGGAATATATCATGCGCCCTTCGTCTCTCTTCACCGGAGTTTTTTCTAAGGTCAAGAAAGTCCTCGATGTCTCTATGCCAAGTCTCGATATAGACTGCAATAGCGCCTTTTCTGGTGCCTAGCTGGTCAACCGCAACAGCTATGTCATTTGTGATTTTAAGGAATGGCACTATCCCGCCTGCGGCGTTTTTGTGACCATCGATAAATGAGTTTGCCGCTCTTACTTTGGCATAGTCCCAGCCGATACCGCCGCCGTATTTACTTAGAAGCGCCATCTCCTTATAGGAGTCAAATATGCCTTCTATATTATCAGGCGTAGAGCCAACATAGCATGAACTTAACTGATGTCTAGGAGTTCTAGCGTTTGAAAGCGTAGGAGTCGCCGCCATTACCTCAAATTTTGAAAGCCCGTCATAAAACTGCTTTGCCCAATACTGCCTGTCTGTCTCATTTTGAGCCAAAAACATCGCTATCGCCATGAACATCTGCTGTGGAAGCTCTATCGGATCGCCATTTCTATCTTTTAAAAGGTATCTATCGTAAAGTGTTTTGATACCAAGGTAGTTAAACTGCAAGTCACGCTCAGGTTTGATATACGCATTTAGCTCATCTATATCGTAAAGCTCTTTTAACCCCGGAACTATTCTGCCTTCTCTCTCGCCGACTTCAAAATAGCTTTTTAAATCACAGTAAGACTGGATTTTACACGAATCAATAGTGAGTCCCACTCTATGATATAGGTCATAAACAAACAATCTCGCCGCGACAAATGACCAGTCAGGAGCATCTATATCTATCTTGTCTACGGCTGTTTGAATAAGTGTTTGCTGAATTTCAGAAGTACTCATCCCATCACGAAACTGTATCTTTGCATCTACTTCCAGCTCTGATTGCGATACATTTCTCAGCCCTGCAACGGCGTCTTTGGTGTATTTTTGAATTTTTCTGACATCAAGTTCTTCTTTTCTCCCGTCCCTCTTTATGACTGTTAGCATCCAAACACCCTCTCAAAAATTTTATCTATATTTTTTGTGTAATAACCGTAGTCAAAACAATCTCTTATCTCACTCTCGGATAGCTTGGCTCTCAAATCTTCGTCATTTAAAAGGTTTTGCAAAAATAGCGATTCGCCTATTGAGTTTAGTGCGGGCTTGCCTTGTTGCAAATCCTCCCACACTTTCATTGCATTTCTTTGGACTATCTTGTATCCATCTTCTCTTGATACCCCTTTTAACGGAAGCTCCAAAAGCACTCTTTGCGAGAATACGAGTCCGCCCGTAAGGTTGAGATTTTTCATCATATTCTCAGGATACACAAGCAGCTTTGAGATTACGCCGTTAAATCTATTTAGCATAAAATCGGTCGTGATAAATGCATCGGGGAGCATAAATCTCTCAACGGAGGAGTGTGATATATCTCTCTCATGCCAAAGAGCTACATTTTCCATCGCAGGAACGGCGTAGCTTCGTATCACTCTTGCGAGTCCCGTGATATTCTCGGTTAACACAGGATTTCTCTTGTGAGGCATTGCGGATGAGCCTTTTTGTCCTGGGCTAAAATACTCTTCAGCCTCGTACACTTCGGTTCTTTGAAGATGTCTTATCTCTACCGCAAATTTTTCGATACTTGAAGCAAGCAAGGAGAGAGCCGTTATCACTCTTGCATATCTGTCTCTCTGGATTACTTGATTTGAAGCGTTTGCTACGCCAAGACCCAAATATTTACAAGTAAGCTCTTCAAGTTCTATCGGAGTATGCGCAAGGTTGCCCATCGCTCCGCTCACCATTCCCACGCTAATTACATTCAAAGAACT
>DIZY01000135.1:12018-22879 GCA_002428055.1 Helicobacteraceae bacterium UBA6016
CATAGCGTATGCTTGTGCTCCATCGCCCTTTGCCTCACGGACTCCATAATATCTTTAACATCTTTGATGATAATTTCCATGGAATCTTTAATTTGAAGCGCTACCGCCGTATCTATCGTATCGGAACTTGTCATGCCGTAGTGAACCCATCTGCTCTCTTCGCCAAGGTTATTGGCGACACTCGTCAAAAATGCTATCACATCGTGTTTTGTCGTTTTTTCTATCTCGTCTATTTCGTCTATATCGAACTTTGCGTTTCTCTCAATCTTTTCGGCGTCCTCTTTGGGTATCAACCCTATCTCACTCCAAGCCTTAACTGCGGCTATCTCTACTTTTAGCCAAGCATCATACTTTGCCTGCATATTCCATAGGCTTTTCATCTCTTCTCTTGAATATCTTTCTACCATAATTACCTCGAACCTTTTTTCTTGTAAAATGTTTTTTACATTTTATGAAAATATGGTTGAATATTGTGGCTTATGAGATAAAAAAATTTGATATAAACGGTGAAAAACTTCTATATTTTATGATTGAAAAGTTGGGTGTTACGGAGAGAGTTGGCAAGCGGCTCATAGACAAGGGGCGCGTAAAGTTAAACGGCGAAATTGTAGTCTATAAAGGAGTGCGAGCTGTCGGCGAAGTGGAGGTGCTTTTTTATGAGCCGACACCATCAATACAGTTAATTCCCGTATTTGAAGAGGATGATTTTGCGGTTTTTGAAAAACCATCCGGCATGCTCTCCCACCCAAACGGTTTTGAGACACAAGAGTGCATACTTGATAGCATCAAAAAGCTTTACGGATATGCCGCAAATATTACGCATAGACTTGATTATGAGACGAGCGGACTACTCGTAGCTAGCAAAAACAAAGCTGCGGAGTCGATACTAAAGACAACCTTTGAGACAAGGGGAATACAAAAAGAGTATACGGCACTGCTGTTTGGGCAACTTACCGAAAAAACCGAAGTTGAGTGTCTGCTAGAGCAGATAAAAGTATTGGAACTCAAAGTCATGCAGGGTGCAAGCGAACAAGGCAAGCACTCTTTGACACTTTTTGAGCCGTTAGAGTATTTTGGAAAGCACAATATGACTCTTGTAAAGGCAAAGCCGTTTACGGGGCGGTTGCATCAAATAAGACTACACGCCGTACATCTAGGGTATCCGATAGTCGGCGAGCCGATATATCAAAAAGACTTGGAAATGGCAAGGGATTATCTGGATAAAAAGATGAGCGAGGCAGAGAGAATAGAGCGCACGGGTGCAAGAAGGGTCTGCCTTCACGCCTCTAAAATATCGTTTGAGTACAAAGGCAAAAATTTTGAGATAGAATCAAAAAGCGACATCAAGTCAGAGTTTCTCGCCTCTATCTAATAAGCTTAAACTCTTTTGTCTCAAAGTTATAATCATATACATCGCCGGTCTCTATGACATAGTACCAGCCATATAGTTTGATAGTGCCGTTTTCGTATCTATCTTTTATAAAAGGGTATGTTAGCAGGTGCTTTAATTGTTCTACAACATTCAAAAGCTCAGTATGCCAGTTTCTTATCTTTTCGTCTTCGTCTTTTAGCTCTTCTAGTACCTGTTTTTTTATAGGATCGGCGAGCTCGAGCCATTTTTTTACATTTGGGATTTTGTTAAGTTTTTCCTCTGGTAGATAAAGAGCTGAACATCCGCCGCAGTTTGAATGCCCGCACACAACAATATTTTCTACATTTAGTATCTCCACTGCATATTCGATAGCAGAAGTAGTGGCTGCAAATTCAGCTGAAACTCTATATGGCGGTACAAAATTTGCTATGTTTCGGACTACAAAAAGTTCTCCGGGAAGGCTGCTTGTAATGAGATTTGGAACCAACCTCGAATCGGAGCAGCCAATAAACAGCGTATGTGGATCTTGGTTTTCTCCGAGCTCTGAAAACAGTTTTTGATGCTCCAAAAAATCTTCGTTGCGAAAACGAACTACGCCCTCAATTAGCTTATCTTCCATCTTTATCCCTTTGTTTTAACTGCCCACACGCTGCCGATATATCGATGCCTTTTGACTCTCTAATCGTACAGATAAATCTTTTGTTTGCGAGATATTCCCTGAATGCTTCCGCCGCTTCTTTTGTAGGTCTTTTAAATTCGCTATCTTCATACGGATTGAACAAAATCAAATTTATCTTTGCATCAAGCCCACTTAGTAGTTTGCCTAGTTTTTGCGCCGATTTTATGTCATCGTTCACGCCGCCTAAAAGCAGATACTCAAAAAGCACTTTTTTGCGTCTGTCGGCTTTGAATTTTCGCACGGCATCTATTACTGCTTTTATATTGTACGCTTTGTTTATCGGCATCAATTTTTCTCTAAGCTCATCATCTACGGCGTGAAGGCTAATCGCAAGATTAACACCCATATCCATAATTGCAAGCTTCTCTATCTTTGTCGCAAGTCCGCTTGTAGAGATGGTGATTCGTCTAGGAGCTATGCAGAGAGCGTCTTTGTGGGTTATTATTTTTATCGCTTTTACGACATTTTCCATATTGTCGAGCGGCTCACCCATTCCCATAAAAACAATATTGATGCTTTTTTCTTCGCCAAACTCTTTGTCTTTTTTGATAAAAGCTACTTGCTCTACTATCTCACCTGCCGTTAGATTGCGCTCGAAGCCGCCCTTTGCGGTAAGGCAAAAAGCGCACCCTACCTTGCAACCGACCTGCGAAGAGATACAGACCGTATATCTGGCCTCTCTAGTTTTTTTGCCTTCATCGTCAAACTCATCCTCTTTCATCTTAAGAAGCACAGTCTCCATCGTCTTGCCGTCAGTAAGCCCAAAAAGATACTTCTCACTTCCGTCCGTACTTACCTCTTTTTTAAGAAGAGAAAGCGAACCGACGACAAATTTTTCATCCAACACCTCTCTATAATCTTTTGGCAAATTGTTCATCTCTTTAAAATTGGATACATTTTTTTTGTAAACCCAATTTAACATCTGTGTCGCACGAAACGATGGACCCTCTAGCAAGGACGATAGCTCGGATGGCTCCAAATCATAAATGTTTGTTTTATTCATACTCTTTTAACTCTTTTTCATATCTATTGTAAATAACTTCTGTAGCCGCTTTGATATTTTTCAGATACTCTTCTCTTGCGTCCAAGTGGCAGTAATTGGTGGTTACAAAAAATCCTTTTGCCTTCACGCCAGCTTCTCTTGCCGCCCAAAGCACGGAAAAAAACTCCATATTTTCACACTCCAACCCAAGCTCCAAAAATTTATCGCTTACATTTTTGTCCGTCGTAATATAGTTTGAGGAGTTTACAATTGTTTCATGTGAAACATTTTTGTATATTTTGTTCTCTATTGGAGTGTACGCCCCGCCTTGCACAAAAGATTGCTCTATCTGCGAAGCCGACTCCGAATAAAAACTCTCAAGTACTCCAAGCCTGCCGTAACTACCGCAGCTCCCGACAAACAAAAGCGTCTCAGGTCTCTCATCTTTTAAAATCACGGAAAGATTATAGGCGCTCTCCACAAGCCCCACCCCTATAGCCCTAGCAAAAGAAAAAACCTCGGTTCGTCCAGCGCAAACTATCATAACCGAACATTTACCCCATTTTTTGCAAGCTCTTCTTTTAGCTCTTTTATCTCCACCTCTTTAAAGTGAAATATAGAAGCCGCAAGCCCCGCATCACAATTTGTAGTCTTAAAAAGCTCGCTGAAATGCTCTTTATTGCCTGCCCCACCGCTTGCTATCACCGGCACGCTCACTGCATTTCTAACGGCCGCCGTCAAAGCTATATCAAATCCAGCCTTCGTGCCGTCTGCGTCCATACTAGTTAGCAGTATCTCTCCCGCCCCACGACCGGTCACCTCTCTTGCCCACTCCACGGCGTCTTTGCCTGTATCGAGTCTACCGCCGTTAATAAAAACATTCCATCTGTTTTCACTGACTTTTTTTGCGTCTATTGCAGCGATTATCGTAGAACTTCCGAAACGAAAAGAGGCTTCGTCAAAAAAATCTGGATTTTTTACGCCGCTAGAGTTAATGCTTACCTTATCGCAACCGACATTTAAAAGCCTATAAATATCATCGAGCACTCTGATACCGCCGCCCACGGTTAGCGGAATAAATACGGTTTTGGCGACCTCTTCTACTATATGAACTATCGTATCTCTGTTTTCATGACTTGCCGTAATATCGAGAAATGTTAGCTCATCGGCGCCCTCTTCATTGTACCGAGCAGCTATCTCAACAGGGTCTCCGGCATCTTTTAGCCCTACGAAATTAACGCCCTTTACAACTCTTCCGTCTTTTACATCCAAGCACGGAATTATCCTTTTTGCCAAAAAATCCACTCAAAACACCGCCGTTTTTTAAATCAATTTTAACAAAGTTTGGCTTGCGATTTTTTGTCGGCTCTCAATGTTTTATAAGCAAAAATTTAGTAGTATCGGAGATAAAATTTCTTTAAAAGTTTAGAGTTGCAAATAACCGCCAAAAAAAAATTCGGTCAAAACTTTTTAAAAGATGAATATTATCTAAAGCAAATCATCGAGTCGATGCCCGATAACGACAATCTTGTCCTTGAAATCGGGCCTGGGCTAGGTGATTTAACCGGCAAGCTTTTGACAAAGAAAGCGGTAGTTGCTGTTGAGGTTGACACGGATTTGATTTCAAATCTTAAGTCTAAGTTTAAAGATGAGTTAGAAAACGGCAGGTTTAGACTGCTCCACGCGGACATACTTAGCGTTTGGGATGAAGCAATTAGCTTTGCCCCAAAACTGGACATGATCGCCAACCTGCCGTATTACATCGCTACAAATATAGTTCTAAGAGCCATCAAAGACGAGAGGATAGAAAACATTCTCGTTATGGTTCAAAAAGAGGTTGCCGAGAAGTTTTGCGCAACCCCGAAATCATCTGATTTCGGCGCTATATCCGTAATATGTGATGCGATGTGCCAAAGGGGAATAGCCTTAGAGCTTCCGCCTTCGGCTTTTCAGCCGGCGCCAAAGGTATTTTCCAGCGTTTTACAGCTTAGCAAGCGCAAAAATCCTTTGATAGACAAAGCTAGGTATGGCGACTTTGAAAGTTTTTTGAAGCACTCTTTTTCGGCACCGAGAAAGACTCTTCTAAAAAATCTTTCGAGCGCTTACGATAAAGGCCTGCTTGTAGCCGCTTTTGAAAAACTAAATATCTCTTTGACTATAAGACCTCACGAACTCTCTACCGAACTTTTTGTCAAGCTTTTTACGGATATTAGATCATTCAATTAGCTAAAAAGGGCTTAGAATGGAAAACGAAAACATAGAACAAAGCGGCGAACAAGAGAATAATAACTCCAATGGCGAACAATCGGCGGTTCAAACTGAAGGCAATGAAAGACAAAGGTCTGCAAGAGCTGAAGAGTACTTCAAAAACAGAAAACAGAAGTTTTTGGGCAATAGAAGACCTAGAGAAGAGAGAGATGGCAGTGAAAATCCGGCACAAGCGTCAGGAGCACAGCACCCGTCTGACGGACAATACGGCTGGCATACAAATATTAAAAACTCTATCGAGGCAAATAAGAGAATACAGCAAAGCAGGCTAAATACCGACGCAAAACTAAACCACAGCACAAAAGCGACAATTAGAATAACACCTCTCGGCGGTCTCGAAGAAATAGGCGGCAATATAACGATTATTGAAACACAAAATAGCGCCATACTCGTAGATGTAGGTATGAGCTTTCCGGATGATGATATGCACGGCGTAGATATACTAATTCCGGATTTTACATACCTAAAACAGATAAAACACAAAATAGCCGGTATCGTCATAACGCATGCGCACGAAGACCACATAGGGGCCGTACCGTATCTGTTTAGAGAGATGCAGTTTCCGCTTTATGGAACACCTCTGCCGCTAGGCATGATAGGTAATAAGTTTGACGAACATAAGATGATGGAATACAAAAAGTTTTTTAGAGCTATTGAAAAAAGAAGAGTTATTAAAATAGGCGACTTCGAAGTAGAGTGGATGCACATGACACACTCTGTCATAGATGCATCAAGCCTTGCCATTACTACAGAGGCGGGAACGATTATTCATACCGGGGATTTCAAAATAGACCATACACCGATAGATGGATACCCTGCAGACCTTCATAGGCTTGCACACTATGGAGAAAAAGGCGTACTCTGTCTGCTCTCCGACTCTACAAACTCGATGAGACCGGGCGCAACACTATCGGAGAGCACTGTCGGACCTACATTTGACACTATATTTGCTCGCTCAAAAGGTAGAGTTATTATGTCTACTTTCTCATCCAATATCCACAGGGTATACCAGGCAATAGAAAAAGGGATAAAGTACAACAGAAAAGTAGCAATTATCGGTCGCTCAATGGAGAGAAATCTAGAAGTGGCCATGAATCTAGGCTATATAAAACTACCTTTTGGAATATTTATAGATGCCGCAGAAGTAGCTAAATATCCTGACAATGAAGTGCTTATTATTACTACCGGGTCACAGGGCGAGACTATGAGCGCCCTATATAGGATGGCAATAAACGAACATAGACATATCAAGCTAAAACCATCCGACACGGTCATACTCTCTTCTAGCGCCATTCCAGGCAATGAGGGAAGTGTCTCTACGGTACTAAACTATATCCTAAAAGCAGGAGCAAGCGTAGCGTACAAAGACTTTTCAGATATTCATGTCTCAGGACACGGTGCGCAAGAAGAGCAAAAACTGATGCTTCGTCTTGTTAAACCAAAATTTTTCTTGCCGATACATGGTGAATACCAACATGTCGCAAAACATAAAGAGACTGCTATCTCTTGCGGTGTAGATGAGAGAAATATCATACTCATGGAAGATGGTGATCAGATAGAGCTAAATGCACGGGGTATGAGAAAAATTAAAACCGTCAAAAGCGGAAAAGTATATATTGACAACCAAAGAAATAACCAAATCGAAGAAGATGTCGTCATGGATAGGCAGGAGCTTGCCGAAAATGGTATCGTGATTATAGTAGCATTTGTAGACAAGCAAAACAGGGCGCTTTTGGAAAAACCTAAGGTATCTAGCTTTGGACTTGTATCCGACAGGGATGACAGAACCTTCTCCGAAGAGATGGAAAATGTACTTGTAAGCTTCCTTCAAAACGCCAACAAAGAGGTTGTTGAAAACAAAAGAATGCTTGAAAATGAGATAAGACAGGTTCTTAAAAAACATATTTTTAGAGCGCTCAAAAAATATCCGGTCATAGTGCCTACCATTTTTATTCAATAAATAAAATGCAAAACCACAATCAAATAGCATCGGATGTTTTGAGGCTAGAGGCAGCCGAACTACTATCATGTGCCGAAAGAATTGACGACTCATTTGCCGATGCCGTTGAGTCCATCTTTGAGCTAAAAGGCAAGCTAGTCATCATAGGTGTTGGCAAATCCGGACTTGTCGGTGCAAAGATTGCCGCCACAATGGCAAGCACCGGCACACCAAGCTTTTTTATTCACCCAACCGAAGCAATGCACGGAGATCTCGGAATGATAAGCAAAGAGGACGGTGTTCTTGCTATCAGCTATAGCGGTGAGAGTGACGAGCTTATAGCAATACTCCCGCACCTCAAAAGATACGGTGTAAAACTCATAGCAATGAGTAAAGACAATAGCTCATCGCTTGCCTCTTTTGCCGATATACATCTAAACATTGCCGTCTCAAAAGAGGCTTGTCCTCTTAACGCCGCACCGACTAGTTCTACGACACTCACTATGGCTTTAGGCGATGCTTTGGCTGTTGCACTGATGGAAAAAAGAGGATTCAAAAAAGAGGATTTTGCATATTTTCATCCAGGCGGAACTCTCGGCAAAAGGCTATTTGTAAAAGTAAAAGATATTATGCGAACTAAAAATCTTCCTATTGTTTCATGTGAAACAATTTTGAAAGAGGCTGTCGTCAAAATGTCGGAGGGCAAACTAGGAAGCGTCATTTTTGAGAGCAATGGAGAGTTATCCGGCGTACTTAGCGATGGCGACCTAAGAAGAGCGCTAATGGATGAGTCGTTTTCGATAAATGAAAAAGCTTTCAAATACGCAGCCAAAACACCAAAAATAGTACAGGATGAAAACATATTAGCCGCCGAGGCTCTAAACATAATAGAGGAAAATAAAATACAGCTCTTGATAATAACCGACAAAAAAGGCAAAATAAAAGGCGCTCTGCATATACATGATTTAGTGGAAGCCGGTATAAAAAAATGAGAAAAACAGTAGAAAAAATAAGGCTTAATAAGCTAATCGCCGATAGAAGCGAGTACTCTAGACGAGAGGCGGATGAGCTAATCCTTAAAGGATTTGTAAAAGTAGATGATGAAGTCGTCACAAATCCAGGCGTAAGCTATGAAGCAAATTCAGATATTAGTGTTAACAACAAAAGACTCAAGCCGCCTACAGATTTTTTTACGGCGATTGTATACAACAAACCAAAAGGTGAGCTTGTTTCAAAAACAGATCCTAGAGGTAGAAAAACTATTTTCGACTCTCTCGGCGGTGAATTTAAAAAGTTTATTCCGGTGGGAAGACTTGATTATGCCTCTGAGGGCGTATTGATACTGACGGACTCTTCAAAGGTTGCAACTGCACTAATGAACTCGAAACTCGAGAGAACATATAATGTCAAAATAAAAGGCGATATTACAAAGCAGCTTGAGACGGCAATGTTAGAGGGTGTAGAACTAACACACTCTAAAGTCGGTGCACACGAAAGAAGTGCTCCCGTAAATATGACGATAGAACCTTTCGTCGGTTATAAAATAATTAAAAGCACTCCAACATTTTCAAAGCTGAGCGTCAAAATTACCGAGGGGCAAAACAGAGAACTTAGACGGTTTTTTGCTCACTTCAAAAGAGAGGTTGCAGATCTTAAAAGAGTAAGCTACGGCTTCATAAGTCTAAACGCTCTGCCGACAGGGAAAACAAGATATTTAAGCGCATCCGAATACAGAGAGCTAAGAGAATTTATTAAAGAAGGGGAAATAGATGTTAAAAAAACTAAGTTTCAAAACAAAACACAAAAGTGAAATGATTCAAATCACAAATGACATAAAAGAACTTGTCATAAAATCAGGAATAAAAGATGGAACAGCGGTTGTTTTTACGCCCCATACAACGGCAAGTGTTATTTTGTTTGAAAATAATGACCCAAATCTATCGCGAGATTTTCTAAAAAAAATGGCGGAGTTTGCGCCTGCAGAGGCAAAATATGCACACATAGGCGACAATGCTCATGCGCATATCAAATCCGGTGCTTTAGGCGGAAGCATAACGCTTATTATCGAAGATGCCAATGTGATACTTGGAAAATGGCAAGGAATCTACCTAGCAGACTTCGACGGTCCTAGGGAGAGAGAAGTCTACCTAAAGATAGTCGATTGAAAATTGCAATAATCGGAGGCGGTATTTGCGGTCTTACGACTGCATTTTACCTTAAAAGATTTGCGCCGGCGAGCAGTATTACTGTTTTTGAAACAGAAAATAGTTTTGGCGGCAAATTAAAAACAGTTCATAAATACGGCTTTTCAATAGAAATTGGAGCAAATGGATTTTCCGAAAAGGATGCAGAGTGCGTTCAGCTTTTCAAAGATGCCGGACTAGAACAGTTAGCAATGCCGAGTCTTGAAAAGTCAAAAACAAAATATTTTTTCGATAGAGGCGTTTTATATACGCTGCCAAGCACGCTCAGAGAACTACTGCAAACAAAAGCGATTGGCAACATATCCAAAGCTAGACTTTTAATGAACTTTATTTTGCCGAAAAAAACAGATAGTGATGAGACGCTTCAAAGATTCTGCGCTAGACGAATAGGAACCAACGGAGCAAATATTTTTTGCGATTTAGCGGCTACAGCCACATTTGCTTCTACGGCCGACAAATTATCAGTAAAAGCGGCTTTTGGAGAAATCGTCAATATTGAAAAAACAAAAGGTGGATTTTTAAAGAATATTTTCTCTGCTATTGGAATCAATGGAGCGAAAATAGGATTTAAAAATGGTGTATCAAGTTTTGTGGATGGATTGTCAGCTTCTTTTGCTTTTACTAAAAAACTTGGAACAGAGGTAGTAAAAGTAAAAAAAATTGGCTCGAAATGGCTCGTAGAGAGCACAAATGGAGCTACAGAAGAGTTTGACAAGGTTATCCTATCTACGCCATCTTATGTCTCTTCTAGACTACTTAAAGAAGAGGATGAGCTCTTATCCGAGCTACTAAAAAATATTGAGTATTCACCGCTTGCAATAGTTGCACTTGGATATGAAGAGTTAAACCATCCAATGGAAGGCTACGGAATAATAACGACAAAACGCTCCGGCACACAAGCTCTTGGCATAATTTGGGATAGTTCAATATTTGAAGAGTATGCGCAGAACAGTACAAAGCTTTTAAGAGTAATTATAGGTGGACAAAGAAGCCCGCTGCTGGCGCTAAAAGAAGAAGATGAGCTACTAAGAATTGCTACGGGCGCCATATCTGAGACGATGGGGGTATATGAGGAGCCTATGCTAAACCATATAACAAGATGGCATAAGGCTATTCCAAACTACGGCTTAGGACACTCGGAGCTTGTAAAACAGATATTTGAAAGAGTTTCAAAAAATTCAGGACTATATCTAAACTCAAGCGCATTCAAAGGCATCAGTCTAAACGACTGTGTTAAAAACTCTCGAGAGACTGCGCTCAAAATAATTAGCGAGTAAGTTTTACTCGCTATTCATCATCGCTAAAAACTCTTCGTTGTTCTTCGTGGCGAGCATTTTCGAGAATATAAATTTAAGCGCTTCGGCTTCATCTTTCATTCCCGCATTTACGGCAGTTCTTAGCGCCCACACTCTTTGCA
>DIZY01000135.1:22922-26025 GCA_002428055.1 Helicobacteraceae bacterium UBA6016
ATTCTTCTATCGGCTAGATTTCTGCTTAGGATTATCTCCATATTACCCGTCCCTTTGAACTCTTCAAAGATAACCTCATCCATTCTGCTTCCGGTGTCTACAAGGGCGGTAGCGATAATAGTAAGACTTCCGCCGCCCTCTATATTTCTAGCCGCACCGAAAAATCTTTTCGGCTTATGTAGAGCATTTGCGTCAACACCGCCTGAAAGTACCTTGCCGCTTGACGGAGTGACAGTATTGTACGCCCTTGCAAGCCTCGTGATTGAGTCTAGAAGTATTACCACATCCTTGCCCATCTCTACGGCTCTTTTTGCCTTCTCGATAACAAGCTCGGCCACACGCACATGGTTTGCGGCAGGCATATCAAATGTAGAGCTATATACTTCACCTTTAACACACCTTTGCATATCAGTAACCTCTTCAGGTCTCTCATCAACGAGAAGCACGATTAGCTCAACCTCTGGATGATTGATGCTAATACCGTGTGCCATCTCCTTAAGTATCTCTGTTTTACCGCTTCTAGGAGGAGCAACAATAAGACCTCTTTGTCCTTTACCGATAGGCACGAAAAGGTCTATAGTTCTGCCTGTTAGCTTTAGTGGCGAGTGTTCAAGTTTTAATTGTGAATTTGCGTATAGCGGCGTTAGATTGTCAAAAAGAGGTCTTTTTTTGCTCTCTTCAGGCGGAAGGTAGTTGATAGCTTCTATTTTGAGAAGAGCAAAATATCTCTCTTGCTCTTTCGGCGGTCTCACCTGCCCCGTTACCGTATCCCCGTTTCTGAGACCAAATCTTCTTATTTGCGTATTTGAGACATAAACATCGTTGATGCTATCCGAAATATTAGTATCTGTCGCACGCAAAAATCCATACCCGTCTCCCGCAATCTCAAGCATCCCGGAAAAGAGCATAAACCCGCCCCTTGAGATTTGAGATTTGAGTATCTCAAACATCAAATCCTGTCTTTTTAGCTCATTTGGATTTTCAACTTCTAGCTCGCATGCGATAGCAACTAAATCGTCAAGCCCCATTGTTCTAAGGTCTTCTATTTTGTAGCCGTCAACTGGAATGTGGGTTCTTTTTTTGGAGGTTTTTGTTTGGGTATTTTGGGACTCGGAAGACATCTGTAGCCTTTTACTTGGATTGGTGTTAATTGGAGTTTTTGAGGGTTTTCACCCTCGTAGTTTTGAGATTTTAACGGCTTTTAGCTTAAACCCGCAAACACTAATACACGAAACACAAGCCAGCTAAGAATGCCTGCAAAAAATCCGGCAAGAACATCGTCTAGCATTACGCCGTTTCCGCCTTTAAATTTTCGTTCCGCAAGACCGATTAATGATGGCTTCTTAATATCCAAAACCCTAAAAAACACAAACACCAAAACAGCTTGAAGCCAGATACTATTCATAGTGGCAGTCATAGACAAAGCTATAAAAGTACCGACCACTTCATCCATTACTATTCGCTGGTCATCATGTTCCCCGCCCTCGGCCTCGTATTTGTCTACCTCTTTTATAGCTATGACCGTTAACAGTATCGCCGCCAAAAACAGTGTCGTAGCGCCCAAAAAATGAAGTATCAAAAATCCAAAAGGCAGAGCTGCAAGCGTACCCATCGTACCCGGAGCGTATTTGGATAATCCAGCTCCAAAAAATGATAAAAATATGAGTCTCTTGTTCACAAATAAAACCTTATGTAAGCGATGTAGTTTGATATAGCGCCATTAGCTCGTTGTAAAACTCTCGCTCGGAGTGCTCTTCGATAAGTCCACTATTGGTCGTCAAGTCGCTATAGAGCTTGCCTAGATTTTTAAATCTATTGGGAAACATTTTGGAGAGATAAATCGCCGATATATCCTTTCGCATCAGTATCGCCGGAGGTAAAAGTCCGGTTTTAAGTAGTTGCAAAAGCGACTCGGCGTTAAAGTTGATATGGTGATGCATCCCATGTGGGCAGGAGCGTTGCGTTACTAGCGTCTTGCAGACATTACAGTAGACGAAGTAGCTTGATATATCTATTTTTAGATCTATGCCAACGAATGAGTCAAAAATACTTTTGATTTCGTGGCTCTCATAAAACATCCCTAGGCCTGCGTGGTTTGAGCCTATAACAAAACTGTCGCAGCCGAAGTTTTGGATAGCGATAGCATCCAAAAGTAGTTCATTCGTACCTGCAAAAAGATAGGTATTTTCAAACGGCACGACTACTACTCTATCGGAGGGCAGATATGTATTGATAAGATGCACCAACGCCTCATATCTAACGCTATATGCCAACTCATCCGCCGAATAAGGCTTTGATAAAAATATTACGACAAGGTCGTTTTTCTCAAGCGTCAGACGGATAAGTCTCTCGTGCGCCCTATTAAGTGGTCTTGCGGCCATTACCATACCTGCGATATGCTTTGCGTCTATTCGCTTTTTTGCCTCTTCTATCTTTGCTTTTGCTTTACCGACATCTTCAAATTCTATGCCGTACTCGCCGCTGATGGCGTATTTACCAAGCCTTGAAAGGGTGTTTATTACGCCCGGATGAGACATATCTCTTGTGCCGTATATCTTCTCCACCCTTGCCATAGGGTCTATCTCAAATACCTCGTCTACCGTAAGGTGTCCGACTATATTGTGGTTTTCGACAAGATTTATTGTCTCGCCTTTTTTTAATCCCTCAAGCACCTCTTTGTTTCTCTTGCCCCCAGGAGCTAAAAGAAACGAAAACGGAAAGCTTTTACCCTTATAAAGCGATGTAGAATCCACCGCTTTGGCATCAGAACTACCCATCAAGCCCTCAACAGGAGAGAGTATTCCCTCTTTTACTAGTGAGAGCGACGCAACAGCTTCTTTGTCTATGAAGAGTGATTTATTTCTTTTTGTAGATGCCATGTTTCTTTCTTTTTTCCCAAAGAGATTTTCTGGATATTCCTAGTTTTTTGGAGAGCTCCACATCCGGATATTTATCTTGAAAGCTTACTACTATGTTTTTTACATAATCTTCTATCGTATATATCTCGCCGCCGCCCACAAAGCCCTCATCGCTCTCAAGCTCAAGCATTTCAACCCCTGCATCCTCGATGCTTTCGGTAGATGAAAATATCACACTCTTAGAC
>DIZY01000011.1:0-634 GCA_002428055.1 Helicobacteraceae bacterium UBA6016
TCCTTGAACACGATGACGCCAACAGGGCACTGATGGGTTCAAACATGCAACGACAAGGCGTACCGCTTCTGTGGAGCGAGGCACCGATGGTCGGGACAGGTATGGAAGCTACTATTGCTAGAGATGCTTGGGAGAGCGTCAAAACGGTAAGAGGCGGTGTGATAGAAAAAGTAGATAGCCAAAATGTTTATGTTAGAGGCGAAGATGAAGATGGTGCGTTTATTGACCACTATCCGCTTCAGAAAAACCTTAGAACAAACCAAAACACAAGCTTCAACCAAAAACCTATAGCAAAAATAGGTCAAAAAGTAGAGCCGAGCGAGATAGTTGCCGATGGTCCGAGTATGGATACGGGTGAACTTGCTATCGGTAAAAATATACTAATAGCATTTATGCCGTGGTATGGTTACAACTTTGAGGATGCTGTTGTTGTCTCCGAGAGAATTATCAGAGATGATGTATTTACGAGTGTTCATATCTACGAAAAAGAGGTTGAAGCTAGAGAGCTAAAACACGGCGTAGAGGAGATAACTAGAGATATTCCGAATGTAAAAGACGAAGATATTGCTCATCTTGACGAAAGCGGTATCGTAAAAATAGGTAGCTATGTTAAAGGTGGAATGGTTCTTGTCGG
>DIZY01000011.1:683-3489 GCA_002428055.1 Helicobacteraceae bacterium UBA6016
GGTGAAAAAGCCGGACATGTCGTCAATAAATCGCTATATTGCCCACCGTCAATGGAAGGTGTAGTCGTAGATGTTAAGATATTTACGAAAAAAGGGTACGACAAAGACGCTAGAGCCGTTAAGCACTTCGAAGAAGAAAAAGCGAAAATGGAGCGAGAGTATCACGATAAGCTAAACATGATAGATAGAGAAGAGATGCTAAGAATCAACTCTCTGCTTTCCAAAAATAAGCTTACTGCAGATGTAAGCGTCTCAGGCGTTGAAGCAAAAAAAGGCGAAACTATTGCCGCTGACGCTTTGGAGCATATGAATAGATTTGCTATCAATACGCTTGTTAGAAGCTTTGATGCAAAAGTACAAGCCGATTATGAAAAAATCAAAACTCACTTTAGAAAACAAAAAGAGAGATTAAAAGCAGATTTTGACGAAAAAGTTTCTATTCTTGAAAAAGACGACATTCTTCCAAGCGGCGTAGTTAAGCTTGTAAAAGTATACATAGCAACAAAAAGAAAGCTAAAAGTCGGCGACAAGATGTCGGGACGACACGGAAACAAAGGTATCGTTTCTATTATTGTGCCTGAAGTTGATATGCCTTATATGAAAAATGGAAATCACATAGATATAGTTCTTAATCCGCTAGGGGTTCCATCAAGGATGAACATAGGTCAGATTCTTGAGGTTCACCTAGGATTGGCTGGTAAAAAATTGGGTTATCAAATCGCCAAGATTTTTGAGCAAAAACAGGGCGAATGGTTGCAAGCTCTTAGAGAAAAAATGACGCTGATAGCTGATGTTGCAAAACTTGTTAACGCTAATGATTTTATGAGCGCCTTAAGCGATGAACAGCTTTTGACATACGCAAGAGATTGGTCGAGAGGCGTTAAGTTTTCAACTCCGGTTTTCGAGGGTGTAAATGACGATGAACTTAAAAGATTATTTGAGCTTGCCAATATAGACCCTGACGGTAAAATGGAGCTTTATGATGGTAAAACCGGCGAGAAGATGAAAGAAAGAGTCAATGTCGGCTATATGTATATGCTAAAACTACATCACTTGGTTGATGAAAAAGTCCACGCTAGAAGTACCGGACCTTACTCTCTCGTAACGCAGCAGCCCGTCGGCGGTAAAGCGCTATTCGGCGGTCAAAGATTCGGAGAGATGGAGGTTTGGGCTCTTGAGGCGTACGGTGCGGCGCATGTACTAAAAGAGATGCTAACTACCAAGTCGGATGATACCGAGGGTAGAGTAAAAGCGTACAAAGCGATAACAAACGGTGAGAATGTTCCTGAAACGGGAATTCCTGAAACTTTCTATGTTCTTGTAAATGAGCTAAAAGCTCTTGGACTTGATGTGAGAGTATTTGACGAAGATAAAACTAAATAAGCAAAAGAGGACTTAAGATGGCATTTACTGAACTAGATCTTAACTCTGGAAATAGACCGAGAGATTTTACTGCACTGCAGATGATGATAGCTAGCCCCGAGAAGATAATGTCTTGGAGCTACGGCGAGGTTAAAAAACCGGAAACTATCAACTATAGAACCCTAAAACCAGAGAGAGACGGCCTTTTCTGCGCCAAAATATTCGGTCCCGTAAGAGACTATGAGTGTATTTGCGGCAAATACAAAAAGATGAGATACCAAGGCGTTACTTGTGAAAAGTGCGGCGTTGAAGTTACAAGCTCAAAAGTCAGAAGACAGAGAATGGGGCATATTGCTCTTTGTACTCCAGTTGCTCACATTTGGTTTGTAAACTCGCTTCCTAGCCGTATCGGTACAATTCTCGGCATAAAAATGAAAGACCTTGAGAGAGTTCTTTATTATGAAGCATATATCGTATGTGAAGCGGGAAGCGCTCCTGTAAAAAGATACGACATTCTTACAGAAGAAGAGTATAGGCAGCTAGAGAGCCTATATCAATACGACGGTTTTAGCGCAGAGATGGGCGCAAGTGCGGTCAAAAAACTTCTAAGCGAGCTTGACCTTGCAGAGATGTTTGTAAATCTTAAAGAAGATATTAAAAATACAAACTCAGAAGCTAAGAAAAAAACGCTTGTTAAAACGCTAAAAATTGTTGAAGCATTTTTGAACTCAGACAATAGACCTGAGTGGATGATTCTTGATTATGTGCCTATTTTGCCACCTGATCTTAGACCTCTTGTTGCGCTTGACGGCGGTAAATTTGCCTCTTCTGACCTAAATGACCTATATAGAAGGGTTATAAACAGAAATACGAGACTAAAAAGACTACTAGAGCTTGACGCTCCTCAAATCATTATCAGAAATGAGAAGAGAATGCTTCAAGAAGCGGTTGACGCCTTATTTGATAACGGTAGAAGAGCGAATGCGGTAAAAGGTGCAAATAAAAGACCTCTAAAATCGCTCTCTGAAATCATCAAAGGTAAACAAGGACGATTTAGACAAAACCTTCTAGGTAAAAGGGTTGACTTCTCCGGTCGTTCGGTTATCGTCGTCGGTCCAGACCTTAGAATGGATCAGTGCGGTCTTCCTAAAAAAATGGCTCTTGAACTATTCAAGCCGCATCTTCTTGCAAAGCTCGAAGAAAAAGGCTATGCGACTACGCTAAAAGCCGCAAAAAGAATGATTGAGCAGCAAAATAATGAAGTTTGGGAGTGCCTAGCAGAAGTAGTCGATAACTACCCAATACTTCTAAACCGTGCGCCTTCTTTGCATAAAATGTCTATTCAGGCATTCCATCCGGTGTTGATAGAAGGTAAAGCAATAAGACTTCACCCGCTTGTTTGTGCGGCGTTTAATGCGGACTTTGACGGTGACCAAATGGCTGT
>DIZY01000011.1:3597-4034 GCA_002428055.1 Helicobacteraceae bacterium UBA6016
TACTATATGACTAGAGAAAAAGCGCATTCAAAAGGCGCGCATAAACTATTTGCAAATATAGATGAGCTTTCTATGGCTCTTGATATGGATGCCGTAGATGTGCAGGCTCCCGTCAGAATTAAAATAGACGGCAAAGTATGTACTACGACTGCGGGAAGAGTACTTATTAAGTCCATCCTTCCTGATTATATAACGGAAGATTTGTGGAACAGAACACTTAAGAAAAAAGATATAGGCACGATGGTTGACACCGTATTCAAAAAAGGTGGATACCAAGATAGTGCAAAATTCCTAGACAACCTAAAAAATCTAGGTTTCAAACACTCGACAAAAGCCGGTATATCCATCTCAATGGCGGATATGCTTGTTCCTGAGACCAAAGAGGGTCTTGTTGATGAAGCCAAAACAAAAGTAAAAGACATTCAAGCACAGTTTGC
>DIZY01000011.1:4059-4181 GCA_002428055.1 Helicobacteraceae bacterium UBA6016
GAGCAAGAAAGATATAACAAAATTATCGATGCTTGGACGGATACAAACTCTAAAGTTGCGGCAGAGATGATGGAGAAGATAAGTCTTGGCGGTAATAGCTTTAACTCAATCTTTATGATGGC
>DIZY01000014.1 GCA_002428055.1 Helicobacteraceae bacterium UBA6016
CGTTATTCACAATAGAATAATGAAAAATCGGCATAATCCGCTCTTGAAGGGTTGCATTAAAATATATCAGCAGATTTCGGCATACAATAATATCAAGCCTTGTAAACGGAGGGTCTTTGACTATATCATGATGAGAAAAAATTATCATATCCCGAATTGTTTTACTCACCTGATGGGAGTCGTTTTTTGGGATAAAATATTTTTTTAGAAGGTCAGCCGGCATATCGGCCAAACTCGCCGATGGGTATATGCCCTGTCTAGCTACTTGAGTAGCGCTATCATCTATATCTGTCGCAAATATCTGAACCTCTTTATGAATGCTTCTCGTCGCCAATATTTCAGCAATTACGATAGCTATGGAGTATGCCTCTTCGCCGGTATAGCATCCAACATCCCAGACTCGAATCGTATCATTAGGGGCTTTTGATATTATAAGTCTCTCAAGCTCCAAGTACAGATCATCAAACGCCTCTTTATCTCTAAAAAACGATGTTACACCAATCAAGAAATCTTTATAAAGGCTTTCAGGCTCATGCTTGTCCTTGTACAGCAACTCTATATATTCGTCCACTCTAGAAATCTTAAGCGCCGACATCCGTCTTTTAATTCTTCGATTTAGCGTCGTCAGCTTATATTCCGAAAAATCTACATTATGCGTCTCTCTCAATCTATAAAATATACGGCTCAAATCATCTTTTGAGCGCATAGCTATGCTTTGAAGAGCTATCTCGCCGCTTATATATTTTTCTATCTCTTCAAGTTCTGCACCTATCTGGTCGGCCGACAAAACAATATCTATCTGCCCTGCATGTATTGCAGAAGCGGGCATACCGTCATATTTTGCGCTTTTTGGGTCTTGCGCAATAGTAATGCCTCCTTCCGCTTTTATCTGTGCGCAACCCCTCGAACCGTCGGTTCCGGTACCTGAAAGTATGATACCTACAGCCTCATGGCGCTTAGAGTTTGCAAGAGAGGCAAAAAACAGGTCGATTGACGGCTTTGGACCTACGAAATTATCTTGAGGCGTTTTTAGTGCTATCATTTCACCGACAAGAAAAATGTTTTTGTTTGGCGGCGCTATGTATATTTTTTTTGCTTCTACCGTTTGCCCGTCCATTGCCTCCAAAACTTCAAGAGGTGAATTTTTTCCAAGAAGCTCCACTAGCATACTTTTATATGTGGGGCTCAGGTGTTGGGCTATTATATAGGCCATCTTATCGCTATCGGGTAGATTTTTGATTAGTTCTTGCAGCGCCTCCAGTCCGCCTGCGGACGCCCCTATTCCTACGATTATATTTGTAGCCAGCACAGACTGAGACATTAAGCCAACTTTCCAATAAATGATAATAAATTTTGTTGCAAGTATAAACCATTATAGTATCTTTACAGTGTCTTAGGATTTAAACTATGCTTAAATAATGCGAAAATTGAGTAATTTAATATTTTTTTAAGCTCAAGGACACCCTAAAGCAACTTAATACCTATATAATTCGGGCATAAAAGTGACAAGAAGGGTAAAGCTAAAACTTGGAAGAGAACAGAGCAACTCAAAACTCTATACCGACATCCACGGCTTATTGGGTTGACGGAAATGATATAATCATAAAAACAAGTCTTAACTGGGATATTTTTGCCGACGCAAATAATGGAGTAGGCAACAAAACCGAAGAGATAGTCAATCGATATATATGGGATTTTATCATAGACGACAAAACAAGACGATGGCTCTCTGGTTTTTTTAAGAGAGTTAGGGAAGATAAAAAGCCAGTTATAATTCCGTACAGATGCGACACCCCTGCTCTTAAAAGGTATATGCAAATGACAATATCCGTCGAATCGGAAGATATACTCATGGTGAAGCATAGAGTCATCAAAACCGTGCCGATGCAAAAACCCGTTCATTTTAGAGCATCAATAAGCGAAAAAAGCATTAAACGGTGTAGCGTATGTAATCGTATTTTGATAGATAACGACTGGCTTGAACCAGAAAAGAGTATGATTGGAGAATATGTAAGCGTTAGATATGGAGTATGTGAACAATGCGAAAGCTTAACCTAGTGGCAAGCAACTACCCAATACTAATAGTAGAAGATGATGTTGCGGCGTGCGACAGCATCGCATATTATCTAGAAATGCTAGGCTTTTGCGTCCACAAGGCATATAGCAGACAAGACGGGTATGACAAATATCTGCAACACAGACCACAGATGATTATAACCGACATAGAGATGCCGGACGGCAACGGTCTTGATATGGTGGAAAAAATACGGGAACACGATAAAGAGTGCGCTATTTTTGTTGTTACCGGATATGCCACAAATGACCATCTTCTGCACGCCGCAAAGCTAAAGCTAGAAGACATAATACTAAAGCCGCTAACCTCAAAAAAAATTCAATGCGCAATAACAGCTTTTTTTGAATCGATAAAAAAACAACAAGCGGTATTAAACCAAGCCACATCAACCCTATACTCATTTGAAAACCAATGTATATATGAAGCCGACAAAAGAGTTACGCTTACGCACATGGAAATCTTATTGCTCGAACTTCTGCTACAAAACAATGAGAAAGTAGTCACATACGAAACCATAGAGTACAACATATATAAAGCTCCTGCTACAAGAAACGCAATAAAATCATTAGTTCAAAAACTAAAATTAAAAATTGGCGGCGCAACGATAGAGAGTGCGCCAAGCATAGGATATAGACTTATATGTTCAAGGTAGACTTAATGTGTGAGCTAGTCACAACACTCTTTATTGCTCTATGTATAGCAATTATATTTTTGTATCGCATACTAAACAAAAGGCTGCAATCCAAAAGAGAACTGCTCATACAAGAGCACAAACTAGGCGGAGTAGGCGAAATGACCGCTTTTATAATACACCAGTGGAGACAGCCGCTCAACTCCATCTCAACATCCCTGCTTAGACTTCGCGTCGATATTGACAACATACCAAACAACGAACAGATAATAAAACAACTAGACTCATGCGAATACTCGCTAGAACATCTCTCCAGCACGATGGATAACTTCAAAAATTTTTACACGCCAAGCGAAGAGAACGAGTATTTTTTGCTGAGCGATGCGATTAATGACGCTCTTGAGATAGCCAGATATACACTGGAGGCACAGCATGTAAAAATAATTACAAACCCTTACGGCTCTTCCTTTGTTTACGGTCGTAAAAGCGATTTGATACATGTGATACTCGTAATAATCAATAACTCTCTAGATGCTTTTTTGCAAAACAAAGTCCAGAATCCATATATCAAAATCACATCCTCAAAAGAAGAGAACAAAACAAAAGTAGAGATACTAGATAACGGCGGCGGAATATCAAAAGAGGCTCAACATGGCTTATTCAAAAAATTCAACAGCACAAAAATAGCTAGAACAAATACAGGCATTGGGCTATACATAGCAAAACTCATAATAAATGAGAAATTTAAAGGTAGTATATCCGCCGAAAACTACGATAACGGAACAAAACTTCTGATAATTATTTAGTATAAGCAGGAAGAGTAATGCATATTACAAGACCGCCGTCCTCATTGTAAGCCTCCACTTTTCCGCCCATATTTTTCTCTACGACCGTCTTAACCAAAAAAAGCCCTATTCCTGTGCCGAGCTGTGCGCTTTTCGTGCTGAAGTACGGCTCAAATATGCTTTTTAACACATCCTCACTGCAGCCCCCGCCGTTATCCTTGATACGCAACTCAAAAAATCCGTCTGAGAGTTTTGTGTTTAGCTTCACTTGCGCATTTTTGACCCCTTTTTGATCAAAATTCTCTTTTGAATTCATTAATATGCTAAGCATCGACTGCACCAAATCACCCATATATCCGTCTATCAAGACTTTCTCTTTTGGGTACTCCACCTCTAGCGATATAAGACTGTTTCTAAACGAGGAGTCGCAAAGCAAAACCGCCTTTTGAATAGCAAACGAAATATCAAAAATCTCCCGCTCTGTGCTACTTTTCAAAAAGCTTCTGAAGCCGTCTATCGTCTTTGACATTTGCAAGATTATCTCTTTTGAATTTGCCACCGATGCGTCTATGTACTCTTTTGTCAGCTCCCCGTACTCTGCCGCCATCTTGATATCTTGTATGATAATACCTAGCGCATTGAGCGGTTGTCTCCACTGGTGCGCTATACTAGATATTGCCTCAGCCATAGCTGCAAAACGGGAGTGCTGAAGTAAAACGGCGTCTTTTTGCTTCAACTCCAACAGCTTTTCATCAACCAACGAGTTGAGGTTTTTATTTATCTCCATTAGGCTCTCTTCAAGGTTTTTCTCATAGTTAATATCCATTCCCATAAAAAGAGCAGAGGTAGGCTTGTCATCCTCATAAAGACCGAGCGCCATTATTTTTATATGTATGTACTCCCCACGCTCTTTTTTTATTTTTAGCTCGCCCCTGTATGATTTTTTATGCAAAAGAGCCGCTTGTATCTGTTCAAAAGCCACCTTGTCTTCTTCAAAAATTGAAAAGATAGATTGGTCAAGCGCTCTACCGCCAACCGTATCTTCAAAAACATCGTTTAGGTATGTTATGTTGCCCTCGCTGTCCGTCAAGGCCACAAAGCTATCGCTTTTATCTATTGCGGAGTGAAATTTATAAAGCTCTTTTTTGTTTTTTGAAAGCAGTACAAATACAAAAATAAGCGTCAATAAGCCAAAAAATGAGGCTAGATATAGAGCGTTTTTGATAAGCTTGTCGGTCTTTTGTTCGGCCTCAAACTTTGTTAACATCGTATTTTTTAAAGAGCCTGTATGTCCGTCTTCATGCCCGAACAAAGCGGAAATTTCCCTTATTTTTGCAGAAGCTTTAAGAATATTTAACGCATGGATTTTATGCAAAGCATCATCTTCGTTCGTCGCCTTAAGAGTGTTTATCTCGCCTTGCAAAAGCTCTATGTCTATACTCTTATCAATACCGAGTGTGGCTATTTTTACAAACAGCGCAATGCGGCTCTTATTTTGATAAATCCAAGGGTCAGACTCTAGGTATCGAAGAGAGTTTACCGCTACGGCGTTAAGCGCCTTGAAACTCTCTAGCTCGTCTCTTTTTACCGTAAAATCACCCCTTAGTTGTGCCACCCTCTTCATTATTGGATAGTTTGTACTTGATAAAGAGGCTAGCTCTTTGGAGCTTTCGAGTTCGCTTATCAATCTATCGCACTCGGCAAATTTTTGATTTAGCAGGTCATAGTTGATATATGAAAGCTCATTTGACGATACACTCTGCATCTCATGATAAATAAGCTCTATTTTGTATATATTTTCCAAAAAGCCGTAGTTTTTGCTGTTTTTTTCTTCTATGGACTTTGTTTTTAAAAATGCGACGACGACAACCGCCAAAAATAAAAACAAAAAGCCTATAAATATACGGCCATAGTCTTTGTATCTCATTTGGCGTATTTTTGCGGTTTTTGACCGGTTAGAGTTTTTAGATATAGTGTTATTTTTTTTACCTCATCCTCTTTTAGCTTGATACCGAGCTGGTGATACCCCATCAGCCTTACCGCCTCCTCCAAATCCTTAACTAGTCCGTTGTGAAAATATGGCGCCGTTAGCTCAATATTTCGTAAACTAGGCACTTTGAACATATCTCTGTCGCTCTCTTTTTTGCTAACATCAAAACGACCGTTTATTTTTTTCGGGTCTTTATACTCCACCATTACGCCGATTTTTTGAAACATATTTCCGCCGATATTAACGCCGTTATGACAGCTGATGCACCCTTTGTTTTGAAACAGCGCATACCCCTCTTTTTCTTGAGTATTAAGGGCACTCTTATCGCCTTTTAGGTATCTGTCGAATTTTGAGTTTGGAGTAATGAGCGTTTTTTCAAATTCCGCAATCGCATCGGCTATGTTTTCAAATGTTACGCCGTTTTTATATAGCTTCGCAAACTCATCTTTGTAGGCTTTGTTTGATTTTATGCTGTTAACCGCATTTTGGGGCGTATTTGCCATCTCTACCGGATTCACAATAGGTCCTTTCGCCTGCTCTTTAAGATCTTTTGCTCTGCCGTTCCAAAACTGCACAAAATTAAATGCGGAGTTATAAACCGTAGGAGAGTTGACTTGCCCCTTCTTTCCGCCAACACCAACTGAATCTTCCAGATTGTCTGTGCCGGATGTATAAAGATTGTGACATGAGCTGCACGATACGCTCTTATCTGAAGACAAAGATGTATCAAAAAAAAGTTTTTCGCCGAGAGATGCTTTTTTGGCGTCATACGGTGCGCTCTCTGGAATAGGAGTTATAAGACCCGAAGCCATCAGCGAAACAAAAATAGAGAGAAACAAAAATAGAACTTTCAACATAAGGCGCCGCCTTTTTTTATTTTGCCAAATCTTAGCATTCAAAATTATAATATTCAAATCAGTCACAAAAAAGTTTCTATATTTTTATGAAAAACACAGAAAAGTTTTGCGATAGTAATCGCAACAATTATATATTAAAATTGCGAATAATAATATCGGGGTTGAAAATGGGATTTAGTATAAAACAGAAGCTGATGATTATTACCGGCGGGCTTTTACTGATGTATGGTTTTACATTTGTTTTGGTGCTCTATCTCATAGGTCATATAAAAGACGAGTTTCAGCACTTTAAAGAGTTTGCATACAAAGGCGAGGTGTATACGCTAAATATCAACAAAGAGCTCAACTATGTCAGCCGACTAACAAGAGATATAATGCTCGGCAACGACTTTGACAAAAATATGAAGAAACTGCAAGAGAGCAACGAAAAAATCAAAAAAGATTTTGAGAGTCTCATCAAAATAACGGAACCGAAAAATCAAGAGACGACAAAAGACTCCTACAATAAAACAATTAAATTTGTAGACACAGCAACAGGCGTGGTCGCAAAACTAGGCACAATGGGCATATCCAGAGAGTCGCTAGACGCCGTATATGCAGAGTACAAAAAAGAGGCGACACCGCCGGCCGAAGAGGCGAGAGAAGCGTTTCATAAAGTGACAAAGGCTCAAGAAGAGCTTGCGGTAAGCTCCGAGGCGTCGATATACGCCGTTATGTCAAATTCAAAAATAGCATTGGGCGTTATTTTTGTGATAGTGTTCCTGACAGGCTTCTTGCCGCTTATTTTGCTAAGCAGATATATTATAGAAAAAACGGAAGGCATTGAAAAAGAGGTCAAACAGATAGCCTCAAGTAAACACCTCAACGATCAGGTATCGGTAGGAAATCTAGACGAAATAGGCAAAGTAGCGACGGATTTTAATACCCTTATAGGAATCGTAAGAGATACGGTGCATAGCGCAAAACTAACATCCAGCGAAAATGCCGCCGTAGCGGCTCAGCTTAGCAACACTTCACACTCTATCGGCAAAAGGGTGGAGGATCAGACAAGACTTACGCAAATATCTGTAGAGCAAGGGGCTAAACTCAAAAATATACTTGACGAATCAGCCGCACAAGCCAAAGATACGATAGGCGAAATAGAGTCCGCAAATTCAAGGCTCAAAGAGGCAGGCAAAGAGATACTAACTATGGTCTCAAAAGTACAAAACAGCGTAGAGGTAGAGATGGAGCTAGCCTCCAAACTATCAAATCTAAGCAACGAAACCGAGAAGGTAAAAGAGGTGCTCTCAGTTATAGCCGACATAGCAGACCAGACCAATCTGCTTGCGCTAAATGCCGCAATAGAGGCGGCAAGAGCTGGTGAACACGGAAGAGGTTTTGCCGTTGTTGCCGATGAGGTGCGAAAACTAGCCGAGAGAACACAAGACAGCCTTTCCGATATTAGCTCCACGATAAATCAAGTAGTAGAGTCCATCATAGAGGCTACAAAAGAGATGGAACAAAACACGGAAACCGCAAAAGGGCTGGCGCACTCATCTCAAAGCGTAGAGGGCAAAATAAACGAAAGTATCGGCACTATGCAAGGGGCTACGACAATGGTCGAGGCTCTTGTCCAAAAATCAATATCTAATACAAAAAGTACGGAAGAGATTTTGAGCAAAATAGATGAAATAAGTGAAATTTCAAATCAAAATGCAAAAAGCGTAGAAGATATAGCCTCCGCTGCCGACCATCTACACAAAATGGCCGAAGGGCTCAAAAACAAACTAGAGGTATTTAATACCTAATAAATATTCTTAATGCCTAGCGTTTTTGCAAGGAAAGAGCTTTTGTTTTTATCGAACCAAAGCTCGCCCTTGCCCTCTTCCATCGTCGTTACGACTATGCCGCCGAGCATTTTGCGCCCCTCTTTGCCGTCCTCAAAGCTCTTTATCCCCCAAGCATCATGTATGACAAGAGGCTCTTTGCGAGAATCCATGCCGACATAGAGCATAATATGCCCCTTTAGATAGACGAGGCTTCTCCACGGTTTTGCGTTTGCCTTGATATACTCTTTTTTTGCCACTATTTCCATACCGCTCAAATCCGTATATCCTGCGGCTTGATCGGCGGAGTTACGAGGCAAAAAAATTCCGAAAGAGAGAAAAATATCTCTTAAAAACATCGAACAATCCCTGTTGTCGAGGTATCCGCCCCAGCCGTACGGTTCACCAAATATCGAGTATACCGCAAAAGCCACACCCGTCTCACTCACAACGGAGGGCATATCTCCTAGATATTTGTTTTTGGCATACCGCTTCCATACCGCCTTATTGCCCTCTTTTCTTGTCGGGTAATATCCGTTTGCTAAAAGCGTACCGATGTTTATTCTCTCAACAAAATCCCCGTTTTCGTCATATAGCGGCTCTTTATCCGCAAACGGCGTTACGAAAGCGACAGAGCGAAACTGATTCTCAAAAGACAAATCGGTAAAAGCTACACTTCTGGCATCTATCCATCCGTATCCGACTGGGGTTTTAACAAAGTAATAATCTTTTTTTGGGCTCTCATATAGTAGTTTTAGCGGTGTTGAAATATAGATACGGGAGTTTTGTAGATAGTCAAAAGGGTACCCTTCGCCCGCAAGATGCGGCTCTTTAAAAAAAGGTTTGTCGCTTGGCAATACACGAATATCCGCATTTCTTATCGTAATCCCGTTTTTAAATATTGCGCTATTCTTGGCCTCATCGACCGCCGTCTTTAATCTTTGTATTTTTACTCTCGGTATCGGCATTAGATTTTCGCCGTACCAACCATCTTTGTCGGCCAAAGAGGCAAGAGCCGCCAGTTCGCTTAGTGCAACGGTTGCATTCTCCTCACCCCAGCTCTCAAAAAACTTATTTTTAAAATGCAAAAAAGCGGTATTCTCCTCTTTTTGGGAGGCAACAGAGGGCTGCACAACGGCGCACCCAGCAAAAACGAATAATACGAGAGAGACAAAAACAAGCCGCGCAAAACCGTACCCTAGCATCTTAATAGCGTCTGTTGTTTTTAAGTCTTACATATACGGTTTTTGCTTGGGAGCTTTTGTGCTCCCTCTCGTCAAACTCAAACATTCCCGTAGCTCGCATCAAATCGCTTAGTTTCCTATAGCCGTAGTTTCTAGGGTCAAAGTCTGGAGAGTATTTGTTGATTTCGCTGCCTACGGCACCTAGATTTGCCCAGCCGTTTTCATCGCCGGAGTCCTCTACCGCAACAGAGAGAAGCGTGCGTAGTTTCTCATCTTTTAGGCTCTCTTTGACCGGTTTTTCTTTTTGGGTGATACCCTCTTCTTTCTCTTCTTGCAAAATTTCTGTATAAACAAACTTATCGCATGCCGCCACAAAAGCCTTAGGCGTCTGGCGTCTACCAAAACCGTACACGGTTAGCCCAGACTCTCGTATCCTAGCCGCAAGTCTCGTAAAATCGCTATCGGAAGAGACGAGGCAAAACCCGTCGAACTTATCGGTATACAACAAATCCATAGCATCGATAATCATGGCGCTATCTATCGCATTTTTGCCGCTTGTATAACGAAACTGCTGCATCGGCTGTATGGAGTGCGTAAGTAGAGTATCTTTCCATCCTGAGAGTTGCGGCCCCGTCCAGTCGCCGTACACCCGTTTGACGCTCGCTACGCCGTATTTGGCGATTTCGGCAAGCAGATATGGAGTTAGCGAAGCTTGCGCATTTTCTGCGTCTATTAGTACGGCAAGTTTTTGAGAGCCTATCGGTTTTTGACTCATTTTTTCCCTTCCAATCTCAATCTATATAGCTATCCCGTATCTGCAAAAACTCATCTAAATTGTCAAAAAACAGATCCACAAGAGTCGGGTCAAACTGCCTGCCCCTCTCCTCTTTGAAAAACGCCAAAATCTTATCCAAAGACCACGCCTCTTTATAGCATCTATCGGAACCCAATGCATCAAACACATCTGCAACAGCGGTAATACGGGCGTAGATATGTATCTCCTCGCCCTTTAGACCTTGCGGATAGCCATTTCCGTCGAAGCGTTCATGATGCTGGTGCGCTACGATTCCCGCCGTTTTGAGTAGCGGTCGTTCTGAGCCTTTGAGGATATTGTAGCCGATCTCTGAATGAGTTTTCATAACCGCAAACTCTTCCTCGCTAAGCTTGCCGGGTTTTAATAGTATCGTATCTGCAATTCCGACCTTTCCTATATCATGCATAGGGCTCGCATTGGACAACAACGCCGCCTCTTCTGCGCTAATACCGACCTTAACGGCAAGGAGCCTGGAGTACTCCGCTACCCTTTTGACATGATAGCCAGTCTCCTTACTACGACTCTCACCAATCTCGCCCATGCGATAAATAACTTCTCGCTGCGTCTCTTCAAGCTCTTGATGTAACTCTATAATATCACTGACATCGTGGCGAATAGCCATATATTCTACGGTTTTCCCCTCACCGTCCAAAATAGGCAAAATAACAGAATCAACCCAGTATGCCGTCCCGTCTTTTCGCTTATTTTTAATTACGCCTTTCCACACCCTGCAAGATTCGATAGTCTCCCAAAGCTCTCTAAAAACAGACTCCGGCATATCTTCATGACGAACGATATTGTGATTTTGACCGATTAGCTCCCCTCTTGAATAGCCGCAAACTTTACAAAATTTGTCGTTCACATAGGTAATAATACCGGCCAAATCGGTTCTAGAGAGAATATTGCTCTCATCTATCGCACGCTCATACTCTCTTGAGCGTTGATACGCATCCTCGAGATTTTTGGCAGTTATTTTTAGGTCGTCTCTTAACTTCGCTCGCATCGTCTCAACCTCGGTAATATCACTGCGAATACCTATATACTCCAAAATATTTCCAGATGAGTCCAATATCGGTATAACCGTGGTTTTGACATGATAGGCGTTACCGTTTTTAGCGCGATTTTTGACTACGCCGTTCCAGACCTGCTTGGCCTGTATCGTCTCCCACATCTCTTTAAACGCACTTGACGGCATATCCGGATGTCTAATAATGTTATGCGGACGACCGACTAGCTCCTCCTTGTCATAGCCGGATATATCGCAAAAATGGTCGTTTACAAAAGTAATAATGCCCTTTGGGTCAGTCTTTGATACGATACTACTCACATCTACAGCTTTTTTATACTCCATCAACAAATTGCTCTGCTCCCTTAGTCCTTTGAGCGCTAATCCTTTTTCCAAAAAGCGCTTAACGGTCTCCATGAGTTTATTTAGAGCTATCGGCTTTATTAGAAACTGGCTTACGCCTATTTCAATCGAATTCAAAAAATATTCTACATCGCTATATCCGCTAGTGATAATAATCGGGGTATCTCCATCTACCGTACGAATCTTTCTCGCCATTTCCAAGCCGTCTATCTTCGGCATCCCTATATCTGCAACAATAAGATCCGGTCTATAACGAATAAACGCCGCTATGCCATCCTCCCCGTCTTGCGCAGTTACAACCTCAGCACCGCATGTCCGCAAAACACGAGCGGTGGCATCACGAACATCTACATCATCTTCTATATAAAGGATAACCTGTCTAGATAGCATTGATTCCCTTTTTTTACTTATCTGCAATAATAAAATATGTTTTAAAGCTTGTTTCTTTCCATTATAGCAACCAAAAGTCTCATCTGTGGTCTCATTTTGAAAAGGTTTGCTGCAATTTTGTTCAAATCCTATTTTATTTCTAAGCCGTAGCGCCAAAAACGCTAATCACGCTTATGTAAAGCATACCCAATATCGCTTACCGTATACACAAACTCTTTCCCAAATCTTTTTCTAATTCTAAGAATAAAATTTTTTAGAGCCGCGTCGCCTACCTCATCTTTGTCCCACAAAAAATTTATTATTTTCTCTTTTGCTATTATGGTACTCTTGCTTTCGGTTAATAATTTAATAAAAAGCCTCTCTTTTTTGGAAGTTAAATATTTTTCGCCATCAATTATCAGCTCTTTTGTCTCTTCATCATAATAAGTGCCGTCTTTTATGTGCAATAACCTCTGCTCCGACAATTTTAAAGATAATTTTTCAAGTGTTTCGGTAAGAGTATCAAATGTTATCGGCTTAACAAGATATGCGGTAAGCCCCAGCACAATCGCCTTAAACAAAAGCTCTTCGTCTTTACGCCCACTAATAACGACTACAGGAATTTGACTATCTGAGCGCCTAACTTCCTCTATAAATTCAAGTCCGTTTTCAGCCCCCAAATGTATATCTGAAAAAATTACATCTATATGCGTATTACAAAGCGCGTCTTTTGCGTCTTGCGCATTATGAGTCAAATACACTTTTCTAAAATATAAGTCAAAAACATCGACTAGATATGATGCATACTCCTTATCGTCTTCGACAATGAGTACAGTTTTACCGCTTAAAAGCTCTAGCACATCATTTCCAAAATATTTTTATTTTATATCTCCACACAAAAACAAAGCCCCTCTTCTGTCTCAACAATCGACAATTTTTTTGAGTATTTTGCGGCTATCTCTTTGCACATTTTTAGCCCCAATCCACTGTTTTTAAACTCCAATATCGCTTCTATATCTCCGCCGCCTCCGTTGTCGCAAAACAAGACGGACTCTTTGGATATTGTAATATTAATTTTTGGATTTTGGATTTTACGCTTTATAAATATGGACATGCTGTTTGAGAGAATATTGAGCCAGATATGCATCCACTCATTTTCTACGCCGCTGATATGCCCGTCAAAACTGCAATCTATATCTACTTGTATCTGATTCTCTCTTATTTTTGCGTCCAGTATCGTCAAAATCTTCTCTATTGATTTACGAACATCAAACTCTTTTACGACGCCGGAGGGTTTATAAAACTCCAAAAATGCCTGCATAGTCTCCGATAAAAACTTAACCATAGAGTCAATTTGCAATGCGTTTTTCAAATGTGAATCTTTGCTTATCTCTCTATTTTTTTTCAGAGCCGTAATCGTATATAGATTGATAGCGCTTATCCTTGAAAGCGGCTCCCTCCACTGATGGGAGATGTTTGCAATCATATAGCCAAGTTCGATATTTTTTGAGTTAGCCTTCAAATACTCCTCAAGCTCATTTTTTTGCCCCTCTTCCTCGGCAACTCTTTTTTTGAGTCTACGGCTGTTTAGATAGTAGCGCAAAGCGACGATGACAATCAAAACTCCAAGCACAGACAAAATAAGCGTCACTCTCTCTTGTCTTTTACGAACCTCATAATCCTCCGAGTACAAAAAAGTGTCAAAATCAATATCTTTATTTAACATTCCAAGCTCTTTGTAGGTGTTTGCCATATGTTTCCAGCGTCCGTTGTGCATGTAGCCTATTTTTACGATACCTGGATACATCAAAGACTCCATCTCGTTGGCTTCATAGAGAAGCTGCTCTTTTGTCTTATCTTGCGTGTTGTACTTTGAGAGTATGAGGCTTATGGCCTCCTCCTTGTGCTTCATGGCGTACTCCCACCCCTTAAGACTCGCCGCCAAAAACGCTTTGACGCGATTTGGATTATCGCTTATCTCTTTTTGTGTTGTAAAAATATTGTCACCATAAAAATCAATCCCGCCCGCTCTTGGGGAATAAAGAGTAAAAGGTATTTTTTGTTTAGCTAAATAGTATGGTTCATCGGTGGAGTAAACGCTCATAACATCCACTTTGGCTTGAATCAAATCGTTTGCGTCAAACGAGTGTGACATTATGTGGAGACTATTTTTGTCTATTTTTTCTCTGTTTAGGTAGGCAAACAGCTCCGCAGAACCCTCCTCAATCATCGCTTTTTTATTTGCTATTTCATGTATTGAGTTGGCGGATTTTTTTTGCAACACCATAAAAGCAAGAGGGGAGTGCTGAAATATAACCCCCAAAACAACAAGCGGTTCGCCTTTGGCTTTTAGCAAAATAAGCTCGCTTGTGCCCACTCCGTATTCGGCGCGTCCGTCAAGAACACTCTTTGCAATATTTTGTCCGCTAGTCGCTTCTTTTAGCTTTACATCCAGTCCGGCTTCTTTATAGTATCCTTTTTCTAGCGCGATATAGTATCCGGCAAATTGAAATTGATGTTTCCATTTTAGCTGCAGTGTTATAGGCTCGTTTGCGAATAAAGAGGTTAGAAATAAAGATATTAAAATAATTAATTTATACATTTTCTGCTCGCCGTTTTGGGCTCTCATATAAAGATTGCTATTTGTTTTACATATATTAACAATTATACTGAAAGATTGGTTAGTCTTTTATATTACCACCCCATGAGCAATAAACCGAGAGCAAAGTATAGGGAGCAAGGTAAAGCGTCCGGTCTTTTTTCCGAACAGAACCAAAATAGAACAATTTGTGATTAGAATTTAAAAAACAGACAAAAAAGAATGGTACGATGAAAAAATGAGCTTTTATATCAAAACAACGATGAGACTACAATCTGCACCGCTTGATTTTGTATATTGCAAAGATGAAATCGTGCTCATAGACGCCTCATACACGCTATATATTTTCTCCTCCAAAACACATAAAAACATAAGCCGAATCTCCCTTTTCGGCAAAAATGAAAAAAATCTACACCCATACTCAAAAATGGCGTCCGTCTCAAACAAATTAGATGTATCGGTAGGCATAGAGGGCAAGAGTAAAACAACGCTCATATACAAAAATAGCGATAGTTTCGCAAAAAGAGGCTCTGTGGGCATCAATGAGCAAACGGTCGTAGCCAATCTACTAAGCCGTGACGGCAGGTATTTTGCAAGCGCAAACGAAAGCGGAGAGGTCGGGGTTTTTGACTCCTTAAACCTGCATATGCTCTGTTATTTTGAGAAAAGACAAGATTTTGTCTGCTCTTTGTCGTTTTCAAAAAGCTCGAACTATATATTCATGTCTTATTTCGACAAAACCGCCATGATTTTCGATATATACAACCAAAACGAAATCGATATGTTTGACACCGCCTCAGTCGTCGAACAAGCCGTATTTATAGAGAGCAAAAATCTGTGCATATATGCCACGAGAGAGGGGCACATAGGCGTTTACAACTACGAAAACAAGGTTAAGCTAAAAGAAGAGAAGCATTACGACGAATGGGCGAGCGCCATATCGCATGAAGAGAGCGGAGAGTTTATCTTTATAGGTAGCAGAGGCGGCGTATTTCTCGTATACAGCATTGAACACGACACGGTTTTGTTTTCGCATAAGTTTGATTCGTGCGGCGGAGTGACAAAAATAGCCGTTTGTAACGATGAGATTCTCGTGGGTTTTGTCAGTGGGGATGTCTATGTCATAGATATGCATTATCTAAAAGACGAGCTGGATAGCTATCTGCTAAGTAAAGAGTTTGGCAAAATAGTACCTCTGTTTGATAAAAACGCCGCTTTGATGTTCATCCCCTCCGTACTAAAAAAACTAACCGAAGGGTACGAAGAGAACAAACAAAAAATATTGGGGCTACTTGCAAAGCATCAGACGGTCGAAGCATATGAGCTTGTAAAACCTTTTTTGAGAGTCAAAAGCGTATCTGACGAGTTTGATTTTTTTGCCTCCCAGACCGCCGAAATCGTCTCATTCATGGATATGATAGAGAAAAAAGATTTTACCGAGGCGTACAAGATAGCCTACAAAAACGAAGTTATACGAAAACTATATATTTTTGAGTCTTTGGAGCGGGAGTTTACGCAAAGGGTCGAAAAAGCCCTCTCTCTTCTTGAAGACTCCGCCAACAATAAAGCAAAGGCATTGGAGCTTGTCAAGCCGTTTGTGAAAATACCGCAAAAATATGAGACGATAGAGCAGATTTTTAACAATTTCGACAAATTCGGGGCTTCAAAGGAGCTTGCTAGGCAGAAAAAATTTGTTGAGTATTTTAATATATGCGACAGGTATCCTTTTTTGAAAAGTACGGATATGTTCAAAAAAGTGATTGCCGTGGGTGAAGGGGTGTTAATAAAAGCTCAAGAGTATGAAAATAGCGGCGCGCTAAACGAGGCGTTAAAATATCTAAATATACTGCTAAGTTTTGAGCCGTTTGCTCTAAAGGCTAGAGAGAAGATAATGGAGCTAAACAACAGGCTCACACTTTTGGAATTATGCGCCGAATTTGACCAGAACGAAGCTGCAGCCCTCAGGATATACGCCATAGCTCTGCAAAATCCGGCAATGCAGCACACGGCAGAGTTTATGGGCGTTCATGCAAAGATAAAAAACAAGATGGAGGCGTATGAAAAAAATATCAAGAACACGGCCCCCTGTGAGCTTTTGGAGAATTTTGGAGAGTTGGTAAAAAATGAGCTTTTGCGCGGCAGTTTTGATAGGCTGGTAAAGAACGCCTATTTATCGCAAATACGAGAGAATGCCAAGAGAAAAGATATTAACTGGCATAAAGTATTTGAAAGATTTAGCGCCACATTTGTAGTGGAACCTGATGCCGAACGACTGATGCTTTCACTTGGCGTAAAAAATGAATTTAATGTCGGTCAAAACAAAAAATATATATACCCTCTGGATATTATGATATTTGGCAAAGGAGAGTCATGAAAAAAACCTTTGATGAGCTAAGAGAGCTTTGCGCCCCGTACGGAGCGCTTTTTGTGGATGATGATGAGGCGGTGTTAAACTCCATGAAAACCGTTTTGTCGCCTATCTTTGGGCGCTCGTTTTTTTGTTCTAGCTTTGACGAGGCCGTAGAAATATTCTTGAAAAACAAAACAAATATTAATGTAGTGATAGTAGACATCGTACTAAAAGATAAAAGCGGTATGGAGTTGCTCGAATATATCCGCCAAAAAGACCCAAGCAAAAAATTTATAGTCGCCTCGGGATACGGCTCAAACGAATACATCGGCAGAGCCATGGAGCTTGGCGTCGGAAATTTTCTTCTAAAACCGATAGATACCAAAGCGCTTTTTGTATCCATAAGGCTTGCAGTTGATAGGGTGAAGCTGGATTTGCTAATGAGTGAGAATATAGCGAGACTCAAAAAAGCAAAAAAGCAGGCGCAGGAGCTTTTGAAAAAACAAGATAGGTTTATCAAAGATGCCATACACGAGCTTAGTACCCCGTTGTCTATCATCATGTCGGCAAAAGATCTGGTGGTTTTGGAAAAGGGCGACAGCGTGCATCTAAACAGCATAGAAGCCGCTTGCAAGTCGCTACAAAACAGCTTTGAAGATATGACCTACCTGATGAAAAAAGATTTTTCCAGATTTCCTAACGAAAAAATAAATCTCTGCGAGTTTGTCAAAGAGAGAGCGGAATTCTTCAGATCAATAGCCGAGGCAAACAGGCTAAACATACAAGTAGAGTGCGAATCACCGGAATTTTTCTTCAAAATCCCTCCCATCAAACTTCAAAGACTTATAGACAATAACATCTCAAACGCCATAAAGTACTCAAATAGGCAATCATCCATAAGAATATCCGTATCAAAAAGACAAGATAGCTACTGCTTAGATTTTGAGAGTTTCGGCAAGCAGATT
>DIZY01000019.1 GCA_002428055.1 Helicobacteraceae bacterium UBA6016
AAAAAGAGCATTAGAGAGTCGCTTTTAGAGTCTCTTGGAGAGTACTTTTTGCCGCTCAGTATCGTCGTAAATGAGGGTATGGATATTGTCTTCGTAAAAGAAAAAAATCCGTACCTGCATTATGCGCCGGGGGCAGCTACGGCAAATATTTTCAAAATTATTCACGAAGAGCTATCTTTGGAGCTTCGTACACTACTGCACGCCTGCTCAAAAACACAGCAGTATCAAGTCGGGGTATTTCATAGGCTAAATCTATTTGTCGGCATTGAGCGACTTGTTCGCTTGGTCGTTATGCCGCTAGGCCATCATTTTGAAAATAGCAAGCTTTTTGTTATATCTTTTCAAGAAGAGCAGCCGGATGTGTTTGACTATAGTCAGGTCAAAAATGGCGACGGAGTCTCAAATGAGGAGGCAAAAAGATTAGAAGCAGAGCTGCTTCGTATGAAGATGCACCTCCAAACCGTCATAGAGGAGCTGGAGACATCAAATGAGGAGCTCCAATCTCTAAACGAGGAGATGCAAAGCTCAAACGAGGANNGAGGAGCTGCAAAGCACCAACGAAGAGCTAGAGACAACAAACGAGGAGTTGCAAAGCACAAACGAAGAGTTGCAAATAGCATACGCAGAGCTTAGGTCGGTCGCAGACGAGAGAGAGGAGCGCCAAAAACAGGTAGAAATTTTAAATAAAACGCTAAACGACAGACAGCTGTTATTGCAAGGCATCCTAGATAGTTCGCTCGGAGCAATAATGGCGTTTGATGCTTTACATGATGATAGCTTCAAATGTATCTTGGCAAACAGACGATGCTTTGATTTTTTAGGTGTGGCTGTGGAAGAGCTCGTGGAAAAAAGTTTGCAGCAAATGCCGGTAACGATATTTAGCGATATATTTCTTAGTAATGCAAAGAGTGTGGTTCAAAGCAATAAGCCAATCGAATTTGAATATAAAATCAAGTTAAGTGACAAATCTAGATGGTATAAAGTAGGAATGACGGCATTCCAAAATGGTTTTGTGGCTTCGTTCGATGATATAACGCAAATGCATGAAACAATAGAGGATTTAAGCGTCAAAGACGCTCGTATTGAAAGAGAAAAATTATATGCTGAAGGATTAATGGAAACATCAAATGCAATGCTTATAGTAATGGACGCAAATGGAGATATTCTCAAATTCAATAAAAGTGCGGAAGATTTGACCGGCTATACAAAAGATGAGGTTATCGGCAAAAACTGGTTTAATTTTGCCGTTTTGGACTCTTCAAGAAAAGAGCTAAAAAGAATATTTGCGAAAGTTTTAGCGACTGATTCTAATGGTTTTAGGGTCCATGAAAGCAAAATCATTACCAAAGACGGAAGCGAGAGATTGATTTCATGGAGAAATAGCAGCTCTATTGACCCTTTCGGTGAAAAAATAGTAATGTCTTTTGGCGTCGATGTAACGGAGAGGCATCTTGCCGAAGAGCAAGTAAGACTCCAAAAAGATTATTTGAATGCGATAGTAAACTCACAAAATACCATTATAGTAATTACCGACGGCGATGAAATAGTCGATACCAACAAAGCATTTTTTGATTTTTTTTATGAATATAAAAACATTGCAGAGTTTAAAAGTAATCATTCGTGTGTGTGTGATTTTTTTGAAAAAGTAGATAGGCAAAACTTTATATATGACGGTAAAGACGGGAAAGGTTGGCTTGAGCTCGTAGCGGATGGCGGCGAGCATCAGGTTATGATAAAAAAAGATGCAAAAGAGTATTACTTTATCGTGAGACTTTCAGAGTTTAGCGGCGACAATAAAAAGCACAAAATAGTCTCTTTTGCCAATGTGGGCGAGCTTGAAGGGTATAGGCAGCTTCTCGAAAAACAGATAGCCGAGGAGTCTAAGAGGCTAAAAATGCAAGATCAGATAATGGTTCAGCAGGGCAAAATGGCGGCTATGGGCGAGATGCTGGGGGCTATCGCTCATCAATGGAGGCAACCTCTAAATGCGCTTGCTCTAACCATTCAAGATGTCAGGCAGGCTTGGGATTACGGTGAACTGGATGAAAAATATATAAAAAAAACAGAATCAACCTCTATGGATTTGATTCGGTATATGTCAAAGACAATAGACGACTTTAGGGATTTTTACAGACCGAACACGGATAATAAGCCGTTTTATGTAGAAGATTGCCTTTTGGAGGCTATCGCACTCTTTGACGCCCAACTAAAAAATAATTCCATACAAGTAGAGCGAGAGCAACAACCTATCAAATGCCCGGCGCTTGAGTGTAATAAAAACCAATTAAAGCAGGTTTTTTTAAATGTTATATCAAATGCCAAAGATGCTATATTAGAAGCCATTGGAAAAAAACAACTCAAAAGTGGAATACTTAGAACAAGAGTTGAGTGCGATGATGAAAAAGTGCGGGTTTGTATATGGGATAACGCTGAAATGGTCGATGAAGATGTTATAAAAAGAGCATTTGAACCATATTTTACTACAAAAGAGCAGGGCAAGGGTACTGGTATAGGGCTTTACATGAGTAAAGTTATCGTGGAGCACAATATGGGCGGTGAAATAAACATAAGAAATGCCGACAAAGGCGTTGAGGTCACCATAGAGTTACCAATAAAGCTTTGCAAGAAGCAATAAAGGCTTATTATGAATACAGATGAATTAGATTTTAATCAAAACTTGGAGGAGGCTCTAAAAAATTGCGAGAGTGAACCGATACAGTACGCTAGCGCAATACAGCCGCTGGGAGCGCTGCTTGCGCTTGATGAAGATTTTATTATTCGTCAAGTTAGTCTTAATGTAGATAAATTTTTTACGCTAACTCATGAAGAGTTGCTTGGTAAACACTTTTCTACTCTTGTCGGCGATACTGAGGCTCAAAAAATACGCTCTCTAATTGGACTGGATGAGTGGCGACATAGCGCTATTACCAATTTTATGATAGAGCGAGACGGTGTAGCTATCGATATGGTGGCACAGGTATCTTACAATGACGGAATTTGGATTATTGAGCTAGAGCCGGAGGCACACAAAGGCGAAAATTTATTTCAAGAGCTCTTTATCCCTATTAGGGACGCACTTTGGCAGCTTGACGCCGAAACAGAGCTGTATAGATACACTCAAAAAGTGGTCGAACAGGTGCATCTGCTATCCGGCTACGACAGGGTTATGATGTATCAATTTGACCAGCAGTGGGATGGCGAGGTTATTGCCGAGAGCAAATCGCAAGAGATGCTCTCTTATCTTGGAAATCACTTTCCGGCCTCAGATATTCCGGCGCAAGCAAGAGCTTTGTATGCAAAAAACCTAGTCCGTCTAATAGCCGATATAGACGCTACTCCGGAGTATATCACGCCCTCTCTTGAGCCAAAAACAGGCTTGCCGCTTGATATGACATATTCGGCTCTAAGACATCTCTCTCCGATTCATCTGCAGTACCTTAGAAATATGGGCGTTCAGGCAACTCTTACAATCTCTCTTATCCAAAACGGCAAACTTTGGGGGCTTATAGCTTGCCATCACACAACGGCAAAAATTATTCCCCTTAGAGTAAGGGAGCTTTATGAGTTTATAGGCAAAACAGTCTCTTTGAAGCTTTCAAATATAGAAAACAATAGCAAAACAGAGTTTTATGAGAGAATTAGGACGCTTCTTCAGAATATAACGCGGCAAATTAGGCAGACAAAAGATATACCTACGGTTATTCAGGCTTTCCAATCTGAGATATTGGGGCTTGTGAGGGGTAGTGGAGCGATTATCTCTCTATCCGGCAAAAAGTATCGGATGGGGCTTGCGCTACAAGAGAGTGATATGGTTGAGCTTGAAAGTTGGATTAGGGCAAATGTTGAGAACAGTAGCGTTTTTCATACCGACAATTTAGACTCTATCGGAGATTTTGCCGGAAAGTATCTAGATATTGCAAGCGGTATGTTGATCGCTCCTTTGGACGAGAGACTAGATAGCTATATTGCGTGGTTTAGAGCCGGCATTACCAGAACCGTCAAATGGGCAGGCAAGCCAAGTAAGGTTATTACCTCGGAACACGGCATACCAAAGATTTCACCTAGGCTCTCTTTTGAGACATGGGTAGAGACTTTTAGAGACAAATCTCCCGCTTGGTCGCAAATAGAGATTGATGCGGCGCACTCTCTTTCTCTTTCGATTATAGAGGTTTTGACGCACAGGGCTTTGGAGCTGAGTGAAGAAAACTACAGGCTTTTGGCGGAATACTCTACGGATATGATAGCTAGATTTGATATGGGCGGTTTTTATACATTTGTTTCACCTTCTAGTGAAGCTCTTTTTGGCGTGCCGCCTGAAAAAATGATAGGACGCTCTATCGACCATTTTATTTTGTATGAAGATAGATTTATGTTCCAAGAGGAGCGGTGTTCGCTGGAGAAGTCGTCGGATATAAAAACGATTATTTTTCGCACCAAAAAGCCGTCCGGTGAAATCGCATGGCTTGAATACACAATCAAATATGTAGAAGAAAATGGAAAGTCTGAATTTATCGTAAACGGTAGAGATATAACACAGCGACACAACTATCAGCTTGCTATTGAAGACCTGCATAGGCGTAATTCGATGATACTAGAGGTTTCCGGTGACGGCATAATAACATTTGACCCAGACTGCAAGATAATCTACTCAAATGCTCACGCTAGTCATGCCTTGGGTTTGCCTCCGGAGAGAATGCTCGGTAAAACTTGTCTTGAAGTACTAAAACCGCAAAATCATGCCGGAATTCCTTATTCGAAACAAGATTGCCCTCTTTGTAAAAGTGTTGCCACTAACGAGAGTACGGAAGGCTCCAGCGACTATTTTTGCAGAGAAAACGGAACGGCTTTTCCTGTTGAGTATACCTGCACCCCAATAGAACAAAACGGACAGACAAATATCGTTGTGATATTCAAAGAGCAGCAGCAGCGTCAACAGTTTGACGAACAAATGTTGACAAATAAAGCCATTATAAATGGAGCCTCTGAGGCAATCATCGTTACGGATATTGGCGGCGCTATCACAAGCGTAAATCCTGCCTTTACTCAGATTACGGGATATTCAGCGGATGAGGTTATCGGGAGAAAGCCAAGCATAGCAAAATCGGGCGTACATACTCCAAATTTTTATAGGGGTATATGGTCCACGCTGTTGGATAAGCGAAATTGGACCGGCGAGATATGGAATCGTCGAAAGAACGGGGAGATATACCCGCAATGGGGGAGCATAACACCAATTCTGGATAAAGACGACAATGTCAAAAATTATATAGGTGTTTTTTCCGACATATCAAAAGCAAAACAGGCAGAAGAGAAGCTTTATTATATGGCAAATCACGATGTGTTGACGGGGCTTGCTAATCGTCTTAGATTTGTAGAGCATGTCTCTGAAGCTATAAGTCTGTCCAAGAGAAATCCACACAAAATGCTTAGTATTGCATTTATCGATATAGATAGATTCAAAATTATCAACGATACGCTAGGACATTCGGTGGGTGATACATACCTCAAAGCCATTGCAGATAGAATTTTGCAGGTGTGCAGGGATGAGGACTTTTTGTCTCGTTGGGGCGGAGATGAGTTTGTGCTTTGCATGGAGGGAATCGTTGATCATAGTCAGGCGGCGGCGATAATAGAGAGGATAATGGGTGTCGTCAGTCAGCCGCTACTTATAGACGAATATGAGTTAACGCCGACTCTGAGCGTAGGCATAAGTATGTTTCCGCAAGATGGGGGCAATACGACGGATCTCGTAAAATATGCCGATGCCGCTATGTATCGCGCAAAAGAGAGGGGGCGAAACGGCTATGTCTTTTATACGGAGCATTTGGCCGATGAGGCAAAAAAGAAATTTGAGATAGTTATAGAGCTAAATAGCGCATTGCGAAATAACGAGCTCTTGCTTCACTATCAACCGCAAGTCGGTAAGGGTGGGCAAATTATCGGCGTTGAAGCTCTTGTCCGTTGGCAGCATCCGCAAAGAGGATTGCTTAGCCCGTACAGCTTTATCCCGTTAGCCGAAGAGTTGGGTCTTATAGTTCAGGTTGGAGAGTGGGTACTAAATGAGGCGTGCAGACAGATGGCGGAGTGGCTTCGCGCCGGTGTTGATTGCAGTGTCGTGGCTGTGAATATTGCCCCTGCCCAGCTAAAGCCTGAGCTTGTAGATTTTGTTTTGAGTATGCTTGAAAAACATTGTCTTAGCGCAAAACATTTGGAGCTTGAGATAACGGAGGGCGCTTTGGAGCAGGGTGAAAAAGTGCTACCGGTACTGCATGGGCTACGAAATATCGGGATTTCAATATCTATAGATGATTTCGGTAGCGGCTACTCTTCGCTCGGACATCTAAAACATTTTCCTATTACCTGCTTCAAAATCGACAAAAGCTTTATAGATGACTTGCCGCATAATCCGAAAGATACCGCTATCGTCAAAGCTCTTTTGGCTCTTGGAGAGGGACTTGAGGTTGAGGTTGTAGCGGAGGGTGTTGAGAGTAGCGAGCAGTGCGAGTTTTTGAGAAGTATCGGCGCTAGCGTGATTCAGGGCTTTTATTATAGTACCCCTTTGGAAGCCAAAAAGATAACAAATATTATGCTAAATCTAAACGGGTTAATAGAACCAAATAAAAAAAGTTAAAGGCTTGCAAAAATGGATTTTCATAAAAAACTTAGAACTTTAACGACTCCGTTTCACGGGCTTGTAGATAGTAATTTTTTTGCGACATCGTTGATGGGCGGTACATTGACAAAAGAGATATACATCTCATTTTTGCAAAAAATGTATAGCGTGCACATAGCCGTGGAAGAGAAGCTAAACTCTTTTTCCGATGTGTTTGATGTTCTTGAAATTTCATTGGCAGGCTTTAATAGAAGCAAGCATATAGAAACGGAGTTGCGCAATATGGGTGTAGAGGTGGATATTAAAGAGTTCGATGCATCTTTTATCAAATCTTTCTTTTCTGCGTTGGCCGTCTATTATGTATTGGAGGGCTCCAAAAACGGCGCTCTTCAGATACTGCCGAAACTAAAAGAGCAACTAGGCGATGGAGAGTATAAATATTTTGCGGTCGATGAAAATTTTAGAGCCGAGTTTATGCCAAATATTCAAAAAATAGCTCTCTACGCATTAAGATACAAAAAAGAGTCGGAAGTTATATTGGCAGCGTGCGAACTATATTTAAGACTCGAGTCTTGGCTTGGTGATAGCGGCGCAAACTAGGCTAGATTATTTTGCCATTTCAGCCGAGTAGCCGTGGGATTTTAATTTGGCATTGAGCGCATTGACATCTATATCTTTTTCGGTTTTTACGATTGCTTTACCGTCTTTGAGATAGATTTTTGCATCTTTGACGCCCTCCGTCTTCATGAGAGCATCTTTGACACTAGCCGCACACATTTGGCATGTCATTCCTTTGACTGTCAGATTGACCTCTTTTTCGGCGGCAAAAAGAGAGGCGGCGGCAAATAGTGAAATTATAAGAAGTTTTTTCATTTGGTGTTTCCTTTGTTTAAATAGGTAGATCAAAAAATATAATAATGGCGCCCCACATAGTGTAAAGCGCAAATCCAAAGATAAGAAGCGCTGAAATCTTGGAAGCCGCTTTTCTGAGCTCTGTTTTTTGGAGTATTGTCGAAGCGTATGCGAGGCTTAGCATCGGCAGTATCGTTGAAAGTCCAAATACAAACATGATAAGAGCGCCTTTTAGCGCTGACCCGCTAGCTGCCGCTGATGAGGCGAAGAAGTAGACGAGTCCGCACGGGAAAAAGCCGTTTAGAATGCCAAGTGATAGAAATGACATTTTGGAGTCTGACTTGAGAAGTTTTTGGAATGCTGTTTTGAAAAACGATATTCTGGTGAAGTCGTACTCTAAGAGTCTCGAGACCCACACAAATCCGAACAACCAGAGCCCGACAAGTAGCATGACTAAACCGGCAAACAGATAAAGGGTAGCTCTAAGGTTTGGGCTTAGAGCAAATACGCTTCCGATAAGACCGACAACAGCTCCTATAAGCGTATAGCTAATCGTTCTGCCAAGGTTGTAAAGAAGATGAGAGGCAAACCTCTCTTTTTGATTAAAGTGTTTTCCGACCTTTGTGGAGCTGTAGGCTAGCACAAAGCCCCCGCACATACCGACGCAGTGTCCGAGACTTCCGAAAAATGCGGCGGCGGCGATGGCTATAATGCTAAAGTTTTCCAATCGGTAGACCTTCTAAAATTTTTTAAAATTTATACCCTAGATTTGCATAAACAAATCTTCCTGGCTCGTTTAGGTGGATATTTGGCTGGTTGGAAATAAACAGCATGTTTGAGTTTGAACCGTGTATATAGTAGTTTTTATCAAATAGATTATCGACGCCCGCCCATAGCGACCAGTTTTTGTTAAACGCATAACCTGCTTTTAGGTTGACAACAGCCCAACCTGCTGTTGATAGCTCAGGCAATGTGCCGTCCGTATCTATATTTTTTTGACCTGACGCTGCTATCCATTCCGCTTGTGCACTTAATTTGCCTGTTTCATATTTTGCCGCTACTCTTGCTTTTAAAGGAGGCATATTCCTTAGACTTGTATCATTTAGTGCAACGCCTTTTGTTGTTCTTACGCTATCTTTTGTGCCGAATGTTTGAGCTAGCGCACCCTCTAGGCTAAGTCCGTTTGCGAAAGCATAAGCCGTAGATGCATCCCAACCGTACATTTTTGCGTCAATATTTTCGTATGTGAAATACATTGCGTTATATTTGTACATATAGATAAAGTTTTTTAGGTTTGAGTAAAAAGCGTTTAGTTTGAACGCTGCACCATTTTTGGCGTATGAATAGCCCGCATCTATCTCATCGTTAATAGTCGGTTTGAGGTTTGGATTTCCCTCTCTACCGTGCACTGCAAGATGGTATTTCTCAGCGCCGTCCGGAAGTCTTACCGAGTGACCGTATCCGGCATAGAAATAGCCGCTACCTACTCCGTATTTTGCCATCAATGAGCCGGACATATTGCCCCATTTATCGTCCGGATTTGCTAATATCGCCGCTCTGTTCATGATGGTTGCGCCCGCCGCCGCTACTTTAGCGCTATCTAGGCTCATCTCTGAAGCGTCGTATCTGATGCCGGCGTCTATGCTAATGTCTCCATAGCTTTTTGCAAGTTTGGCGTAAAAGCCGTAGTTTTCGGTAGTTACATCGGCTAGTGGGTACGGTACGCCAGCCGCTCCGCTAGAGAGTGTTTTTGTCGCATAGTTGGCGAAGTTTTGAGCATCCCATACTCTTTCATAGTAGTCTGCGCCGATCTTAATTAGATGTCCTGCTATATTTGAGGTATTTTCCGCTTTTATACCGGTTGTTTTGCTCTCTACATAGTACGAAAGTATTGCAGCGCCCGTGTTTCTAAAGTCTGTTCTCATGTCGTGTTTGACTTCGTTTTGATAAGCCGATACTTCAAGAGAGTCGGAGAACTTACCTAGGTTTTTGATTTTGTAGCTTGCGGCGTACATATCAGTATCGTCTTGGAACGAGTCCATACCCAAAGATGGATAGAGTATCGTATCGGGTCTATCGGCGAAGTAGCTTACGGATAATTCCTGATTTTCGGTCGGAGTGAAGGATAGCTTTGCAAAATAGCTTTGTTTGTCAAATGCGTCTTTATCTTCTATATTGATGTCGTTTCTATACATTTTGTTATTTGAGGCATTTGTGAGGGTAGGGCTGAAGTTGACTTTGTACATCTCAGAGCCGGAACCGTCTTTATATTGCCCCATTTTCTCTTTTGTGTAGCCCGCTTGCGCTTTTATCGTTTTGTTTCCTGCGTTTAGGTTAGCGTCGAATTTTTGAAAATCAAAGCTACCGTATCCTGCATTAAGCGAGCCGGATACTCCCTCTTGTGGAGCTTTTGATACAATATTAATACTACCCGACAAAGCGCCAGGAGATGCAACATCAAAAGGTCCTTCGATAAGCTCTACTTTTTCAACATTTTCCGCAGATAGATGATATGTAGGTGGGTCCATTCTATTTGGGCATGCGCAGTGAATAGCCTGACCGTCTACGGTTACCCTCACATCATCTTTATAAAAGCCTCTAAGCCCTATATCACCCGCCGCTCCAGTCTTTCGTACCGTTGAGATTTCCGGATAGCTGTTTGATAGTATCTGAGCTATATCTATTTTATTTGTAAACTTTATCTCCTCGGCAGACAGAGCGTCTTTAAGCGCTTTTTGCGATTCGCCCCTTACCGTTATTTTCTCTATCGTTATCTCTGAAGCTAGTAGCGCAGAGCTAAGAGCCAAAGAGAGCGTAAACAGCTTTTTCATCAAATTTCCTTGTGATTTTGTTTTTAAAGCCACAAGGATATGGATGTTTTGTTAATTATATGTTAATTACTAAATGGCGACAAACGCTGTGCTCTTAGACACACCCATGCTTTGTGAGTCTATATTAGAAATTGGAATGGCGATTTTAAAAGATGCCACATCTTCTATGTTTTCCACTGTCAGTTTATCGCCCATCTGTCGCTCCACTATCTCTTTTGCAATGTTATAGCCATGTGCCCGTGCCGTTTTTATCTTTTGTGGTGAAATATTGCTCAAATATTTTTCCAATTATCTCCTCCGGCATTGTCGCAAATACTTAGAAGCATATACTCATCTTTTACTTCTAAGGAGATTTTTATTATTGGATTTTGAATCTTGTTTGACATAATGGCGTCTTGGGCATTTGAGATGATTATTAGGATGGCTTGCTCTAGCTCATTTTGATATCCACGCACGATTTGTTTATCAAAGCCATAGATTCTATTTTAAACTGTTGCATATAACTCTCATCAAATGTGTAGAAGTTGCAAAATTTGCTGATTGGATTTTTGACATCCATATAAAATTTTTCATTGACCTCATTGACCGATACTTCAAAAGCAAGCCAATATGAGTTGTGCCCAAATCCAAAAGATTGGTCTTTTTGGTTGCCAAAAATGCCTGCTCCGGAGTTAGCTCACCGTTAATTGCGAAGTATCATGATTTATGGACAATGATATTTTGGTTTAGGATTTCGATACTGTCGTAGGCAAACAAAGATGAGCACAACCAAAATAGTATCAGTATGACTTTTTTAAAGATAAGCATCATATGTTCTTTTATTTATAATTTTTGTCGTGATTGTACACAGTAGCAGGCTGTAAGCGCTTTTTATGTCACCCGCAAATACAAATACCCCCTCAAAATGCCCCGCCGTGGCAAATATACCGCTTGTTTTGCGAGACTCTTTGAATAGCTCTTTTACCGCTTTTGCCATCTCTTTTGTGCCGTACTCTACGCTCTCATCTACCGTCGGATAGCCTGCATCTATAAGAGCACGCCAGAGTTTTTCATTGTGCAGATGGATGACCGCTTTTACGCCTTTGATGCTCTCATATAGCGAGCAGTGCGTTAGCGTTTCGCTAGAGGCTTTGCCTGTGCCTTCATATCTTAGCGTCATTGTGTCGGTGTTGTATTTTAGGAGTTTGGCGTAGTGCTTTGGTCTTAGGCTTTTGAGGTGGCCTGTTTGACTTGCCGTGATGATTATCTTGCCGTCCGCCCCAATCATACTGATATTGCCAAAGCCTATGCCGTTGTCGTAGCATCCTATCATGTTGATGCGATTTAGTCGGCGTCTATATTTTTCTATTTTTTCAAAATCTTTTTTTGAGAGACTATTTTTTTTGACCTGCTTTGAGGTGCTGTATTTGATTACCCCTTCTATCATTTGCCGTACAGCTCTTTAATTTTTGTCGGCTTGAACGCCCCTTTTTCGGTGATGAGTTTCGTGATTAGCTTGTGCGGTGTGATGTCAAAGCCTAGATTTAGCCCCTGCGTCCACTCCGGCGCTACTCGCACGCTCTGCACCGTGCCATCTTTGGCTAAGCCTTGCATATACAGCAGTTCGTCTGCGCTTCGCTCCTCGATATGTATATCTCGCACGCCGTTTTTGATGGACAAATCAAGCGTAGAGGAGGGCAGAGCGACGAAGAAAGGCACTTTGTGTGCCTTTGCCGCTAGGGCTTTGAGGTGTGTGCCTATTTTGTTGGCGGCGTCGCCGTTTGCCGCCACTCTGTCTGCGCCTACTATCATCATATCCACCATGCCTCTTTGCATGAGAAGTGCGCCCATATTGTCGGCGACTAGAGTGTGCTTGACTCCGCTTTTGCCTAGTTCCCACGCCGTGAGGTTCGCCCCTTGGTTTCTGGGTCTTGTCTCATCCACCCAGACATGCACATCGATACCCGCCTCATGCGCCGCATATATCGGAGCAAGGGCGCTGCCTTTATCAACTATCGCCAGATACCCCGCATTGCAATGGGTCATGATATTGATAGATTTTTTGCCTGTTTTTTTGAGGATTTTTTGTATCTCTTTTAGCCCGTGCGCCCCGATAAGCTCGCTAGCCTCGGCATCTTCGGCATTTATCGCTACCGCCTCTTTGTGAGCGTCTTTGGCTTTTAGCACTCTGTTTACGGCGTACTCTAGGTTTACCGCCGTCGGTCTAGCATTTTTGAGTGAGTCTGCAAGTATCTTTAGCTTCTCCTTATCGCCCGCCGCTTCACGCACGGCAAAATACGCACCTACAGCCCCGACGCACCCTATGACACCCGCACCCCGCACCGTCATATCGGCTATCGCACTCTCCACCTCTTTTGCCGTGCGAAGTGTCACCCACTCCTCACGAAACGGCAGTATCCGCTGATCCAATACCTCTAATTTCTCCTCGTCAAACCTCATTGCCTTATAATTTATCATCGCATATCCGTTATTAGTTGTTTTAGTTTTTGACTACTATCTATCTCGCCGTATCTTACGACCATCTCTCTGGCAATTCCCAGTACTTTTGTTTCCACCTGCGCCCGAAGCCCATCATCTTCTACCCCGTCGATTTCGAGTATGTGCGCCACGCCTAGCTGTCTTCTTGCCATCTTGCATCCGGCAAAGCCGATGCTCTCGCTCAAAATATCTCTGATTATTTTTTGCGCCAGCGCATTTTTGCCGCTTTTGTCCGTGTTCGCCCAGTACTCTTCGCCATACATCGCTCCGCCACCATTAAGAAGTAGCGCCTCAAACTTCGCCGCGAACTTATCCATCACCTCAAAAGCCGTACTTTCAAGCCAAGCGGCATACTCCGCCTTACCTCTTGCATCCATAGCGATGGAAGCCATAAGCAGATTGCCGACCACCGCTCCTAGGTCAAATCCAATAGGTCCCACAAAAGCAAACTCACTATCGATGACAAAGCTCTCTCTCTCGTTTAGCATCACGGAGCCGGTATGCAAATCACCGTGAAGCAAAGCTTCGGCTTTGGTCATAAAGATATATTTGAGTTCCATCGCCTTAGCTTTGAACTGGGTGTCGCTCTTGATAGCCTTCGCCGCCGCCTCTATCAGCGGATTGTGCCTGTTGGTTTCGTTCTCCATATATGGAAAAGTAAAGACAAAATCCTCCGTTAGTTTGCGAAGCTCGGTATTTTGGGCGAACTCCTCCGTTAGCTTTGTGCGCTTGCCGCTGTCCATGCCAAACACCGATGTAGCAAACGTCGTTTTGGCTATAAAGTCGGTGATCTCATCCGCAAATTTCGGATATTTGACGCATTCGAGTATCCCTTTTCGCATGATAATGTGCTCAGATAGATTACGCATAACAAGCGTATATTTAGCCTCGTCGGAGTGGTATATTTGCGGCACTAGGGCAGGAACGCTCCTCTCATAAAAAAGCATAGAACGAATCTCAAAAAGCATCCTCTGTTCACCAAGCGGAAAGCTCTCGCCTACACATCGAAGGTACGGCAAAGCCTGTTTGATAACGACCGATGCGCCGTTTGATAGATTGTCAACGATAAAAACAAGGTTTAGATTGCCGTCTCCGACCTCTTTTGCCGTATAGTCGCCATTACCGAGAATAGCCGAGATTTGAGGCGTACCCGCCGCATACTCTATAACGCTATTTATATTAAGAACTTCGTAATTCAAATTTTCCTCCTCGCTAGTCTCTCATCGATACATCGCTTGCTTTGACGGCCGTCCAGTTGCGAATGCTCTCCTTGTCGGCCTGACTAAGCGCCGCGTTTGGGTGCGCCATCACATACATTCGTAGCGGCATTGCTAACGCTACTTCACGGTAAATAAGCTTTCTCAATTTCAGTTTTTTTGCCTCGTCATAGCTCTCCCACTCCGAGAAATTGACCCACTTTCTAGCACTATCCACATGCTCCGTAACTACCCACGAAACAGGCGCAATACTAGCATACCACGGCCATTTCGTATCATTGGAATGACAATCAAAGCAGGAATTTTTGAGAATATTTTTTACCTCCGCAGAGGCTACTATCTCTTTTGATTTGTCGGTATTGGGGTTTGTTTTGTCAAGTTTGATAAACTGAATCGCCAAAAATACGAACACAAAAACGGCTAGGACTTTTAATGCGGTATTTTTCATTGTTTCGTCGCTTTCGCATAAATCTTCGTCGTAGCAATATTCACATCAATTATCTCCGCCGTTATCTCATCAAATAGATGCGCTTCTTCTTCTGGGTCCATAAACACCCTTGCGCCTTTGATTTCGTCTTCTATCTTGGCTATCGTGTCTTTGAAGCCCTCTTCATCCACATCGGTTACTATCGCCCTAAACGAATTGCCGATGTTTTGCTCTGCCCATCTGACGAATTTGCGGTCGTAAAAGTCCCACTCCACTTTTGCCGCTTCTCTCTCTAGTCTTGATACCGTCATCGTGACCGCTTCGATGTCTTTTAGGATGTGGGCTTTTGCTTTGTCGTCTTTTTTGATGATTGTTTTGAGTAACCTATGAAGTATGAGGTCGGAGTAGCGGCGAATGGGCGATGTAAAGTGCGTGTATTTGTCAAAGCCTAGTCCGAAGTGTCCGATGTTTGCTGGTTGATAGACCGCTTGTTGTTGGGTGCGGATGATTAGCTTATCTACAAACTTTTCAAGCCCGCTTCCTTTTACAGTCTC
>DIZY01000108.1:0-2978 GCA_002428055.1 Helicobacteraceae bacterium UBA6016
CCACACATCGTCATGATACACGCGCAAACGAGCTATAAGATTAGCTCCTTTGCTTTGCGCTGTGCGTCCACAGGGCTCAAAGAGGATTTATGAACAATATCTACAAAGAAGGTATAAACCGAAATCAACAACTACTTTTACCTCCAAGTCTCAACGACTATGTAGACGAGGAAAATACAGTTAGAGCAATAGACGTATATGTAGAATCAATGGATACTTATACGTTAGGCTTCAGAACTAAAAAAACAAACACCACCGACGGACAACCGGCATTTCATCCAAAGCTTTTGTTAAAAATCTATCTCTACGGCTATCTCAATAAAATCAGAAGCTCAAGAAGACTAGAAACAGAAGTAAATAGAAACGTAGAGCTTATGTGGCTAGTCCAAGGATTAAACCCAAGCTATAAGACAATCTCCAATTTCAGAAAAGATAATTCAAAAGCTCTAAAAGAAGTTTTCAAAGAGTTTGTACTGCTATGTAAAAACACCGACCTAATCACAGGAGAGCTAGTAGCCATAGACGGCGCCTTCATAAGAGCCAACGCCTCTAAAAATCAACTTCTAACGCTAAAGAATATTCAAGCGGACATAAATGAGATAGATACAAAAATAGATAGCTATCTTACAACCCTAGACGCCAATGACAAAGAAGACGAACGCAATACCGAGCCGATACTACTACCAAAAACAAAAGAAAAACTAGAGGCAAAAAAGCAGAAGCTACAAGAAGATTTAAAACTACTCCAAGAGATGGGAAAAACACAGTTTAATAAAACAGACCCTGACTCTTCTATGATGGTAAAACCCGCTCATAGCCTTATGGCGTACAATGCGCAAATAGCCGTAGATAGTAAGTTTAAATTTATCGTAGCGACAGATATTAGCTCCAACGGCAATGACGCGCAAGAGTTGCACTCTATGGCGTTATCCGCTAAAGAGATAATTGGGGTTGACCATTTAACCGTAGTTGCAGACACAGGCTACGATAGCGCTAAGGAGATAAAAAAGTGTATGGATGACAACATAACCCCAATAGTCCCAAGAGCAAACAAACAAAAGGCGCAAGAAGATAAAGGTAAGTTTGCTAGAGATAAATTTACTTACGATAACGCAACAGACAGCTATATTTGCCCAAATAATGAAACACTGCGCAGAGCCGATTATTCGCAACACAAAAACGACAAACTAAACTACTGCTATACGTCTTCTTCTGAAAAGTGCAAACAATGCCCAATAAGAGATAAATGCCTACCGGACAAAACAGCCTACAAGCGACTTTTCAGATGGGAGCACGAAAGCGTCATAGAAGAACATATTAAGATGATGAAAACAGATGAAGCAAAGTCAATAATCAAACAAAGAGGCTCTATAGTAGAACACCCGTTTGGAACTATTAAGCGAATGCTTGGATGGGATCATTATTTTGTTCGAGGTAAAGATAAAGTATCAGGAGAAAACGCACTTATCGTGTTTGTATACAATTTCAAACGAATGTTGAATCTTATAGGGGTTGATTTGTTTAGAAAGTTGGTATTTGCTTTGAAGTGTGGCGATACGGCATTGGCTAAAGAAGAGATAAGGAGGTGTGTTGCTCGCTAAGTGGTTAAATATGACCTTTATGCTGTGGTTTTTGGGTCAATTTTTGGAAAAAGTTGGAATAGCGGATGTAATTGTGATTGATTGAAAGCTGGGAGGCTGGAAAGTGTGGTGGTTTTTTCATGGTCTCGGAGAGTGGGAACGAGGTAGGATATTGGAAGGCATATAGAAGAGCTAAAGAAGTCAAAAGAGGCAAAGGAAAAAACAATGCGACACCTAAGCGTTTTCGGAACATCTAGCGACGCGGGCAAAAGCTCCATCTCTCTCGCGCTGTGCAAAATACTACAAGAAGAAGGATATAGCGTAGCGCCCTTTAAAGCGCAAAATATGTCAAACAACGCTTGCGTATGCGACGACGGGGGCGAGATAGGCGTGGCGCAGTATACGCAGGCTGTAATGCTCGGGCTTCCTACTAGCTACCACTTCAACCCAATACTACTAAAACCGCAAAAAGAGGCGCAAAGTCAGGTAATCGTCAACGGCAAAGCGCTAAAGACACAGGACGCTAGGGCTTATTTTCGCGATATTGAGACGTTAAAGCCTGTGGTGCGAGAAGCTTTTGCTTATCTTGCCAAGCGTTTTGACTTGGTGGTGTGCGAGGGGGCGGGCTCTCCTGTGGAGCTAAATCTGATGACAAAAGACCTCTCAAATATATTTGTAGCTTTCGAATTTGAGACTAAAATCATTCTTGTAGCCGACATTGAGAGGGGCGGCGTGTTTGCTTCTATTTACGGCACATACGCATTGCTACCTCAGGCTTTGCAAAAAAACGTCATAGGCGTAATTATCAACAAGTTTCGCGGCGATATATCGCTGTTTGACGAGGGGATAGAGATTATTGAGAAGCGTTTTGGCTTGCCTGTGCTTGGAATTACGCCGTATATCCCGCAACACATCGGCTACGAAGACGCATTGTCGCTTCAAAACTACTCCCCAAATCAAAACGGCGCCGTCAAAATCGCCGTAATCTGGTATCCGCATATTAGTAATTTTACAGATATAGAACCTCTGATAGCCGACCCAGCCGTATCTGTGGAGTTTGTGCGTGAAGCGCGCGATTTGTCCGGATTTCATGTGGTGATACTGCCGGGTAGTAAGTGCACGATAGGGGATCTTCGGTGGATGAAAGAGTGTGGAATATTTGAATGCGTTAGGCGTAGCGGCGCTTTTGTCGTCGGTCTGTGCGGCGGGTATCAAATGGCTTTTTTGCGTCTATGCGACCCGTATGGAGCGGAGAATGAAGTGGGGGCTTTTGAAGAGGGTTTTGGGTTTGTGGATGCGGAAATTGTGTTTGAAAAAGAGAAAAAACTTGCAAAAGGATTTTATGAGCTTTTTGGCGAAACCCTTAGCGGATATGAGATTCATTGCGGCGTATCGGCG
>DIZY01000108.1:3009-3871 GCA_002428055.1 Helicobacteraceae bacterium UBA6016
GACAACTTTCGGACAAAGTTTTTGCGTCGTTTTTGGGCTTCATATCATGGGTACGAATACGAAGCGCACAAAAACTCTGAGCTTCAAAAGTTTGTAAATGTCGTAAAAAAAAGCGTTGATGTGCAAAAAATTATAGAGGCTCTTAATTGTTAGTAGCTTTGGCGGCGTATCTTATCGATATGGTTTTTGGCGAGTTTGCCGTTCGTCACCCTGTTGTTTTTATGGGCGATTATATCTCTTGGTTTGAGAGGCGATTTTGGCGAGATAGCGTCTTTATGGGCGGCGTTTTGGCTGTGACGCTTATTTTGCTCTCCATTGGCGTTTCGTCTGTTTTTTTGTACGCCGTTAGCTTTTTGCCATTTTATACGGCTTTTATTCTAACCGCCATTGTCGCCTCTACGCTCATCGCAGGTAATATGCTTTATTCCAGCGTCAAATCGGCGTTATACGCAAAAGACAAAAGAGCCGCGCTCTCAATGCTGGTAAGCCGCGACACGGCAAATCTAAGCGATAGCGACGCAAACAAAGCCCTGATAGAGACCTACGCCGAAAACCTAAGCGACGGAGTCATCGCGCCGCTTTTTTATCTCTGCCTCTTCGGACTCCCCGGTATCGCGGCGTATAAAGCGATAAACACGCTTGATTCGATGGTCGGCTACCGCACGGCTAGATATGAGAGATTTGGTAAAATATCGGCAAGACTAGACGACGCGGCAAACTTCATCCCCTCTCGCATAACCGCGCTTTTGATAGCCGCCGTATCGCTAAGTTTTAACTCTATAAAATCAGCGATAAAAGACGGCGGAGGACACGAAAGCCCAAACGCCGGATACCCGATAGCCGCGATGGCGGGAGCGATAGG
>DIZY01000108.1:3930-4867 GCA_002428055.1 Helicobacteraceae bacterium UBA6016
ATTGGACGAGTATGCACGCAGGGCTTTGGCTCTTAGGTATAGAGTTGACGCACTGATTGTTTTTGTGTTGATTTTATCGGCGATGGGGGCTTGAGATGGGAGTATTAGACTATAGCGAAAAGTATAGTGATGATTGATTATAAAGGCGGTAAAATCTGTGAGCGTTAGATTAAAAGACGAGGCGATAGGGTATATAAAGCGTTTAGCCTTGGATATTTTTGGCTCTAGCGACGTATGGATATTTGGCTCAAGAGCCAAATTAGAGCAAAAAGGCGGAGACATTGATATTTATTTGGAGACTGATAAAAAAGAGGGTGTTTTGAAGTCAAAAATAGTTTTTTTACGAGAGTTTGAAAAAAAATTTGGAGAGCAAAAAGTAGATCTCATAGTCAATAACCGCGAGTCAAGCAAGCCGATATTTGAGATAGCAAAAAGGGATGGAGTAAAAATATGACGACTCTCAAAGAGATAAAAGCGGAACTGGATATACATTTTAAAAGAGTGGACGCTATTTTGCCGGAAATTAAAAGCTATCTACCGCTAAAGGCGAGTGATTTTGATAATATAGAAAAAACAAAAACTATAGACTCGTTTATTTATCGATTTGCAAAGATTCAAGATAAGATGGGGGAAAAGCTTTTTGTCGCCGCGTTACGGAGTTTGCTGGAGTATAAAAGCGGTATGGCTTTGATTGATGTTTTGAATAAGCTGGAGAAATTGGAGCTGATAAGAAGCGCTGATGAGTGGATTGATTTTAGAAAGCTGAGAAATAATCTAACGCATGAGTATCCAAATAACGAAGACGAAATCTTGGAGGCTATCAGCCTCTCTATCGAAGCTTATCAGGAGATAAAAAACATTTACGCGTCTATACTGAAAAAAGTAGACGAAAAAATTTGAAAATCCTATACACAGGCGGACAAAAAAGCGGCAAAAG
>DIZY01000030.1:0-5875 GCA_002428055.1 Helicobacteraceae bacterium UBA6016
CATAGATATAAAAATAGGCAAACTCTCCATCAACCTTGCAAACAAAACGGTAACGGTAAACGAAAAACCAATCAAGCTAACCAAAAAAGAGTTTGAACTACTAGCCCTATTCGCAAAAAACGGCGGCAAAGTACTAACGCACAAATTTGTGCTGGAGAGCGTATGGGGCAGAGGTTATGGTGAGGAGACCCACTATTTGCGTGTCTTTATGGCGCAACTCAGGAAAAAAATAGAAGATAACCCATCAATGCCAAAATACATCGTAACCGAATCGGGAATGGGGTATCGGATGAATATAGATATGCCGAATTGACAAGTACAAAAAATTAGCGTAAAATTTCGCCACTTAAACTTTTAAAGGAGCAGAAAATGCGAAACACGATTGATACGCAACACAACTTTACAAAAGCCGTTTCCACACTGCTCCAACTCTCAACACTACTGTAAAACAGACCCAATTTTTTAAACCCGTTGTCAAGGCATGCGCCGCATAAAGCGGTCAAACACACATTTTTATTGTCAAAAAATAAGGAATTTCAAGATGAGCCATACAAAATACAGACCATATCCTATTGTCAAAAATATAGCTAGAGAGTGGCCGAACCGCCAGATAACAAAAGCGCCGATTTATTGCTCCGTAGATTTGAGAGACGGCAATCAAGCGCTTATAAACCCGCTTACCGTAGAGCAAAAAATAGAGTATTTCAACGAATTGGTCAGCATGGGGTTTAAACATATAGAGATCAGCTATCCGAGCGCATCTGATACGGATTTTGAATTTACTAGACGCATTATTGAAGAGGCAATAGCGCCGGATGATGTTTGGTTGCAGGTACTTATTCCCGCTCGCCGTGAGCTTATTGAAAGGAGCGTAGAGGCGATGAGGGGAGCCAAAAAAGCGATATTTCATTTGTATAATCCGACAAGCGAGTTTCAGCGCAAAAATGTGTTTGCCAAAAGCGATGATGAGATTATCGATATGGCAGTTGAAGGCGCAAAGGCGTTAAAGGAGTTGACGGCAGATTTTGAGGGTGAGGTGATGTTTGAATACACGCCTGAGAGCTTTTCGCAAACTTCGCTGGAGTTTGCCGCCGCTATCTGTAATGCCGTAATAGATGAGGTAATGCCCACAAAAGAGCGCAAGATGATAATCAACCTTGCAAACACAATGGAAGCCTGCACGCCAAACATCTATGCCGACAGAGTGGAATGGATGTGCAAAAACTTGAAAAACAGAGAGGCTATTATCGTCAGCGTCCACCCGCACAACGACAGAGGCACGGCGGTAGCCTCGGCAGAGATGGCGATACTTGCGGGAGCGGATAGGGTCGAGGGAACATTGTTTGGCAACGGCGAGCGAGCGGGGAATTTGGATTTGGTGACCTTGGCTTTTAATATCTATTCGCAAGGCATCAATCCGCATTTGAATTTGTCGCATATCGACGAGGTAAAAGAGTTTGTGGAGAATATCACTGGGATAGATACGCATATACGCCATCCGTATGCGGGGGAGATGATATTTACGGCCTTTAGCGGTGGACATCAAGATGCTATCAAAAAGGGTCTTGATAAGCATAAAAACGGGGACGGGATACATTGGGAGGTACCGTATTTGCCTATAGACCCGAAAGATATAAAAAGAGGATATGAAAAGGTAGTGCGGATAAATTCTCAATCAGGCAAAGGCGGAGCAGCGTTTATCGTGGCACAAAAATTAGGGGTAGAGATGGATAAAGAGGAGCAGATAGAGTTTGGTAAAGAGGTAAAAAAAGAAGCTGATAAAGGTGGTAGAGAGTTAAGCCAGATAGAGATAGTGTCGCTATACCAAAGCTGGATTAGCTCTCGCTAAATTTATCCGCCTTATAAACATACACTTCAAGCTTGCCACTTTTGTAAAAGTCGGATTCGAGTCCGGCTTTTTGGCAGAGTCTAGAGATAAACTCCTCTTTTTGCGGTATCTCTTCCCAGACGGACGGCAAGAATGTAGCCTGATACTCTTCATGTTTTATAATAAGTCCGCTCTCAAAAGGCGTAATTTTGCTAAGTAGCTCACTAGGAGACGAATAAACAACTTCTACCGGCACATGAAGTAATGAGAGTTCTATTTTTATAAACGGGAGTTCTGTTATATTGAGGGGTGGAAATCTTGGGTCGCGAAATGCGCTTGAGATAGAGTTTTCTGTGATGTCTTCATAGAGCGACTTGTGTGCGATAAGCGAGCCGATACACCCTCTTAATGCGCCTTCTTTTGTCTTCAGTGTTACAAATACGGCGCCTCTCTCTGAAAATACCGCTGGTAGCTGATCAAGTCTTCCTAGCGGCGTTTTGAGTAGTTCACTCTCTATCGCATTCCTGGCAAGCCTCAAAGCAACTAGCTTTTCGCTCTCTGTCATTGCCCTTCCTTATAAAACATAAAACTTCCGTAACCTACCACACTATCCTTATCACCCGTGGTGTCGCCGCTTGTTTTGTAGTCTAGCGTTTTTGATTTTAAGTTATGTTTAAGTGCATACTTAATCGCTGCGGAAATTGCCGGTTTTCCGCAAGCTTGACACACCGCCATAGCCTCCAAATCAAGTCCTTCGACACCTTTAATGCAATACGAATCAATAGCAATCGCCTCTTTTTGCGGATAATAGTGACTCAAATCGCTACTTATTATTACAATTCTACTATCATCAAGCAAAAACTCTTCCAAAATTTTAAACAGCTCTTCGTCTGCTATATTTCCATACACCAACGGCACTATGCTAAAGTTTTTTAGAGCAAGTTGCAAAAACGGCAACTGCACCTCCAGCGAGTGTTCTAACTTATGTGGAATTGCGCTGCTAATGATAGATGAAAATTTATTTGCTAATCTTTGCGACTCATCGGTATCGACTTTTATGCTTCCGATTGGAGTTTCAAAACTATCATCCGGACTCAAGGCGGCAGAGTCCAGATATACTCTATGCGAAGGCCCCATAATAAGAACTTTATACTCTCTATCCGAATCAAGATTTTGGAGCTGGCGAAAGGCATATCCTGCCGTATAGCCGCTATATACAAAACCGGCGTGCGGAGATATAATAATAGAAGGTTTTTCTCCCATATTCGGCGAGCTATCTATTGCATATCTTGCAAACTGTGTAAGCTTGTCTTCCTCTTCTGGATAAAACATACCGGCAACGGCTGGATGCCTAGCGCTCATTATCTTCTCTCCGCTTTGTAATTAATTTGTGTCTTTTTATATCAAAAATTAAATAAAAAATCTGAATAAATAATAAAAGCTCTTTGGCGCACTGTTTTGTTATGCCTGTAAATAGATTTTTTAACAATAACCGAAAAATAACTGCCGAATAATAAACTCATATCGTGATTAAGCCAAAGACAGGTAAGCAAAAAGAATATGAAGCATTCTTTTTGAATTATTTGGACAAAGCAGTCATAGACACAACCAAAGGAGGCGGAACAATGAAAGCAAGATATAGAGTGGCATCGGCAATGGCTGGTCTAGCTATTATGGCAATTACTGTACCTTTACACGCAAATGATACTGACGACAACATAGAGTCCTCATTCAAAAAAAGCTTTGTCTATAAGACCTACCTAGACAAAGAGCACATCAAGATTAGCTCAAAAGACGGTGTTGTAACGCTAACGGGAGATGTCTCTAACGAGTCGTATAAACCTATAGCACAAGATACCGCAGAGGCTATTTCAGGAGTCAAGAGCGTAGACAACCGCATAGAAATCTTGGGAGATCGCCCCGCTAAAAGCTCAGACGCTTGGATAAAAATGCAGTTACAAACCGCACTTGCACTCCATCGCAATGTAGATGTCGGTAAAACCGATATTTATGTAAGTAGCGGAATCGTTACGCTAAAAGGCGAAGCCACTAGTCAAGCCCAAAAAGAACTCACAACAGAATATGCTAGAGACATCAACGGCGTCAAAGATGTGAACAACGGGATGACAATAGTCGGCGCAGGGCGCACATTGGGTGAAAAGATAGACGATGCATCAATCACCGCACAGTTAAAAATGACCCTAATGCTACATCGTTCGACAAGTGCGATAAGAACTACCGTCGTTACACATAACAGTGTAGTCACGCTAAGCGGTAAGGCCAAAAGCGCCGCAGAGAAAGATCTTGTCACAAAAGTCGTAGAAGATGTTAGAGGCGTCCATAGCGTAGTCAATAATATGACCATATCCAACTAATACAAAATTAAAAGGGCAACAAATGAACACTAAAGAAACATTCCAACAAGCAAAACAAACTGAACTAGACGGGTTTAAAACTCAAATTGAACAATTCAAAGTTACCGCTGCGGCAGCTAAAGATGCCGCTAAAGTAGAGATGGAAAAGCAAATTAAAATGCTTGAAGTAAAAATGGAAGAATGCAAAGCAAAACTTGCAGAACTAAAAAAATCTGGTGATAGCACATTTGAAACAATGAAAAAAACTGTTGAGACTGCTTGTGACGCAATAAAAACAGCATTTAGCGAAGCTGCAAAAGCATTTAAAGCGTAAATAACTCCGCATCAATCCGGGTACGCCGGATTGATGCACAAACAAACCCCCTTACTACAATAAACACCATATTCCAAAACTGAATTTATATCTCATAACAGTAATTAATTATAAATAGTATAAGCGAAATAAAAGACTAACATTTTATTAACATATTTCCGTTAGAATCCTCCAAACTTTGCAGACTGCAAGGCTTAAAATTTTAAACAACGGGAGAGTCTTAAGAATGGGACTTTACGACAGAGACTACGCTAGAAATACCCAGACAAGCAACGGTCTAGAGAGAATCGACTATGAAACAAGAGAAGAAGAGAGCATCAATGTCATAACCGACATAAATGCGTTTGTAAAAACGACCTACTCATATTTTGCGGCCTCGCTACTGGCCGGAACTGCCGGAGCATACGCGGGTATGCAGGCCGCCGCAACAATAAAAAGCTTTTATTGGCCGCTTGTCATACTTGAAATTGCGTTGATATTCGGTCTTCACTTTGTTAGAAACAAGCCGGGCATTAATGCCGTAGTGCTTTTTGCATTTACATTTATCAGCGGGCTTACGCTTACTCCGCTTCTAAGCAATATTATGAATATGCCGGGCGGCGCAGGAATCATCACAAATGCATTTTTGATGACATCGGTATCATTTGGCGCACTTACAATGATTGCGATGAATAGCAAAAAAGATTTTACGATGATGGGCAAAATGCTCTTTATCGGTCTAATCGTTATGATAGTCGGCGGAGTTGTAAACATATTCCTCGGTAGCCCGATACTTCAACTAGTTCTTGCGGGTGCAGGCGCTATGCTGTTTAGCTTTTTTATTCTATACGATACGCAAAATATTATCAAAGGCGCATACGATTCGCCTGTTAGCGCAGCGGCTAGCCTTTATCTTGACTTTTTAAATCTATTTGTTTCCCTCCTACAAATCCTTGGGATTTTCGGTGGCAAAGAAGAGTAGCGACGAGTCCGCAACCCTTCTTAGGCTTGTGGACGCAAACCTCAACCGCCTCAAAGAAGGCATTAGGGTGGTTGAGGATATATGCAGGTTTGTTTTTGAATTTAAAGAAGAAGCCTCTAGGCTAAAAGCCTTACGACACGACGCTAGAAGCTCCGAACTTCTAGAAGCCTTAAAGCAGAGAGATACAAACACCGACATTCTCAAATCAACCACAAAAACAGAGAAAAATAGAGAAAATATCGCAAGCCTATTGATAGCAAACTTCAAAAGAGCGCAGGAGTCTGCAAGAGTGCTTGAAGAAGCGCTAAAGCTTTTCAGCACGGATGAAGCTGAAAACTTCAAAAAAATACGATACGAACTTTACGATATAGAAAAGTCTCTTTTTGCAAAACTTCCGA
>DIZY01000030.1:5955-6330 GCA_002428055.1 Helicobacteraceae bacterium UBA6016
GGCATCTTTTGGAGTTTCAAACTCTTTTTCAAATCTCTCGACAAAAAACTCACGCACACAAAAAGGCGCAAATGCACTCCCCACATCTTCCAAAGTCGGCAAGAAACTCTCCACGCCCAAAAACTCTCTTATGGACAAAAAGGTGCCTCTCGTAAAAATACTGATTGCAAACTCGTCAGCCAACGGGGATAGCTTGTGCAAAAGAGCGTCTAAGTCATTTGACCACTGCAAGGCAGAAGAAGATAAAAGTAAGTCAAACTTTCCAAACTGCCCATCAATTGAACGAGCAAATTCCTTATCATCAAAATCGGCATTTATAACGCTACAACCCTCAAATCGAAGGTGTAAGTCGCACATTTTCGGGCTTGCGTCTAC
>DIZY01000012.1 GCA_002428055.1 Helicobacteraceae bacterium UBA6016
CCTACTCTTCTGCGCTATAATCTCCCATCCGTCGAAGCCTGACGACAAAGGCTTTGGCAAACTTTTTTTGCCTTCAAAAAACGATTATTTTTTATCAAAAAGCAGGTGGCTTTTCTCATTTTTTTGTCCATTTTTGATTTAATTTACGACCGACAAAAACCAAATTTCTTTCAAAATTATATTCAAAATGTNNCCAATTTTTTCTTCATATTTTTCCGTCCCTAAAAGCACCTTTATTCTCTCGTATTGCGCATTTGTGATAGTGAGTGCGCGTACATTGCCTTTTGGCGGAATATTTTTTTCCAAATAATCTTCATACATTTGTACTGTATCAAGCCCCTTGCATATCCGAACATATACTGAAAACTGTATCATCAAAAAGCCATTATCAACCAAAAATTTGCGAAATTTTGTATACGCTTTTCTGTCTTTTTTTGTTGCGGTCGGCAAATCAAAAAATACAATCAGCCGCATAAATCTTATCTCATANNTATGCGACTTTGCCGCCCCACACGACGAGAGCGACTGCGCCGCTATGTCGCAAGCGTTTAGGATAGTTTCGTTTTGGGAGTTTATTTTGCATTTTTCGCCAAGCAGTCCCACAAGCTCCATTTTGTCATCTTTTACTAGTAAGGCTTTGGTATCAAAACCTGCTTTTTCGTACATCTCCCACACGAGCATATCCACGAGCGGACGAAACGGCTCTATCAGGTCGTCTGCTAGGTTGAAAGCGTTTAACTCACTTTTGTGATGAAGCCCAAAGGCGGGGATGAGACCAGATGCCGCCACGCTTCTAGCTATCACACCCCTAAGTACTGCATAACCGTAGTTGAGGGCTGAATTTCTGACATCTTCTTCGAGCGAACCTCTGCGAAAACCGTCAAAAAGCGATTGCCAATATACGCTAGCCGCTTGCGCCTCACAGTTTGTGCTGTCATCCGAAAGTACTTTTGAGGCTATATTCGTAAGCCTTTTATGTGCCGTATCGTTACCGACATGCTTTAGTAGTTTTGCTTGGTTTTTAATTTTGGCTTCTATGATTTTTTGCCAACATCGCTTCTTAAAAGGCTCACTCCATGAGGCTTGAAGCAAAGCGGCTTTTGTGTGGCGAGAGTGAGAGGCGAAAGGAGCAAAAAGACCGTTTGGAGTGTGTGATGCATCACATGCAAAAAGAGCCACGCCCTCATCGGCAAGCGCCGAAAGAAGCGCTGAGGTGATAAGGCATTGTGGCGTCTCTAGCATCACAACCGATATATCACAAAGTGGGAGCATAGCCACTTCGCCATCACGAGGCTCTATCGCCAAATGACGGTTTTTGACGCTAAGGCGGCAAGGGTTTGAGATGACTATCGTGCGCCAGCCCATCCTTTGCCCCGCCCTTTGCCTATAGCTCTTTTAGTACTATCTGCAAAGTATCAAGCATTGGCGGTAACTTGTTTTTGCAAGTATTAAAAACTATTTCGGCGTTAAGGTCAAAATAATGATGCGAGAGTATATCTCTCATTCCCATAGCTTTTCGCCATTCTATACCGTCATATTTTGAGAGCAGTGCGCCATGTGTTATATCGTCTAATTTTTTTAGCCCTTCGCCGATGGCTATTAACTGCATACAAACGGCGTCTAGCTTTTCCATGCTTGCATCATCGGTCAAAAAATCGCTAGAGCTTTTGATATTTTCAGTCCGACGCAACACCTTTTGCGTCGCTTCTATGATTTGGCTAGTTAGTTCAAAGCTCAGCGTCTCAGACATATACAGCCTCCGCCTCAATGCGTTTTTTGAGATAGGGGTTCATGTTGCTTCTCATGCAGACTATATCCACTCTTCTGCCAAACGCTTTTTCAAGCTCTTCTTTGATACCTGCAAGCTCAAAAAGGTCTATATTATGAAACTCTGCCGCTATGTCTATATCACTATCCACTCTGTCCTCGCCTCTAGCCATAGAGCCGAAAATTGCTATCTTGTCTAGCCCATAGCGCTCTTTGATAGAAGATAAAACCTCAATATTTTCAATTCTTTTTTGCATGGCTTATATTATCGTATTTTTTGATTTTGTTTTTATTCGTCTTTTTGCGGCTCGTCTCTCGATAACGCTTTTTCCGTCTTTTTTACTTTTTCTTTTCGCCTCTTGCAGTATCGTACTTAGTCTTTTCTCACCTTTGACTTCGTGATAGTAGCCTAGAGGGTCTATTTGGTATTTTTTGATGTACTCAGCTGTTTTTGAACCAAAATTAAATTGCTCATCGGAGTCTATTTTCTGTAACTTTATATTTGCAGTTGAGCTATCAGCCTGTTTAAAGTATCCCAAAAATGACTCTTTATTTTTCAGTTTTATTTCTACAACATCATCTTTGTGAAACGAAAATAGAAATTGACAACTCTCGCCCATTTCCACCCACTCTTTATCCTTGCCTGCCACTATTGCTTTATTTGGCAACTCATGCTTGGCAAAATCAGCCACATATATAGGCACAAGATAATATTTTCCGTCTTTGGTAAATACATCCACTCTTGGCATGTCGCCGTTATCACATACACCTTTACCGTTATTTATTGGCAATCCTTTGCCTTTATACTCTTTTGGACTTTGTATCGTCTCCTTATGTGCCGCACCCGTCACACTAGCCCTTGGCGGACGGCTGATAAGTAGTCTTTTGTGTCCGTTTTTATCTTTTGCGAGCTCTAAAGCTTTTTCAACTTCGACTCTAAAATTTGACATTGGAGTTTTAAGTTCAGGTTTTTGCTTTTCGCACCTTGTCTCTTTTGCGGCATAGTAGTCGGCAAGCTTTTTTACCATACTTTGAGTCGAAAGCGCTATCACAATAGCATCAAGTGCGTGGTGCGGATGCCACCCTCTATCTTTCTTAAATCCCTCAAGCCATCTACCTCGCAGTTCGCTTGTAAGCTTCCCGCTTCGCACTTGGATTCGTAGTTTGTCATCGTCTTGTCTTAGCCTCCAGTATTTTTCACAATATGTCTTGATAGCTTTTGCCATATACCTTGTATCGTTGAGATTTCGGCTTAAAAACTCTTTTTCGCTGTTTTCATCAAAGTTTTCTTTCAATAGGTATCTTCGTTTCTTTGCACTCATTTGATGAAGCCCAGAATTAGTAAAACTTTTTAATTTCTCTAAACGCTCAGTATCGTTTTTTAACCATTCATAAGGCGTTTTATTTTGTTTGTTTTGGTTGCAGTCACTATGCACTAATACTTTATTTGCATAACTATCCTCTGCGCTCCTGCTACGAGGAAGTATGTGGTCTATTTGGTGCCCATCATCAAATATATCTGGATATTTTAGTTTACTTTGGCAATACGGGCACATTTCGCCTTGCTCTCTAAATAGTCGAAGTTTAAGTATGTTTTTTATGCCGTCTTTATAGCCTGCCTCTCGTATGTCATTGGCAAGTATATTTTTAAGTTTAGCGTTTTCGTTTGATGCTTTTTCCCACTCTTTTCTTTGCTCTTTCGTATTCACTTCACGGGCAAGCTCAAAATGCACTTTGTCAAACGCTCCATATTTGCGCACAAGGGCATTTGCCACCTTGCGAAACTCGGCAAATGCCCTTATAACCGTAGGGTTTAGTATAGCAATATCCGTGTCTTTTAGAGGCGGTAAATACTCACTTTTTGCAGTTGATGGAGCACCCAATATTCCTATCGCCTCATCGTATCTTTTGCCGCTTTGCATCTCTGGCAAAATAGCATTGATAGCTTTTAGTGACAACATCAAAAAATCAGAAAAAGATATTTTTGATAGCTTCTCTGCTATCACTCCATCAGGCAAGAGCTTATTAAGGGCGATTAATTTTTGGTTTTCGCTTTTGTGGTAAGTAAGTATTTTGGCTACCTCATCGGCAATACTTGTATTGAAAATAAAATCATCAAACATTTCACCCAAAACTTCACGGAACTTTGCATGACCCTTGAGGCTTATCCACTGCTTTTTTTCCGCATCAGCTTTATCAAATTCCCATTCGTCTGCTTTTTGCTCTTCACCTTTTTTTGGTTTTTTTGGCTTACCTTTATATGTTAGTCCCTTGAATATCTCGTTTTCAGCAAGTCCTAAAAATTTTCTAACATGCCTAAATTCCAATCTATCTTGGCTTGTCGCAAAATCCAAAAGCTCTTCAATACTTTTTCGCTCAACTATTTTTTGTTCGTTACCTGCATTGTCAATGATTACAGTATTAAAAAACTTACCCAAAGCTACAAACTTTTCCGCCGTAATAGAACATTTTGGCGCTCGTTTTTCTTCTGGAAAATATGTGCAGTTGCCAACCATATTCTCAACACTCGGCGGCTCTTTGACAAAAAATGCAATATCTGAATAAGCGCCCAACAGTTCATCACTCGCAAAGTTTGAACCAAAATGCTTTTGAGTTTCAAAGATTGTTTTTATCTCTGAAACCAAAAAATCTCTATGTATTGAAAACTCATAGTCGCCGCTCTTATTTCGTTTTTTGCCTTTTGCGCCTTTCGTAACCCAAAGCCATTCGCCAATCGTCTTGTATCCCGCAGATTCAAACTTTGCTTTTAGAACTTCGCCTGCACTTTTAACTTTGCCCGCCTCACTATCTTCGGTTTCAAAGTCGTAGCCTCTATGTTTTGCGATATGTACAAGCACTCTCGCAAGTTCATTACCTGTCAGCTTTCGTCTGAGAGCCTCATATCGAAGTTTCCATGCATCGGTGCGGCTTTCCTTGCCGTAATACATTCCACCATTTTCGTCCAAATCCTTTTCTTTTATGAGTCCATTCTCAATAAAAAGCTTTTTTATCTCATTCATGCGTACACGGCGACGGTTTAGCACTCTGCGTATTCCTCTCGCATCCCGTCTAGCTTTGTTTGGACTCTCTTTTTCTTTTGGTGTCTCCGCTGCCGTAAAGAGCCGCACGCCGCAATCAACTATGCGATTATTAGTGTCATTGTCTTTGTCGTATTCCACAACAGCCCAACCCAGAGACGCAATCCCTAGGTCTATCCCTAAAATTCTTTCAACCATCAAAAGCCCCTTAAGACAAGTTTTAAAGATTTTAACAAAAATTAATCAAAATGATTTTAAAATGTAATCTGTAGCCATAACGCAGAAGAGTAGGATTGGAAGCACGGCTATAATAAGAGGACACGGGCTCTCCTCGTAAAGCTCTACCCTAAGGGGTATCTTCCCAAACCCGTTCCATCATTAAATAGAACCATGAAACTGAATAATGACAAAATCCCCGCCATCCTATCCCTCGCCAAACTAATAAACTTCACCCCAAACCTCAAAGAAGAGCATAAAGAGCTATTCCAAAAAATGATTGACAAATTAACCGAAGACGATAATTTCAATGAAGATAAAATCAATGAAATTTTTAGCCAAATACCGACATTGCTACAAACTACAAAAATAATCTTCTCCGCCAAACAGATAGTAAAACATTTGGAGGATAAAGACGACCCGCATATGCAAGATATAGCCCTCCTAAAAAAGAATATCAAACACTACACAAGCCAACACATAGACAGAATAAAAGAGAGTCAAAAACTATACACAACCACTGGCGATAAAAAGATGTTTGAAAAATTAGAACTCCATAAAGCCGTATTCAAAGCTTTTCAAGAAAACCCGAATAAAACCATGCGGATGTTTGGTGCGGCTTCGGAGTATATAACTTTGACTACTCCCGAAGTTATAGCAATAAAAAAAGTCGGCACAAATCCAAGAAATAGAGCATCTGCTAAAAAAATTATACAAAACTACAATCTAGCATCTGAAATTGCAAGAATGGGCGCATACTTTGAGGGGTATGGCTTGCAACCAAAAATGGTTTATATGTCAGCAGGTATAAAAATATTCAAATTCTTTGAAATGCTATATGAAAAAGCAGGGGTAGAGTTTAAAGATGCAAAGCTCCTAGCTGATGCTATAGAAGATATATTTTTTGCAATCGATAAACCGATAAAGGTATATCCGAAAAAGATGAGCATTGTATTTATAAAAGCCAGCATAAAAGGAGTGCCAATATACGCTTACGCTTCAAAAAATAAGAGCGCCGTAATTGATATACAAAAGATGGAAGAAAGTATAAAAAGAAAATTAGATAGCAATGGCGCAAAATCAATCATCAAACAAAGACTATACGACAAGCTTTTAAAGCCAGTCGCTGGAAATATAGAAATGGCTTCATTTCTTCAATAAAAAAATCTCCCCAAAAACCTACGCATATTTTTTTTGATTTTCCTTTCTCAAACCCCTAAAATCCCTCTCGTTATAACAACTTAACCGCCCTTGTTAGCACTGTAGCGCCTTTGGCGCCTGTTGTGCTAATAATGGCGGAATGTTCAAAAGCTTTTGAATCGTAGTCAATGTTTCGGTTGGGCGTATAAGTAATACGCCCCCACAAACGCCAGAGGTGTTTGAAATACAAGTTAATTGTTCTTATGGAGCATTTATATCTGTATTCGTGTGGGTGGCTATTACTTTCTTTCGTCCTATTTGATTATTAACATTCAAAAGGAAATAAAAATATGGCATCAGTTGCTAAAAATAATATTATTATCAATCACTTCATGGACTCTTCAATAGAGCCAAACATCATAAATGGCATAGATACGCTTTATTATTTCATGGAATCAGGAAAAGAGTACGGCACATTCTTTCTTGATATGCTAGAAGAGATAGATATTCAAAAGCAAAAAGGTAGTTTTAGTTTCGGCAAAAGCTCATCGCTTCAAATAGAGCTTAACGGCGTTAGATTAAACTATACGGGTCAGCCTGAGGGCTACCACTATTTTAAAGATGAGATGGAGTTTGTATATATAGGCTTCAAAGACAGCCATAAACAAAGAAACCTTCACGACATACGCATAAGACTTCAAGCCAGAGGAATATATACGCTAGGTCTAAAGTCATTAATCGAATATGTAGACTCCATAGTCAAAAACATCACTAGCGGAAAAACCCATATAACGAGAATGGATGTAAACGCATTTGTTCAAGCCGACTTTTCAAGACTCTGCGGCTCTATGTTTGCCACCAAAAAAACATTTGTCAGCAGTATCAATAATGAAATATGCAGAAGGCAGATGCTAGAGACGCTATATATCGGCAAGCCGCCTTTTAGACTCCGTATATATAACAAGCTAAAAGAGATGGAAAAATCCAAGAAATCAGAACTCATGGAAGAGTATCTATATTCTAACGGCATGGAAAAAGATAAACCTATCTGGAACATAGAGTTTGAGATGCACCGTGACTTTTTAAAGCAGTTTAAAATACTTACCGTCGATGACGCTATCAACAATGCGGAGAATCTATTTAAAAAAGCTTGTGACTATGAGCGGCTGAT
>DIZY01000063.1:0-6751 GCA_002428055.1 Helicobacteraceae bacterium UBA6016
AAGCCCATAAGGGTCAAAAAAGAAAAAGCGGCGAAGATTATGCCGTCCATCCTATACTTGTCGCCTCGATTGTAGCGCATTTCGGCGGTACGGAAGATATGGTAAAAGCGGCGCTTCTTCACGATGTGGTCGAAGATACGGGCTTTGCCAAAAGCGAAGTAGCGGCGAGATTTGGAAGTGCGGTTGCCGAGCTGGTTGACGGGCTAACCAAGATAGATGAGCTAAGAGAGCATGAGCTTCCGCCCTCATATATGGATGAAAAGCTCCTAAAGGCGGCTCTCTCTTTTAGAAAAATGCTAAGTTCGGCTATTGATGACCCGAGGGTGCTGGTTATCAAACTCTCCGATAGACTCCACAATCTTCTGACGATAGATGCGCTAGAGCCGAAAAAACAGAGAAGAATAGCGGAAGAGAGCTTGGTGGTATATGCTCCGATAGCATACAAACTAGGTATTAGCAAGCTCAAAAACTACATAGAAGACCTCTCTTTTAAGGTGCTCTCTCCTGAAGACTATGCCAAGATAGATGAGTATATGCTCCAAAACGATGCGGCGATAGAAGCTAGACTCCATGCGATAATCAACAAGATAAAAGATCTTTTGGTGCGAAACGGAATAGATGAGGAGTTGTTCACGATAAAGTCGAGAATCAAGCACTACTTCTCTATCTATCAAAAGATGCAGAGAAAGGGTGTAAGCCTTGATGAAGTACTAGACCTTCTCGCCCTTCGTATCATGGTCCAATCTACGAATGAGTGCTACAAGGTGTTGGGTCTCTTGCATACCAATTTTAAACCGCTAGTCGGAAGATTTAAAGATTATGTGGCGGTACCGAAAGAAAACGGCTATCAAACAATACACACTACGCTATTTTTTGACAACACGATATTTGAAGCACAGATAAGAACTTACGAGATGGATGAGATAGCCGAGTTTGGCATAGCGGCTCACTCAAGCTACAAATCAGGCGTCGCCTCCGCCCCTACGCTAAGCGCTACAAAGTGGCTCAAAAACTTTGAGTTTCACGGCGACACGGCAATGGAGTTTTATGAGTTTGCAAAAAACGACCTTATAAGCGAAGACATCGTGGTCTATTCTCCAAAGGGGGAGCTTTTTACGCTTCCTGTCGGCGCTACGGCGCTTGATTTTGCATATACGGTGCATACCGAGGTGGGACACAAAGCAAAAGAGGCGTATGTCAACAATCTAAAAGTGCCGCTTTTGCATACGCTAAATAGCGGAGATATATGTACTATCGTGACATCCGATAGGCCACAGGCTAGATGTACATGGATAGATAGCGTCAAGACATCAAGGGCGAAGCACTCCATCAGAAACTTATGCGCATCAAAGCTAAAAGACCTTGATAGGCGGGTGGCAAAAAATATTTTGGCGCACACATTTGGCTTCGACTACTATGAACTAAGAAGCTGGCTGGATGACAAAAAATACTCCCAAATTATCTACAAAATACCCAGAGATAAAGCGTATTATCAGGAGTTTGTCAAAAAGATAAAAGAGGAGTCGAGTCTCAAGTCTCGTTCTTTGTTTACTAGAATTATGGGGATAAAAATCAAAAAATACCACTTTGACCACTTTGATTTTTATTCCAATAAGCCGGTAACGGAGCTTAGCTTTGATGTCTGCTGTCACCCGAAAAAATGGGATGACATAGTCGCTTTTTTTCACAAGGGTAAGGCGACCATACACCATAAACTCTGCACGCATGCCGACGAGATGATAGCAAAGCATCAACCGATGGTATTTGCGGAGTGGAGCAAGTCGGAGATACGGACATTTAAAGCGGTTGTTGCTTTGGAAAACCACAAAGGCTCTCTGGCGGGCTTTGTATCGTTTCTTGCGAAACACAATATAAACATCGTGGCTCTTGAGATAGGAAAGGCAAAAGCCTTTACGGAATACTGTACTGTCGAGATTGAAATCAAGCACGATTTTAAGAGCATAAAAGATAAAATCGCTCGAAATTTTAAGCTTATAGACTTTGCTTTCGCCGACGATGCCTACAAGGAAAATCAATGAATTTTAACGAAGCCCTGTCCGAGATACAACGAGGCTCTTTTGAGATAATAGACGAACAAAAAATAGCCGCACTTATCAAAAAATACCTAGAAACAGGTGAGCGATATACGGTAAAAGCGGGGTTTGACCCGACCGCTCCAGATTTGCATCTTGGACATACCGTGCTTCTTAATAAGCTTGCCGCATTTCAAAAATACGGCGCCGAAATACTCTTTCTTATAGGTGATTTCACGGCTATGATAGGCGACCCGACTGGAAAAAGCGAAACTAGAAAAAAGCTAACGCAAGAAGATGTTATGGCAAACTCTGAGAGCTATAAGACACAGGTATTTAAAGTGCTTGACCCTTCAAAAACAAGAGTTGTATTTAACGCCGAGTGGCTGGGCGCTCTTAGCTCATACGAGATGGTAGAGCTAGCAAGCCGCCAGACGGTGGCTAGGATGCTTGAGAGAGACGACTTCGAGAAGAGATTCAAAAGTGGCTCTCCTATATCCATCTATGAATTTTTGTACCCGCTCTTTCAAGGGTATGACAGCGTACATCTAAAAAGTGATATTGAGATAGGCGGAAGTGACCAAAAGTTTAATCTTTTGATGGGAAGACATCTGCAAGCAAGTTACGGCACATGCAAAGAGCAAGCGGTACTTATGATGCCTATCTTGGAGGGCTTGGACGGCGTACAAAAGATGAGTAAGTCTCTGGGTAACTATGTCGGAATCAATGAAGAGCCGAAAGATATTTACGCAAAAATACTAAGTATTTCAGATGAGCTAATGTGGAAGTACTACTACCTTTTAAGCTCAAAATCTCTTGTCCAGATAAAAGAGCTAGAAGAGGGAGTTAAGGACGGCTCAAAACATCCAAAAAAAGTCAAAGAGGAGCTTGCCCTAGAGATAACCGCAAGGTATCAAGGCGCTGAGGCTGCCGCAAAGGCAAAGGAAGAGTTTGATAATGTATTTTCCAAGAACGAACTACCATCCGATATAGCCGAATTTTCGTTTGTAGAGGGAATAGGGCTTTTCGATGCGATGAGAGAGTCGGGTCTTGCGGCTTCAAACTCTGAGGCGAGAAGAGCTGTAGAGGCGGGAAGCGTCAAGATAGACGGCGAAAAAATGAGCGATATAAAAGCTATTCTTAGCACAGGAGAATATATTGTGCAGGTCGGAAAAAGAAAATTTGCAAAACTTAAGGTGACAAAATGAGTCTTCCAGCTCTAAAAATTGGCAAGCACGAAATAAAAGTTCCTATCATCCAAGGTGGAATGGGCGTCGGTATCAGCTGGGATAAGCTAGCGGGAAGCGTAAGCGCAGAGGGTGGACTGGGTGTTATAAGCTCTGTCGGCACGGGATACTACCAAAACAAAGAGTTCGCCGAAAAGTTGAGCTTTGGCAGACCTTTTGGAAGTGATAATTTTTACTCAAAAGCGGCTCTTTGCGAGATAGTCAAAAATGCGAGAAAAATATGCGGCAACGCCCCTTTGGGCATGAATGTGCTTTATGCGATTAATGATTATGGAAGAGTAGTCAGAGACTCTTGCGAGGCGGGCGTGGACATCATCATTACGGGCGCTGGGCTGCCTACCAATATGCCTGAGTTTACGGAAGATTTTCCAGATGTGGCATTGGTGCCGATAGTCTCAAGCGCAAAAGCTCTCAGAATTTTGAACAAAAGATGGGAAGGTAGATACAAGCGCATCCCTGATGCTGTTATCGTAGAAGGACCATTGTCCGGCGGACATCAAGGCGTGCAGTTTGAGGACTGCTATAAAGAGGAGTATCAGCTCGAAAACCTGATTCCGGAAGTCATTGAAGAGGCAAAAAAATGGGGCAATATTCCCGTAATTGCTGCAGGTGGTATATGGGATAGCTCTGACATCAAAAAGTTTATGGCGATGGGGTCGGCGGGCGTGCAGATGGGGACTAGATTTATCGCAACTCACGAGTGCGACGCTCCGCAAGTCTTTAAAGATATTCTCATTAACGCAAAAGAAGAGGATATAGTCCTTCTAAAATCTCCGGTAGGTTATCCGGCCAGAGGTGTGCGTACAAAACTTTTGGAGCTTGTAGAGGCAAAAAAAGCGCCCGAGGTAAAATGTATATCAAACTGCGTAGCTCCTTGTCATCAGGGCGTTGAGGCAAAAGCCGTAGGGTACTGTATCGCCGATAGATTGGCGGATGCGGCGCTTGGCGATGCGAAGCTGGGATTATACTTCTCAGGTTCAAACGGCTACCGTGTAGAATCAATTGTGAGTGTTAAAGAGCTCATGAAAGAACTGTCGCAGGATGATAACTAGAGTCCTACTGCTCTCTTTTTTGCTTCTTATGCCGCTTTTTTGCGGCTCCCTGCCGCAGGTTACGGCTATCGATGTCAAAGAAGACGCTATTATCCTCACACTCTCAAAACCGCTTCTTAGCACCCCCAAAAGAGCAAGCCTAGAGCTCCCCGATAAAACCAAACAAAGATTTTATGTCGATTTAGGCGCACAGCTCGCAGTAGCCGCTTCACCGTCCAAAACGCCGTCTTTATCTGATGTTAGAGTGGCGCAGTTTGACAAGCAGACCGTAAGAGTTGTCATGGTGGCTGATAAAAAAGCGAAGTTCGGTATTGTTGAGCAAAGAGACTCCATTACCATAAAGCTCATTGATGATACTCCAAAGACGGGTATTGCGGATAAGATGATAAAACAGCTTGAGCTTAAAGAAGAAGAAAAAGCCGAAGAGCCGAAAAAAGCGGAGGAGCCGACTACTTTTATTTCCGCTAAGAAAAAGGTAGTTGTCATAGATGCGGGACACGGCGGTAAAGACCCCGGAGCTTTAGGCACAAGCGGTGTTCAAGAAAAAGATATAGTGCTACGAACCGCGCAAATATTAAAAGATATGCTTGAAAAAAAAGGTTATGGCGTACATCTTACAAGAGATAACGATATTTTTATAGAGCTTCAAGAGCGTACCCGTTATGCTAATAAAAAAAATGCCGATATTTTTGTCTCCATTCACGCTAACGCTATAGATACGAGGCACTCTGACCCGGCTAAATTTCACGGAATAGAGACATATTTCCTCTCTCCCGCAAGAAGTGAAAGAGCCAAAAAAGCCGCCGAAAAAGAGAACGGCGTGGGGTTGATGGACGCTTTTAGCAAAGAGACATTTTTAAATTTTCTAAATCGCGAAAAAATAGTGGCGTCAAATAAACTGGCGATAGATGTGCAGCGTGGAATGCTAGGATATGCGAGAAGCAAATATAAAGACACGACAGACGGCGGAGTCAAAGAAGCGCCTTTTTGGGTACTCGTGGGCGCACAGATGCCTGCCGTGCTTGTGGAGCTTGGGTATTTGACGCACGAGGGAGACCTTGAAAAGTTACGAGAAGATTACTACAAAGCACTTCTTGCAAAAGGTATAATGGAAGGGATAGAAAACTACTTCCAAAACAATTAAGGAGGGCGCTATGGAGCTGTACTCATATCATGTACAAAAAGCTCCGCAAAGAGAGGAGATAGAGCTTCGTCTCGGTGTTCGCTTTGAACGGGTGCTTGAAAAAGCGTTCTATGCGAGACTCGGTGAAAAATATATTTTTTTGACCGCTTTCGGCTGTCTTGCCTTTTTGGGATTTTCAAAACCGGAGATAGATGATTTCTTGAAACCTCTAGCTGAACAGATAAAGCTAGGGCAGATCAACCAAGACTACAAAATAGAAGAAGACCCAAATCTTGCTACCCCTTTTCGTGTGACAAACGAAAAACTGTTTTTAAAATCAAAAACCGATTCGCAACTCTTTGTTGCTGCTCTCATTGTGTCTCAAAGCGTAGGACTGGAAAAATATGAAGCCGTGCTGGATAATAAGCTTGCAACAAGCAAAAGCCTATTAAGTCAAAAAATGACCGGATATTTTGGGAAAAGAAAGGCGCTAATAGCTCTCGCAAACTCCCTTGCTCTCCTTCGCCATGAAATCATAGTGGATATGCACCTTCTTGACAAGCCAAATATTCTCTGGGATGATGAAACTGCAGAGAGACTTTATAATGAGCTGTCGATATTTTTTGAGCTAAAAGAACGATTTGAGGTGGTGGAGTTCAAGCTCAGTCTCCTAAAAGACGACATTATGTTTTTGACTGATATTTTAAATCACAAAAAAAGCGAATTTTTGGAGTGGATAATTATCTGGCTAATCGCCTTTGAGATATTTATGGGGCTTTATAAGATGATTGAGTAGGTGAAAAGCTTTTCAAGCCTCTTCATTATCGTGCTATGCTCTAATTACTCTACCGTTAATGATTAAGAGTAAAATTGGAATAATTAAATAAGTATTACAAATGACAGAAAGGTCATAGATGAGATTTTTAATAATTATTGCTGTTTTATCGGGCATATTGTTTGCAAAACTAAATGAGCAAAGCTGTATTGAAATGTATACTATTGGGGAATATCAAAAAGTCATTAAAGAATGTGATTATAAAAATAATTCTTTCAACCAAAAAGTTTATGTTGGACTATCGCTATTTAGTACGGGAGATATGACTAAGGCTCTAAAACAGGGTGAATTGCTTGAAAAAATATCTAAAACTGATACTCAATTTTTTAGCTCGTACAATTTACTTTCTAATGTTTATTACCACAAGCAAGACAAAATAAACTTTTTAAAATATGCTACCAAGCAAGTTGATACGGCTAGAAAAATAAAAGATAAACAGTCTCTAGTGTTTGCCTTGAATT
>DIZY01000063.1:6765-7207 GCA_002428055.1 Helicobacteraceae bacterium UBA6016
GATAAGAGTATGCTTGAGAGCGGTAAGGCTTATTACAATAAGGCTTCCGAAATTGCGAAATTTGGTGGTGGCGTTGAAGATAAGCTTTTGGTATTGTGCGGGATTGAGAGTTTTAAATTTCTTAACAATGAGCAAATAGACATAGTAGGACTTGAAGAAGGTATAAAATTAGCCGAAAAAGAAAATTTAAAATATTACATAATAGTTTTAAGTAGAATTATTGGAAGTTACTATGCGATAGCAAAACAAGATAAGCAAAAGGCCGAATATTATTTGGGTATAGCATATTCTCTAGCTGAAAAAACAGGAAATACTCAAGAAATGCAGGAAAGCAGATTTGTATGGAATATACTAATTGACAACAAAGTAGACGAATATAAAAGGTTTATGTTTTACTAAAATACCACCATCGTCACTATTTTTTCATGAATGAAACACATGT
>DIZY01000063.1:7239-7870 GCA_002428055.1 Helicobacteraceae bacterium UBA6016
AAGACGGCTTGTTTTGTATTGATATTTACCTCAAACGGGGTACAATATATCAAAAAACAAAAAAGGTTCCATAATGAGAGCTAGCACAAGCATTAGACTAGACAGCGATACCAAAGAAATAGCGTCTGAAGTGTTTAGGCAGTATGGTATGAGCCTATCGGACGGTATAAATCTATTTTGCAGACAAGTTGCTATGACACACTCCATACCGTTCGAACTCAAAGTTCCCACAGGGAGGATGCAAAAAGCGCTGGATGAGTTAGCCGCAAAAAGAGGCAAAAAGTTTGACTCTATAGAGGAGCTAAAAAGAGATTTGCTATCTTGAAATATTCAATATTTCGTACTTCATCTTTTAAAAAAGGTTTTAAAAAACTAAACGCAAAAGAGCAAGATGTAGTACTCTCCATCGTGGCAAGACTTGCCGAGGATGAAACAGTTGAGCCAAAATACAAAGACCATGCGCTTGTCGGNNGAGTGCCACATAAAGCCTAATTTGCTTTTGGTGTATAAAATAACGGAAGATATTTTGGAACTAGCTCTTATCGAAGTTGGTAATCATGCTGAACTATTCGGATAAAACAAGCAAAATGACAAAAACTACCCGCTAATCTCCGCTGTACAGTGTGGGCAT
>DIZY01000064.1:0-11048 GCA_002428055.1 Helicobacteraceae bacterium UBA6016
TTTTCTTTCTTTTGTGCAAGCTCAATCGCCTCGCCGTCAGAAAAAAGCTCTTCTATCATTGCCTCTATGTCGCTATTTAGCTTGTTGCCTTCATTGTCGAAAAATTTTATTCCGTTGTCATAGTATGGGTTGTGGCTAGCGCTTATCATTATTCCGGCATCGCATCGCATATCTTCGGTTAAAAAGGCTATAGCGGGAGTTGGCATCGGACCTATCTGTACACAGTCGTAGCCAACTGCCGTTAGCCCGGCAACTATCGCATTTTCAAGCATATAGCCGCTTCTTCTTGTATCTTTGCCTATTAAAATTTTGTTTGTAACTGATTTTTTTCTAAAGTGTATTCCGGATGCCATCGCAAGTTTTAGGGCGGTATTTACCGTTAATTCTTTGCCCGCTTTGCCCCTGACGCCGTCTGTTCCAAATAGTTTCATTGTTCTGCTCTGTTGGTGTTTTTGGGTGCGGAGTATAGCATAAAGTCGTTATTAAAAATAAACTTGCTAAAATTACGAAAATTTTTTTATAAAATTAAATAAACAAAGGAACACATAGAAATGGCAAACCATAAATCAGCCGAGAAAAGAATCAGACAAACAGAAAAAAGAACTGCTGCAAACAGGGTTTATAGAACGAAGCTAAAAAACATAGTTAAAGAAGTAAGAGGCGCAGTAGCAAAAAAAGACGGCGTTGCAGCTGAAGAGGCGCTAAAAATAGCAAACAAAGAACTTCATAAATTTGTATCAAAAGGTTTTCTAAAAAAGAATTCAGTAGCAAGAAAAGTAGGAAGACTAGCTAAGCTTGTAAATACAGTAAAAGCTGCATAAACCAAACACCGCTTCATACACTCTCCCCTTAAAGCTCCCGCCCTTCGGCGGGAAAACAAAATCCAAAATCTTGGAAAACCAAATATGCTACAAGACAAACTCCAACCGTTTATAGATAGATATGATGAAATTACAAGGCTTTTATCTGCCGAGGATATTGCCTCCGATATAAAAAGAATGACAGAGCTTTCAAAAGAGCAATCTTCGCTTAGTGAGGTTGTGGAATGCGCCAGAGAGTATCAAAAACTAATATCCGATATGGAAGATAATAGAGAACTGCTTGATGACGCAGAGCTTGGCGAGATGGCAAAGGCTGAGCAAAAAGAGTTTGAAGAGAGAAAACCTCTTTTGGAGGATAAAATAAAACTGCTTCTTGTCCCAAAAGACCCAAAAGATGAGAGAAATACCTATCTTGAGATAAGAGCTGGAACCGGCGGCGATGAGGCGGGTCTTTTTGCTGCTGACCTTTGTAAGGCGTATATAAGATACTCCGAAAATAGAGGATGGAAGGTGGAGATAGTATCCTCCGCCGAGAGTGATGTTGGCGGATATAGAGACATAACGCTTCTTGTCAAGGGCGACAAAGTCTACTCAAAACTAAAATACGAGGGCGGAGTGCACAGGGTTCAACGGGTTCCCGCAACTGAGACTCAAGGCAGACTTCACACCTCGGCGGTCACGGTAGCAGTAATACCGGAGGTTGAGGATATTGAGGTCGATATAAAAGAAAATGAACTTAGAATTGATGTATATCGCTCCGGCGGCAACGGCGGACAATCTGTAAATACAACAGACTCGGCAGTGCGTGTAACGCATATTCCGACAGGCTTATCGGTGGCCATCCAAGATGAAAAATCTCAGCACAAAAACAAAGACAAAGCTATAAAAATTCTAAAATCAAGACTTTATGAGATGAGATTGGAAGAGCAACTTGCCGAAACCGGAGAGGCTAGAAAGTCGCAAGTTGGCAGTGGCGATAGAAGTGAGAGGATTAGGACATACAATTATCCGCAAAACAGAATCACCGACCATAGAATAGGACTTACCGTCTATAGGCTTGACGCTATTATGCAAGGCGGTCTTTTTGATGAGATTATAGAGCCGTGTAATATGTTTTTTGAAGCAGAGAAGTTGAAAGAAGCGGAAGCCTAAGATTTAGGCTTCTTTTTGTTTTAGTGGATAAAGCCGATTTTGACGGCGGCGGTTGAGCCAATGATATTTTTTGCTTCGTCATAAACGCTGAAGTAAGATTTTATCATTTGAGATAGCATTTTCGTGTAGCCTTGCACTTCAGAGTAGTTGATTAGTGTTTTTGCGGCTTTTAGTCCTGTAAAATCGATATTTTTGCGTCTTGTGTCGGCTCTTTTTTTACGAAATTCCCCGTATGCTTCATGTGAATTTAGGTTTGTCATATAGGATTTTACAGCGTCGCCTATACTTTCAAACGCCGCATATTTTACTCCGGATGTACCGGCGGCTTTTATGTAGTTTTTGCTTCCAAAAGATTTTTGACCGAAAAGATTATTTGACTTCAAAGATACTCTGCTACTACCCCAACCGCTCTCTAAAGCGGCTTGAGAAAGCACCAAAGAGGCCGGAATAATATCTATTTTGTCAAAATACTCTTTTTTGTCAAATATATTTCCTACCTTATAGGTAGAGGCTATCTCTACCAGCTTTGAATAATCTGCGGCGGATATTTTTGCATCACTATATGTATTTGGGTATTGGTCAAAAAAAGTTTCAACAAACTCTCTGTCTTTGAGTATTTTTTGATTTTGTTCATTGATTACTGGAAGCAGGATATTTACGAATGTCTGCTTTCTATCAGGACTCTCCTCGAGGATTTTATTCCAAGAAACGCTGTTTTGGTTTTTTGTGTTATCGAATGCAAAAGCTGCAAACAAAAGTGAAACATATACTGTTAGAAATCTTGGCAGCATAACTCCTCCTTTTATTTATTAAATTTGAAATTATAATTATATCTAAAAAGTCAACCCGTGAGCCAAGCAGCTACCAACCCTTTTAACTGCGCCCTTGAATAGAATTTGCCTTTCGTCAACCTTAATCGTAATATTTTCGTTGCTTTTAGGTTTGATTAAAAAACTTTCCCGCTTTATGCCTCCGAGCGTCAGGTCATACGCACATGCAGCCATACCTGTCCCGCATGCTAGCGTCTCATTTTCTACGCCGCGTTCAAATGTTCTTACATTTACGATGTCGTCTTCAAAACTATAAAAATTTACATTTGCGTTGTGCTTATGTCGCATTTGTGAAGCCATCTCTAAATCAAAAAACCCTTTTGCGCATCTGCTTACCAAGTGCGGTACGCCGGTATTGATTAGCTTCCAGAAAAATCCATTCTCTTCAAACTCGCCCATAACTATCTCTGGCGGAGTAAGTTCTGTTTCGACTAAGCAATCCTCTGAGATCTCCGTTTTTATAATCCCTGCCCCGGTCAGAAAACTCTGTGTTTTTCCAGCCAATCGGTTGTCGTAAGCGTATAACGCCGCAGCTCTGGTGCCGTTGCCGCACATAGAGGCCTCAGAGCCGTCGGAGTTATAAAATTGCCACTCAAAATCTAGTTCTGGGTGCGGAATGAGCGCTATTAAACCGTCTGCTCCAAATCCGTAATGCCTATTGCACATCTCTTTTGCAACAGTACTCCTATCTTCTTTTTTGAATGAATGAAATATTAAGAAATCATTTCCGCTTGCACAGTATTTTTGCAAAACCATCTGTCTACCTCTTCTAAAAAATTATTTACTTTGCTCTCTAGCATGCATTCGTCGCTTGAGTTATCTATGACAAAATCTGCCTTTTTAACTTTTTCTTCTATATCTATTTGGGATACTATTCTGTTATTTGCATCTGCCTTACTTAGCCCGTCTCTATCCAATATTCGTTTTAGTTGTAACTCTTTTGGCGCATATACGACGGCAACAGGGGTTAGCTCCTGATAGTTTTGGCTCTCGAAAAAAAGCGGTATATCTACAAAAAATAGTTTATCGCTTTTTTCTAATTCTGCTATCTCTTCAAAAATCATTTTTTTTATCTTTGGATGCATTATTGCTTCTAGTTTTGCCTTTGCGGTTTTGTCTGAAAAAACCAATTTGCCCAATTTTTTGGCGTCTATCTCCATGCCAAGCAAAAACTCTTCCCCGAAGGTAGACGCAATCTCCATTGTAGATGCTTTTGCTACTTTTTTGCTAAGCAAATCGGCGTCTATGATTTGATAGCCTTTTGAGTTTAGTATTTTACAGACACTGCTTTTCCCGCATCCTATGGAGCCCGTAATTACGACACATTTGGGCACTTTCTTGCGCCTCCCGTCTAAAAAATAATTTTGAAATTATAGCCAAACTAAAAACTGTTAAAATGTTTAAAAAAATAGTGGTATAATCGACCAAATTTGGTCTGAAGCCTATTTTCTGCAAAAAATATACCGACGAGGCGTAAAAAGAGATGGAATTTAAAAGTGTTTTGGAGATTGCGACTAAGCAAATAACTTCGGTAAGCCGTAAAGATACGATTATGAAGGCTGCCGAACTTATGATCCAAAACAACCTCAGAAATGTGCTTGTCGTTGATAGCGGCGTAAATGAGTATGGGATTATTACTGTAACCGATATTACTGACCTTCTTTTGAAGGGCGTTGCCTTTACGGATACTATAGATTCCGTCAAGTATAATCTTGTAAGAAAAGTGTATAAAGATATAAATGCGCTTGAGGCCTCTTTTTTGATACGAGGAGATGTGAGCTATCTTTGTGTAGTAGATGAGCAAGAGAAACTGCTTGGCGTCGTATCAATGTCCAATATTATGTCCGCAATCGATACCGAACTAGTCGTAAATGATATAAAGTTGGGACATATTATAGGCAAAACAAAAGCCAAAACGGCAAAAATATCCGAACATCTAAGTACAGTTTTTCATAAAGTAAATTCAACCCCCACAGAGGCGGTTGTCGTATTAAACGAACACCATACGCCGACTGGAATAATCACCAAAAGAGATATTGTCAAACTGATAATTAAAAAAGAAGAGATGTCTCAAGAGGTCGGCGGTTTTATGCGCGCTCCACTTGTAACCGTTGACGAGGATACGACCGTCAAGGAAGCTTTGGAGTTAATGAGTACGAAAAAGTTTAAAAGACTTATCGTGTTAGAAAAAAGCGGCGATTTGATGGGCGTTATCACAAGAGAAGAGATGATGGATATCGTCTATAATAAGTGGTCCCAAATAGTAAGAGAAAAAGAGAATCAGCTACAAAAGTTATCCAAAACTTTGGCGGCAAAAACAGAAGAGTCGGAGCGAAGCGCGCGCTTACTAAATGACTTTATAGATGCGACCGATGATTTTATATTTTATAAAGATTTGGACTATAGATACATAGGGTGCAATATAGCGTTTGCGGAGTTTGCAGGTATAAAAAAAGCAGACATTGTTCGCAAGACCGATTTTGATCTGTTTGACGACTATTACTCGAACCTTTTTAGGGATACGGATAGAGATGTAATAGAAAAAGGCAAGACTATCATCAATAGCTACTGGACGAGATATAGCGATAAAAAAGCTGTCTATCTAAGCGTCAAAAAAGCTCCGCTTAGGGACGGAAGCGGCAGAATCATAGGACTTGTTGGCATATCCAGAGATTCGACTGAGCAAAAAAATCTAGAAGATGCAATAAAGCATCAACATAACTATCTCCAAACTATTTTGGATATGCAAGAATCCATGATTGTTATTACTGAGGATGGAAATAGCATTATTGAGGCAAATAAAAGCTTTTTTGAATACTATGAGGTTAGGGATATAGAGGAGTTCCACAAAAAATACAAGTCTATCTCCGACTTGTTTATGAAAAAAGAGGGGTATCTCTCCGGTAAAAAAAACAGCCTTTGGTTTAAACTGCTTACATCATCGTACGATAGAGACTTCAAAGTTTTGATGCAAAAGCATAGGGGTGCCGAAGAGCCGAAAAGTTTTCTTTTAAAAGTGGAAAAATTCAAAAAAGATGAGTCATATCTCATTTCGTTCATGGATATTACAAATATCGAAAGAGAGAGTAAAAATCTAGAGCTTTTGGCAACAACCGACCCTTTGACGAAGATATACAATAGAATGAAGTTTGGCAATCTGATGGAGGCTGAGATCGCTAAATCCAGAAAAACAAAAAAGCCTCTTTCTCTTGTTGCGATAGATATTGATTTTTTCAAAAAAATAAACGACACATATGGACATCAGGCCGGTGACTATGTGCTTATTACGACTGTTGAAATTATAAAATCGAAAATAAGAAATAACGATATTTTTGCAAGATGGGGCGGAGAGGAGTTTATGGTACTACTGCCTGGGGCGGACATGGATGTGGCTCTATCTAGGGCGGAGATAATGCGAAACGGGCTTGCGGAGTATGATTTTATAGAGCCGGAGATGGTGACGGGGAGTTTTGGCGTGGCATGCTTTAGGGATAGTGATAGCATGGATTCTATTATCAAAAGAGCGGACGAGGCTTTATATGCCGCAAAAAGAAACGGTCGAAATAGAGTGGAGCATCTATAGATGGCAGGGGTAAAATTTGGTTGTTTATGAGGAAAACGGCGGCACGCTTATCAAGCTTGACGAAACCCTAATAAACCCAGAAGTGCACCAGGTAATTATATCTACGCTAAATAAGCCGATGCTTGTAAACTGGCTGAAGGCTGAAGAGCTTCCCGAGCCTTTTTTTGAAGATATTGCCTCTTTTGAGCAGACGCCATCATTTGAAGATTTTAGCGAGGGTACGGTCTTAATTCTTAAATATCTTAAGCTTGAGAAGGAAGAGTTTATTGATTTTTACGAGGAGAATGTAGCTCTTATCAATCTAGGAAATAAACTTGCGATTGTGTGCAAAGACGAGATGACCGCATTTGATATAGAGATGAAATTTGACAAGCGCATGCGCGGCAAAAAAACAAATCTACATTTTGAGATGTACACATTTTTGGATATTTTGACAGACCAGCAAATCCAAGCGCTTGATGGCGCTAATGCAATACTTGAAAATCTGGAAGAGAGTATCTTGTCGGAGAGCGTGGAGAAGCAAAAAGCGCTCAAAAATCTATACTACGCTAGGCGTTCTCTTAATAGATTGTCGCATATCTTTGTGAATGAATCGGTGGCGCTCGGTAGGTTTTTTACTAGCATTACGACATCTATTAAAAAGAAGTTTAGATTTGAGTTTTTGGATCTAAAAGAGCATAAGCAGAGTCTTGTGACTGAGTGTAAAAGCTTGCAAGATAAGACGGTGAGTCTTATGAATCTTCAGCTTGGACTTACGGATAATAAAGCAAATGAAGCAATGCAAAAACTAGCCGGAATATCTCTAATATTTATTCCGCTGACATTTTTTACATCTATTTTTAGTATGAATTTTAAAAATATGCCAGAATTAGATATGACGCATGGTTATCATGTTGTTTTACTGGTGACGATAGCCACCGGAGTGGCTACATATTTGTGGTTGAAAAAAAGGAAGTATTTGTAGCTTTATTTTTTCGCTTTTTTAACAGCGTCCGTTAGATAGCTCGTAAAATCTTCAGCATTCCAAAATCCTATCGCCGATTGCGATATTTTCTGCCCAGTTTTGTTTAAAAAGTAAGTGGTCGGCACCAATCTTGCGCTAATGCCGTTTGGCAGCGCTGAAGTATCTTTATTGACTACGACATAGATGAAATCTTTATTTATAATTCCGTCAACCGTTTTGTCTTTCAATGTCTCCTGTAATAGCTTGTGGCACCAAGGGCATGCACTAGAGACAACTGTTAGCGCAATAATTTTATTATCTTTTTGCGCCTCTTTTAAGGCTTCGTCGTATTGCTTGAACTTTATATCTGCAAACAAGGAGAGGCTCAAACAAAGAGTTAAAAATAGTGTTTTTTTTATCATGGGTTTTGTTCCGATGTTGTATGTTTTAAAGATTTTATTGTAACATCTTTGCAATTATTTTGGTATAACGAAAAACGGGTGTTTTATTTAATAAAATTGATATATAATTCACTCAAGATGTAAATATAAAAATTTGACGCTGCGGAGCGACTCTCAATGAACAAACAAGAAAAAACGCTAATAAAACAAGCCAGAGAGGATATGGACGAAACGGTCATATCGAATGCTTCGTTTAGAATTCAGTCTATATTGGAAGAGGTATTCCAAAAAGGCATTGAAGTCGGCGAAACAATAGGTTATACTAAGGCAATTGTTGAACATGCCGATAATACCAAATTAGAAGAGAAAAATTCAAAACCAAAAAAGGGTTCAAAATAATGAAGATACTTGTAGTAGATGATAGCTCAACTATGAGAAGAATTATAAAAAATACGCTAAATCATCTAGGGTATAAAGATTTGCTTGAAGCAGAAGATGGCGCATTGGCGTGGGAGTGTATGACTCAAAATTCAGATATAGGCGTCTTGATTACGGATTGGAATATGCCAAATATGAACGGTCTTGAGCTTGTAAAAAAAGTTAGAGCCGAGCAAAAGTATGCCGATATGCCGATTATTATGGTAACTACCGAGGGCGGTAAGACGGAAGTTATAACAGCGCTTAAAGCTGGTGTTAACAACTATATAGTAAAACCTTTTACGCCGCAAGTTCTAAAAGAAAAACTAGAAGCGGTGCTTGGTATAAGCAAGTAGGTTTTGGCAGATACGACAGAGCTTTTAACAAAGCTAGATTTAGAGCCGTTTATAGGCTCTTTCTCATCTTTCTTCGCTAGGCAAAAACCGCTCTTCATGGATGGAGATCGGTCTCTACATTTAAGATTTATTAAAGAACTTTCAAAGCATCAATTCGATCCGCCAAAACCAATAAAGTCGCTTGATGAAGAGCTTGTAAGGCTTCAAAAAGCAGGCGTACTATCCAAAGAGTCTCTATCACACTTTTCAAAGCTTATAGCCTATTTCGTAAGACTCAAAAAATATAAGTTTGAAGGTGTTTTGTCGGAGTGGCTCTCCTCTGTCGATATACCAAAAAAAGCTCTGGAATTTTGCGATTTTTTTGAAGATGACGGAGAGTTTGACTACGATAAAATGCCGGAACTCTCGGCGGCAAAGAGCAGCGTAGAGAGCGCCAAAAAAAATATTACAAGAGAGCTTTCAAAGTATCTGCATAGTGAAAAGCTAGCTCCTTATTTGGTTGATAGGCAACTTCATTTTCTTGGCAAAGACGAACTGCTGCTACTTCGCGCCGGTTTTAATGCGGTACTTAGAGGCAAGATAGTATCTAGAAGTGCGTCCGGCTTTTTTTATGTGTTGCCCTCATCCGTTGACTCCATAAAAGATGAACTAGAAAAACGAATATCGTATTTTGAAGAGCTTGAGTACCGCTTTTGCAAAGAGTTTTCAAAGACACTTAGCGAACTACTACCGTTTTTAAAATTTTTAAACAGGCAGTTCGATAGATTTGACCACTATCAAGCAAGGGTTTTGTTTGCAAGGCTTAATGATTTTGAGTTTTTGGAGAATGTGGGCGGTAGTAAGCTATTTTTGAAAGATTTTTACCATCCGGCGCTTGAGCGTTCTAGCGCTAAAGCATTTAGTATATCTCTTGATAAAAAAGCCCTTATAGTCACAGGCGTGAATGCAGGCGGCAAAACAATGCTTTTAAAATCCATACTCTCGGCCTGCCTACTTGCAAAATATCTAATTCCTATGCGTATTAATGCATATAAAAGCGCCGTTCCCTCTCTGTCTACAATCAATGTTATTTTGGATGATCCGCAAAGCGTACAAAACAATATATCTACTTTTAGCGGCAGGATTAGGGCGTTTACTTCGCTTTTGAATGCAAAGCCCGGGATAATAGGCGTGGATGAAATAGAGCTTGGTACCGATAGCGATGAAGCTGCGGCGCTTTTTAAGATTGTTATCGAAGAGCTTATAAGCAGAGGATTTTTTGTGATTGTTACGACGCATCACAAAAAGCTTGCCTCGATGCTTGCTTCAAATAATAATGTTGAGTTGGCAGCCGCTTTGTATGATGAAGAAAAAGAGTTGCCGAGATATGAGTTTTTACAGGGCATTATAGGCAAAAGTTATGCATTTGAGACGGCCGTAAAATATGGAATACCGAAGCATATAGTTGAAAAAGCGAGAAAAGTTTACGGAGAGGATAAAGAGAGGCTTTCAGAGCTTATCGACAAGGGGTATTTGCTTCAAGACAGGCTAAATCTTGAGCTAAGAGAGATAGAGGTTCAAAAAGAGAAGCTGAAGCTGGCAAAATTAAGACTCGAAGAGGAGAAGCAAAGAGAGACCACAGAGTGGCAAAACAAAAAGTTCACACTTGAAAAATCATATAGAGAGGCGATAGAACTGGCAAAAGAGGCTGCCAAAAAAAGTGACGCAAAAGATGCCCACAGGGCTATTAACGCCGCAAACGAGCGATACAAAGAGATAAGTATTCAAAAAACAGAGCAAAAAAAAGAGAGCTTCAAAGAGGGCGATTTTGTCGTTTTTAGAAATATGAAGGGGCAGATAGATGCTATCGGAAAAGATATTTCGATTGTGGTTGACGGCAGACGGCTAAAAGTAGAGAAAAAACAGTTTTTTGAAGAGGCTAAAAAAACAGAACGAATTAAAAAAGAGAAAAAAGCAGCCCCTAAATTAACCGTTCAAAAGCCTCAAAGCGGCGGTGTCAAGCTTGATTTGCATGGATATAGAGTTGAGGAAGCTATTGAAATGTTGGATAAGTTTATCTCGGATGCCCTGCTTGCCGGTTTTGAAGAGATACTCGTCTATCACGGTATCGGTACGGGCAGGCTCGCTGCCGCCGTTAGGGAGCATCTAAAGGAGCATCAAAGCGTTGCATATATTGACGATGCGCCAATCTCGATGGGCGGCTATGGAGCCACTATTATTCATCTATAACTCATGCCACTTTTAAGCCCCATGTTGATACTATAAGACCAAAAAGAGTGGACTCTTGACTTATGCAACATACCGTTAGCTTCAAAAGAAAATCGTACGCCGTTATAGCCTTGAGTGTAATCTGCCTAACGGCGCTATTTGCATTTATTAGCGTCTCGTACGAAAATAAAATCCACAAACGGTATCTTTTGGATAAACAAAAAGAGTTTATCTTCTTGGCAGACTCTTTTAAGGACGCATCCTCCCTCTTAGCCTCACCTTTTGAGTATGTTTGTTATGAAAAGCAGAGCGACGGTAGTATTAAAATCTACTCTAA
>DIZY01000064.1:11080-12868 GCA_002428055.1 Helicobacteraceae bacterium UBA6016
CGGAAGTCTACAAAGATTCATCATATTACACCATATTCGGTCCGATAGAAAAAAACGGCAATAGGTTCTATTTTGCCGAAAATACTACCGACTTTAAAAGGCAGAATATCCAGACAATCTACTTCTCTATTTTTGGCGCCTTCGTCTTGATGCTGGCCGCAGGTGTGGCTATTAGGATGGGTTATTCAGCGTTATTTTTAAGAATTAACAAGCTCGGCGCAAGGCTTGCAAAAGAGCTTGAGTCGGCAAAATACGGTGAACGAGCGAGNNGCATCTTTGCTTGATGAGTACAAGGCTGCCGTGGATGCCAGCAATATTGTTTCAAAAACAGATGCAAAAGGTGTTATTACATATGTGAATGAGGCTTTTTGTGAGGTCAGCGGCTATTCGAGTGAGGAGCTTTTGGGTAGGCCGCAAAGTATAGTCCGTCATCCGAATATGCCAAAAGCGGTATTTAAAGAGATGTGGGAGACGATACTAGATAAACGAGTATATAAAGGGGTTATCGAAAATAGAAAAAAGGACGGCAGTAGCTATTTTGTCGATGCCACTATCGTGCCTATTTTAAATCTAGAGGGCGAAATAATAGAGTTTCTCGGAATTAGGCACGATATTACGGAGTTTATTAATAATAAGCAGAAGTTGTTTACAAGTGCGCTGACGGGTCTNNCCGAATAGATATAAGCTCTCTTTTGACTTATTGGCAACAGAGGACGGCTATCTTGCCGTTATCAATATAGACTCTTTTAAAATAATAAACGATTTTTACGGTAACAACATCGGAGATTTGATACTTATAGAGTTTGCCAAACGGTTGTCTAAGATATTTATAACAAAGGGTTTTGTCGTTTATAAGCTTTCCTCCGACGAATATGGAATATTTTGTGAAAAATGCGCCTCTGATTTTGAAGAGGAGATTGTAAGCGGGATTGCGCTTGCGTGCGCCGATAGTATAAAATGCGGAGATATAGAGATTGTGCTTGGCGTCTCTATCGGTATAGCGAGCGGACGAGACGGACTTTTGGAAAAAGCGAATATGGCGTTAGGCTTTGCTAAGAAAAATAGAAAGCAGCTAGCCGTTTATAACGAAAGTATGTTAATCGGCAAAAACTACGAAAAAAATCTTACAGTCTCGAGAACGCTCAGAGAGGCGATAGAGGGCGACTGGTTTGTGCCTTATTTTCAGCCGATAGTCAATGCCGTAACGGGAGAAATAGAGAAATATGAAACACTGGTAAGGATAGTAAAGCCGGATGGCGAAGTGCTATCTCCTTTTGTGTTTTTGGATGTTGCCAAGGCTACGAGACTCTACCCGCATATTACAAGAGCTGTTATATCGAAAGCTTTTGAGATATTTAAAAATAAAAAAGAGTCATTCTCGGTAAATCTTTCGGTAGAAGACATTTTGGACAATGAGACAAGAGCTTTTATTATGGGCATGCTCGGTAGTTATGGGATTGCCGATAGAGTTGTTTTTGAAATTTTGGAATCTGAGGGTATAGAAAATTATGAAGAGGTGTCGGAGTTTGTGTGCGCCGCAAAAAAATTAGGCGTTCAAATAGCTATTGATGATTTTGGCACCGGNNCCGGGTACTCAAATTTTGAGCACCTAGCGAAGCTAAATGTGGACATAATAAAAATAGACGGTAGCCTTATTAAAAATATTGATACAAATAAAAACTCGGAGATAATCACGCAGACTATAGTAAGCTTTGCTACAAAACTTGGGATGAAAAGTGTAGCGGAGTTTGTTCACTCCAAAGAAGTGTATGATAAAATAAAAGAGAT
>DIZY01000009.1 GCA_002428055.1 Helicobacteraceae bacterium UBA6016
CCGATGTGTTTGAAAATGAGGGAGCGGTACACCATCTCTTTGCCGTTGCAAGCTCCCTTGATAGCGTAGTCATAGGCGAGACGCAGATAGCCGGACAGATAAAAGAGGCTTTTAAATTTGCCTATGATAGAGGATTTTGCGCCCAAAAGCTCTCGCGAGTAATGAACCATGCCTTCAAATGCGCCGCCGATGTCAGAAATCAGACCCAAATAGCAAAAAAACCGGTATCGGTCGCAAGCGTAGCGGTCGATAAAGCCAAAAAGATATTCGGCACGCTAGAAAACGAAGTAGCCATAGTCATCGGAACAGGCGAAATGGGCGAGTTAGCCTGTAAATACCTGCTAGCGGGCGGGGCAAAAGTGATTTTGGTCAGCAGAAGCAAGCAAAAAGCCGAAGAAATGGCCGCAAGACTCGGCGAAGCGGTGAGCGGAGCCGACTTTGCTAATGTAAGAGAGCTTATCAATACACACAAACTCCTCTTTTCCGCCACAAGCGCACAACACCCGATAATCGAAAACTCCCTTGTCGATAAAAGAGATTTCCAAAGGGTCTGGTTTGACATATCCGTGCCCCGTGACATTGAAATAGACGAACATCACGGCGTAGAGGTCGTAACAGTGGATGATTTGCAAGACATCGTAGAGCAAAATCAATCGCTAAGAGCGGACGAGGCTCGCGCCGCATACAGCCTTGTGGGCAACTATACGATGGATTTTTTCAAATGGATAAGCACTCTTAGCGTAGACCCAATCATCAAAGAGCTACGGGAAAAAGCGCAGGATATAGCCGAAAAAGAGATTAAAAACGCCGTCAAAAAGGGGTTTATCCAAAAAGAGCAGGAAGAAGAGATAACCAAGCTTTTGCATAGCGCTTTTAAAAAATTTATGCATGAGCCAACAGTCAATCTCAAAGCGCTGGCAAATAGCCCACGGCTAGACTCGGTAGTTGACTCGCTAAAATATCTGCACAATCTATCGGAGGATGCAAAAGTCACGGATAGCTACAAATGCGAATATCTCACAGAGGAGGCAAAAGGAAACTAAATGAAATTTTCACGAACACTAATAAACACGATAAAAGACTATAAAACAGAGGGTGACGAGCAGGGGCTAAGAAGTCAGGAGTATCTGACAAGGGGCGGTTTTGTACTTCAAATAGCAAGCGGAATATATGACTTTTTGCCACTTGGCAAAATGATGCTTGACAACATCAAAAACATTATCAATGAAGAGCTTACTAATGCGGGCTGTATAGAGGTAGACCTCGCTTTTGTATGCCCCGAAGAGCTATGGCACAAATCAGGCAGAGCCGAAAAATACGGCAAAGAACTACTAAGACTGGATGATAGAAAAGGTCAGAAGTTTGTCCTCTCTCCGACTTGCGAAGAGATGATGGTGGAGCTAGCCAAGGCGAAAATCACAAGCTATAGACAACTTCCGATGAACATCTATCAAATAAAACTCAAATTCAGAGACGAGGTGCGCCCTAGATTTGGTCTGCTAAGGGGTCGTGAATTTGTCATGAAAGACGGTTACTCTTTTCACGAATCCGAAGAAGATATGCTAAGAGAGTTTCATCTGATGGAAGAGACCTACAAAAAGATATTCAAACGACTTGAGCTTGACTTCAAAGTCGTCGAAGCCGACAGCGGAGCGATAGGCGGCAGCGGCTCAAAAGAGTTTATGATACTTGCCAACGCCGGAGAGGATACGCTTGCCATCTGCAAATCGTGCGAGTATGGGGCAAATATCGAAGCGGCAAGAAGAAAACCGAAAAAACGGGTAAAAATGGATGAGGCGACGCCCACTGAAGTACACACGCCAAATGTCAAGTCAATAGCGGAGCTTAGCGAGTTTTTTGGGATTGAGGCGGGTAGATTTATAAAAGCCGTCGTAAAAGAAGCGCTCTTTGAAGACGCAAAGCAAAACACGCCTGTCGTATTTTTCATAGCCGGAGATGACGAGCTAGAGGAGACCAAGGCGCTTAACGCTTGCGGCGCACTGGCGCTTACTGACATCGACGAAGCGGCATTAAATGAGAGATATGCGGACAAAAATATTACTCTGGGCTTTGTAGGTCTGGGCGCAGAGTGCGAATATTTCGTAGATGTGGAGCTACTAGATAGAAACGATATGGTAACAGGCGCAAATAAAGCTGATTATCATACAAAAGGCGTTAGCGTTAAAGCCCCAATTGAAAGGGTGAAAGACCTCGTACTAGTGCAAGAGGGCGATGCCTGCCCAAAATGCGGAGCTGATTTGTCATATGCCAAAGGCATTGAAGCAGGCCATATATTTCAGCTAGGCACTAGATACTCCGAACCGCTAAACGCCAAATTTCTAGACAAAAACGGCAAGACTCAGCCTTTTATCATGGGCACATACGGCATAGGCGTAAGCCGTCTGATTTCGGCGGTTATAGAGCAAAACTCCGATGAAAAAGGGTGCATACTTCCCGCATCTATCGCCCCGTATCAAGTGAATGTCATCATCTCAAATATCAAAGACGCGGCTCAAAAAGAGGCGGCAGAGGGGATATATGAGGAGCTAAAAAACTCAGGTATCAGAGCGATTCTCGACGATAGAGACGAGAGATACGGACACAAAATGGCGGATTTTGAGCTAATAGGCTTTCCATACGCCGTGATAGTGGGCAAAAATATCGCTGAAGGTACAGTGGAGATAGTCAATAGACGCACGCTAACAAAAGAGCCGTGTAGCGCATCGCACGCCATTATAGAGCTTGAAAAACGCATATTAGGAGTATGAAATGATAAAAAAACTGTTGCTTATTTCGATTGCTGCCACCTTGTCTCTTACGGCCGCCACAAATAAAGAGATTGAAGAGTACAAAATGTCAATCTTCAAAAACTCCAAACAAGCGACGGTAAAGTCGGTCAAAGTAGTCTCAAGAGAGCCTGCGGAGGGTTTTGCGGAGTGGGAAGCGGTTACTATCCTTATTGAGTTTGTCGTAGACAAAAACGGCAAAAAACAGACGTTAAAAACGCCTGATACCGTATTTGTCAGGGGCGAGCTTATGGCGGATGAGCTTGTAAATCTCAAAAAATCAAAAAGCGCTAGAGATTCGTTTAAACCTAAAGCGGACGCCTCTTTTTTTGACGCCGAACACCTAGTGGCGGGCTCCAAAGACGCTAAAAATAAAATACTCGTATTTAGCGACCCGCTATGTCCGTTTTGTAGAGATATAGTGCCGGATATAATAGCCGCCGCCGTAAAACATCCGTCAAAACTAGCGGTATATCACTATTCGTTCCCGCTAACGGCGCTACACCCCGCGTCCGAAGCCATCGTAAAAGCTGAGATTAGCGTCAGAGGAAGCGTCAAAAATAAAGCTGAGTTTATGACAAAGCTATACGCCACAGAGGTCGAAGCAAACGAAACCGACGAAGGCAAAATAGCCGCCAAACTAAGCTCAGAGCTTGGAGTCAAAATCCAAAAAAGCGATATGGCAAAAAAAGAGACGATTACAGAGTACTCCAAAGAGGTGCAAGCGGCGTATAAGCTTCTAATCAGAGGCACACCAACCGTGTATGTAAACGGCGAAATAGACCAATCAAAAGCAAAAACACAACAACTACTTAAAGATTTAAAATGAAAAAACTAATCATTGCAACACGCGCGTCAAAACTGGCTCTTTGGCAATCAAATCACATAAAAGCCCTGCTTGAAGCGGCTCATCCGGGGCTTGTAGTGGAGCTAAAACCTATCAAAACAACAGGCGATAAAATCCTAGACACGCCGCTAGCCCTAATCGGCGGCAAAGGGCTTTTTACAAAAGAGCTTGAAGAGGATATGCTTGCAGGGGGCTCGCATCTAGCAGTTCACAGCCTAAAAGATGTTCCGACGAAATTTCCAGACGGACTTGTGCTGGCGGCTGTAACAAAAAGAGAAGACCCGAGAGATTGCTTTTTGTCTTTCAAATACGCCTCCATCGAAGAGCTCCCGCAGGGTGCGGTAGTCGGCACGACAAGCCTTAGACGAAGAATGCAGCTAAAAGCGGTTCGCTCAGACCTAACCATCAAAGACCTCAGGGGTAATATTGATACGAGACTTAGAAAGCTTGAAGATGGCGAATTTGACGCTATCATCCTAGCGACTGCGGGCATAAAAAGACTCGGACTGATAGACGGAGTCAAATATGCAGTGCCGATAGAGACAACCGTAATGACGCCTTCAATGGGGCAAGCGGCTATCGGGATAGAGAGCATAGATGATGACCGTGTGCTGGAGCTTTTGTCGGTGCTAAACGATGAAGATACGATGATAGAGACGACTATAGAGAGGGATTTTGTCGACACACTTGAGGGCGGTTGCCAAGTGCCGATAGGGGTCAACGCAAAACTTGACGGAGAGACGGTAGAAGTGCTCGCCATTATCGGTATGCCGGACGGCTCAAAGTCCATGAGCAAAAGTATCACGGCTCTTGCTGAAGATTATGAAGAGGTAGGTGTGGAGTTGGCAAACGAGTTTTTGAGTGAGGGAGCGGATAAACTACTTGCCGCCGCCTGCAAAATGGGCGAAGAGATATTAAAGAAATAGATGAAAAATGCCCTTTTAGAGTTTTACTCGGCTAGAAAAGTTTTTTTGGACACGATAGATAATGTATTGGTGGACAAAAGTCTGGTATATGATAGAGAGTACGGCTTTGAAAAACACCCTATTATGTTCATCGGAGAGGCACCCGGGGAGAACGAAGCTAGAGAGGGACGACCTTTTTGCGGGGCGGCAGGTAAAAATCTCGCCAAATTGATAGAGTCGGCAAAACTGGATAGAAAAAAACTTCTTATCACGAACGCTTTTGCATTCCGTACTTTTGAGCCTTCATCCAGAGGCGTCAAAAACAGAACACCCAATACGGCGGAGCTAGTTCTTGGTGCATCGATGCTGCTTCAAGAGATAAAAATAGTAAAACCCCGCCTTATCGTACTTCTAGGCGGTAGCGCAGAAAAAGCCGTCTCAAAGCTGGAAGATAAGATGCTAAAAGAGGCGTTTAAGAGTCTTGCCAAACATGAAATCAAAGAGATAACACACAACAATGAGACGATAGGAGTGGCAAAGACCCACCACCCTAGCCCTCTGGTATTTAATAGACCTGACAAAAGAGCCGAGCTGTACGAGTTTTTTGCAAAGTTACATGAATACGCAGGAGAGTAAAGATAGGATTATCGGGCTTTTAGCCTCAATACTTCTGCATATTCTCTTTTTTGCACTCGGATACCTTCTGCTACACAAACAAGACGGTAATAAGCCGCCCAAAGTCGAGAGAAAAGTACTCTCGCTAAACCAGTTCACAAAAGAGCCGCAAGAAAAAAGTGCGCCCGTCCGAGAGTCAAAACCATCGAAACCGACACCGCCCACCCCAACCAAAAAAACAGTCCAACAAAAACAGTCGCCGATTCAAAAAACCATAACACCAAAAAAGACAGAGCCGATAGAGCGCAATAAAACAGCCGCAACACGCGTAGCGGCGCCAAGCAAACCATCCGGTAGCGCACTGCTCTCGGAGCTAAACAGCGAATTTAAAACAATGAAAAAAGAGGTCGGCGGACCTATTAAAAAGCTATACGGCGAGGAGTTTGAAAGACTAGGCAAAGAAGAGCAAAAATTTATCAAAGACAACCTAGGCTCCATCGGACGCATCACCGAAAAATACCTCAGATACCCGGACACGGCTGGAAGGCTAGGACAGCAGGGCACCAGCGTCGTAGAATTCTACCTCCACCCAAACGGCGACATCAGCGACATGCGACTACTCAGCAGCTCCGGCTTTCGAATGCTAGATAAAAACTCGATAGAGACGATAGAGATAGCCTACAAAGACTATCCGAGACCGACGACAAAGACAAAGATACGGATGTTTGTGGGGTATAGTATTTATTGATTTACTTGTAGTGATTTGTTATTGTGATTATCTCAATGACCTCATTTTCGATATATGCAAAAATGGCTCTATATTTTTTGTCGATTCTAAAGGAGTATAAAAGTCTATGTTTTGGCTCCAAGAGTTCCATGTTTAAAGATGGATGAAAAGGATTTTCTTCAAAAAGTAGTTTTGCTTTTTCGTATTTTTTAAGAAGCTGATGATTCAGTAAATACTTTTTTTGCTCCTCTCTAAGCTCCAAAATGGTCATTTTTGATATATTCTGCTATTTTTTAGCCCGTTTTCCAAGTCAGCCAAAAAGCCATCGCTATAGCCCTCAGCTTTAAAATCATCAACTATCTCCCCAATTGGCGCTTTTTGAAATTTTTTGAAATATATCTCTCGTTTTACGATTGCTTTTCTTACTTTTTCTAACGCCCCTAAATCAAGTTGTGATATTAGATTGACTATTTGATTTTCTGAAATTTGCAAAGCCAACATTTTAAAACTCCTTAGCCTTGTTTTTTGGTAAATTATATCACAGGCAAACGCATACAACCTTTTTTATTTCGTCTGCTCGCTTATTGCTTTTAGCTTTTCGTAGTGTTGCCTCGCCTCTTCCACCGCTTTGTCAAATTCAAAACCTTTCATCACTGTTTTGTATAGGTTTGGTTTTTCTTTCCGCCAGTTGCGAAGCGTCATCGGCGTAACTCCCAAATATCCCGCCATATCTCTTTGAGTCATTTTTTGCCTTTTTTAGACAAAAATCTACAAACCTACTCATAACTAAACAACAAGCAAATAAATTGCTTACTACAACTCAAAGAGGCAAATATTTTGCTTTTATAGTTTAAAATAGAAAACATTTATCTCAAAAACTACAAAAAGCGAAAATATATGCTCTTATTAGAAACAGACAAAATCCAAGATGCAACAAAAGAAGGCTATATACTTGATTATATTTCCGGAGAGCAAGTTAAGGCAACACCAGAAGAGCTAGAGGCTGTACAAGTTTTTGCAAAACAGCTTGTAGAAGATTATGGTTATCCAAAAGAGCAAATTCAAACAAGACCTCAATATCGTGTAAAAGCTAGCCCTTCCGACACATCAAAATCATACCCACTAGATATAATCGTATTCTCAGACTCTAAAAAAACGGAGGATAATGAATACATAATTATTGAATGTAAAAAGAAAACAAGAAACGACGGGATTACACAACTTAAAGATTATTTAAAATTTTCAAATGCTTACTTAGGCGTTTGGTTTAACGGCAATGAGCGAATTTTTTTAAAGAAAATTGAGCAGGGTGGGAAAGTTCATTTTGAGGAAATACCAAACATTCCAATTCAAGGGCAAAGGCTGGAGGATATTGGAAAATTCAAACGAAAGGATTTAAAACCAACTCACAATCTAAAAGTCATATTTAACTCCATTCGCAATCATCTTGCTGGAAATGCAACTGGAACAGGGCGTGATGAGATTATTGCACAGCAACTAATAAATCTTATTTTTTGCAAAATATACGATGAGCGTTTTACAAAAAGAGATGACAATGTTTCATTTAGGGTCGGCATTGAAGAAGATGGAAAAGTAGTACAGAAGCGAATAATCGAAATTTTCGAGAAAGTAAAAACTAAATACAGTGAAGTTATAGAAGTTGCCGATGGTATAACATTAGATGCTGACAGTATTAAATATGTGGTTGGCGAACTTCAAAATTTTTGTTTGGTTGAAAGTGAGCGGGATATAATCGCTGACGCTTTTGAAACTTTTATAGGCTACTCATTAAAAGGCGCACAAGGACAATTTTTTACACCAAGAAATGTAATAAAATTAATGGTTGAAATCATTAATCCCCAACCGAATGAAATCTTAATTGACCCAGCTTGCGGAACAGGTGGTTTTTTGGTCGAAAGTTTAAGGCATATTTGGAAAGTTCTTGATAGGCAAGCTGCCGAATACGGATGGAGTGACCTTGCGCTAAGTGAAGAAAAATTATCTTCTGCTATAAAATGTATAAAGGGATTAGAAAAAGATGATTTTCTTAGCAAAGTTGCAAAAGCTTACATGGCTATTTTAGGGGATGGAAAGGGCGGTATTTTTTGCGAAGATAGCTTAAAAATGCCAAGCGAATGGAAATCCACGACAAGGCAACATATAGATTTAGAAAAATTTGATGTTTTGCTGGCTAACCCACCTTTTGGTAAGGAAATTAACACTTTTTCAAAAACCAACAAGCTTAAAAAAGAAGAAACCATACAGATATTGTTTATTGAGCGTTCTTTAAAACTGCTAAAAGACGGCGGAAGAATGGGAATTGTTTTGCCTGAAACATTTTTTCATGCCCCAAAGTCTAGATATGTTTTGCACTATATGTTAAAAAATAATAATGTAACTTGGATGCTTGACTTGCCGCACAACACCTTTAGACCGCACAACAATGCAAAGTGTGTTGTTATTATTTTGGAAAAAAATCGCCCACAACAAGAACTAATAAATATGGCAGTGGCAGAAGAAATCGGACACGATCATCAGGGCAAAGAAATTTATCGTTGGGATTATTTAAAAAAAGAAGCAAATAAAACTGAGCTTTGGGATGATATTCCTCTGATTATTAACGAGCTTGAAAACAAGGCATTTTCGAAATACACATTTAAAGTAAAAAGCAAATTAGCGCTTTCAAAAAATATTCTAGTCCCTCGCTATTACTGGCAAAATAAAATAAAAGAAATTGAAGATTTAGCAAAAGCTCAAAATTTACAATTAATACCGATAAAAGATTTAATAAAAAAAGGGATTATATCTTTTTTCGATGGGCACGGTTCACCTCCAGCCGAATATAAAGGCAAGGGCGAGATACCCTATGTGCGTGTAAAAGACATTGTAAATTGGGAAGTTTACAAAGACCCAACCGCAAAAATTACAACTGAAATTTATTTTGAAAAGAAGGGTAAAAATAAAAACCTTGAAGCCGGAGATGTTGTTTATGTTAGGCGAGGAAGCTATCGAATTGGAAGTGTGGCAATGGTGTCACCATATGATATGGAGGCGCTTTACACAAGGGAGATATTGATTTTACGAGTATTGCAAGAAGAAAATGAATACGGACTAAATCCATACTATTTACTTTATTTGCTATCACATAAATTGACGCATTTGCAGGCTAAGAATAAAATATTAATCGAAACAACATTGCCAAACATTGCAGAAAGATGGAAAGAGCTTATGTTGCCGATTGATATTGATAAAAAACAAAGAGAAGTAATAACAAATAAAATCAAAGAAGTAATAATCAGTAAATGGAAGGCAATAGAAAAAATAGATGCCTTAAAACAAGAGCTTGGCGATTTAATTACTTAATAAAGCCTGTGTTAGAATCCATCATGCGGGGAAGGCGTTTTGGGCGTAGAGCTTTTGGGCTTTTTTGGCATTAGAGCGTCCCCGTCATGCAAGCGAACACATATCGGAAGTATGCCACCACCCGAATGGTGTTCTTGACTCACAAGTCTACACATCGGATTTGGAAGATGGACCCTCCCGCTTACTTCCTTGACTTGATATACACTAAATTCTTAACCCACCCCCACAAAACAAAGCGTTAAGCTCCTCTTCGCTTATATTTTCAAGGTCGCTTTTGTCGTAGATGTAGACAAGATAGATTTTTGTATCAACCACTTTTAACAATGTGATAAGGCGATAGCCTGCACTTTTGCCCTTGTTTTTATCGGAGTTTGCTATGCGTGCCTTGTAAAACCCGCCGCCCAAAGGGATACCAAGGTCTTCCAACTTTTCAACGGACAACAAAAATTTTTTAATGTCTTCGTCAAGATGGCGAAATCTTTTGAGAAGTTCTTTTTTTGATTTTTTATAAGTGTCCGCCTCTCGAACACTAAAATCTACGATTTTCATACTTTCATTTTTACCGTAATTCCGGTATCGCTCACTCTTCCCGCCTTTATATCATCCAAACTCGCCTGTATCGCTTTTCGGTGCTTTTCTAGCTCTTTTGCTTTTTTGTCTTCTACCGTTTCTAGCTTGAGGGCATTTTTGGGGAACAGCTCCAAAAGAGCAAACAGTTTGTCGGCATAACCGTCGCTTACTTTGATAGTTATGGTCTGCATCGCCTCACCTTTTGTTTTTTTGAGATATTTTACCGAAAAAAACTAGAGCAACCGTTCATCGGAATAAATTTGTGCGTCAATATTTGGAACACCATTTGCTGATTATCCGCTAAAAATTGCGGAGAAAACTATGCAGATAGGCGGCGTCAACTCATTTATCTCTCAACTTACATCGCTTTTCCAAAAAAAGAGCACACCTGAAAGCTCATATACACCGCCAAGCGGCGAAATATCGATAAATTCTATCCTCGAAAAACTATCCATAGACAAAAAAACGGAAGCAAAGAAGCAAGAGGCAGAGCGTACGCTTACGGGATTTGGCAAAGAAGCTGACAGCTATGTCAAAAGACTCTCGGAAGCGGCGGGTGAAATCTACCGTGCGACGCTCGAAAACGAACTCAAAAACAAAGTCAAAGAGATGAGCCAAAAAGAGCAGGCAAACAGAGTCGCCGCATACCAAACGGCAAGCGCATACCAAAACAACACCCAGACAAGCTCCATTAACCTCTACTCATAAATAGCGGAACGCAAAGTGCAAAAGCTTTTATAAACTTCTAAAAGGCTCTTGCATGACGCTAGAATTTTACGAAAAACCGGGATGCGGCGGCAATGCAAGGCAAAAAGAGAAGCTCCAGAGCCTCGGATGCCTACTCGTCGTCAAAAACCTGCTGTCTACCAAATGGAGCGCCCCAGGGCTAAAAGAGTTTTTTGAAGGCAAACCAAAAAATGAGTGGTTTAACATGTCCGCTCCTCTCATCAAAGACGGCTTTTTAAATCCTGTCGTTCTTACGGAAGAGCAAGCCTTGGAGGCTATGATAAAAGAGCCCATCCTCATCAAAAGACCTCTAATCAAAAAAGGCGACATAAAACTAAGCGGCTTCAATCCGGCAGAAATAAGAGAAAAACTTGGGCTTGAAGTAGACGAAGCGCCAGCCACCTGCAACCCCTCCGACTCATGCCACAAAAATCAATAAAGGATAAGCGATGCAGCTAACCGTAACAGCAATATTCGTAGAAGATATAGAAATTTCAAAAGAGTTTTATGTAGATGTATTAAAGCAAAAAGTGGCGATGGAGTCTGCTGGCGCTTATGTCTCTTTTGAGAGCGGATTAGCTCTGTGGCAGACGAAAATGGCTACTGAGACGATATTCGGCGCACAGAAAAAATTTGACGGTCACTCTTTTGAGCTCTGCTTTGAGACTGAAACCCTTGAGGATGATTTCAAAAAAGCTTGCGATGCCGGAGCGGGTATCATCTCAAAGATAGAGCCTCAACCGTGGGGGCAAATGGTGTTTCGTATGTTTGATCCGGACGGGCACATCATCGAGATAGCGGAGCCTCTGGCTCATACCGTGCAGAGATTTTTGGATAGTGGATACACACACGAGCAAGTAGCGACCGTTACACATCTTCCGCTGGAGATGGTATCTGGATTTGCCGCCGAGGCCGAATAGATCTAAAGCCGCAGGGTATTGGCTAGGTTGTTAGCTTTTTTGTCCCTGCTTGAGAGTGGGGCAAGCTCAAATCTCCACTCCAAAAAGCGCAAAATAGAGGTTGTATCATAAACCGTATGGTCCACAAAACCTCTTTTTGCAAAAGGAGAGATAACAACTGCCGGAATGCGAGTGCCCGAACCCCATCTATCTACAACGGGCGGCGCAGCGTGATCCCATAGACCGCCGTTTTCATCGTATGTGATGATGATGACCGATTTTTTCCAGATTTTTTTATTTTTCTTGATGCTCTCCACTATCTCTTCTATTTTTTTGTCGGCGGCGAGCAGCGATGCGTATCCTGGGTGTTGATTGTCGGCGGCGGCTGGCTTAAAAAACGACACTTTCGGCAAGGAACCGCTTTTTATCGCCTCAAAAAACTCTTTTTCATCTTTTAAATGCTCTCTGCCCTTCGTGCCGACACCGTAGTTTTTGAAATACGCAAACGGGTTGTGGTGATACTGGTAGTTTATCTCTTTACCTCTGCCACTCATCGCCTCATCATACCCGCC
>DIZY01000079.1 GCA_002428055.1 Helicobacteraceae bacterium UBA6016
ACAAAGTATAGAGGCGATTTTGAGAAAAGGCTAAAAGGCGTGCTCTTTGAGATGGAAAAAGAGGAAAACGCCGTGCTTTTTATCGATGAGATACACATGATAGTCGGAGCCGGAAGCGCAAGCGGCGGAAGTATGGACGCGGCAAATCTACTCAAACCCGCCCTTGCAAACGGCAAACTTCGATGCGTCGGCGCCACAACCTTTGCAGAATACAAAGCAAGCTTTGAAAAAGACCGCGCGCTTGGCAGAAGATTTCAAAAAATAGACGTAAACGAGCCTAGTATTGAAGATAGCTACAAAATAGTAGAGGGGCTAAAAAAACGGTACGAAGAGTTTCACAATGTCAAGTACACGCCTGAAGCCTTGAAGGCGGCTGTAGACTTGAGCGATAGATACATCAAAGACAAAAAGCTACCAGACAAGGCGATAGACGCAATAGACGAAGCGGGGGCGGCGTTTCGGATGCTTGCGCCGACAAAGCAAAAAAGAGTCGTTAAAGACACGGATATAGAGCGCATCATCTCCAAAATCACAAAAATCCCGCTCAAAACGATGGAAAAAAATGATATTGAAAACCTAAGGGAACTCGAAGGCGGACTCAAAAAAGTGGTCTTTGGGCAAGACAAGGCGATAGAGGAAGTCGTAAAGTCGGTCAAACGCTCAAAAGCAGGACTGACAAGGGCAGACAAACCGATAGGCTCTTTCCTCTTCACGGGACCTACCGGTGTAGGCAAAACCGAGGTATGCAAACAGCTAGCCTCTACGCTTGGCGTGCATTTTGAGCGGTTCGATATGAGCGAATATATGGAAAAACACGCCGTATCAAGGCTAGTCGGAGCGCCTCCGGGGTATGTGGGCTTCGAGCAAGGCGGCTTGCTGACTGAGGCAGTACGCAAAAATCCGTATTGCGTCGTGCTACTGGATGAGATAGAAAAAGCGCACCCAGACATCGCAAATATCCTCTTGCAGATAATGGACAACGCCGCCTTGACGGACAACACTGGTATGAAAGCCGACTTTCGCAATGTCGTACTCATCATGACGAGCAATCTAGGTAGCAATGAAGCTCCGATAATGGGCTTTGCCTCGGACGAAAGCAGACGAGCCGAAGAAGCGGCAAAAAACTTCTTTAGCCCAGAGTTTCGCAACCGCCTGACCGCCACGATAAATTTCGCGCCTCTAGCCAAAGAGACGATGATAAAAGTGGTTGAGAAGATGTTAGGCGAGCTAAACAGCTTCTTAAAGCAAAAAAATGTCGAAATATCGTTCGACAAAAAGGCAAAAGAGTATTTGGCAGACAAAGGGTACGATGCGAAAATGGGTGCAAGACCGCTCGGCGGACTCATTGAGAGGGAGGTCAAAGACGCCCTTATCGACGAACTGCTATTTGGCAAGCTGACAAAAGGCGGCAAAGTGGCAGTAAGCGTCAAACAAGGCGCATTAACTTTTAAGATATGACCGTTTTGCAAAGCCCTTTCGGCGTTTTTTGTCCCGACAAATACAGCTTTCCGCATCCGAGCACGGCGGACGAGGACGGACTCGTCGCCATCGGCGGGGATTTGAACCATGAGCGGTTGCTGTCGGCGTATTCACAAGGAATCTTCCCTTGGTTTATCGATAACGGCTATGTATTTTGGTACTCGCCAGACCCCAGAGCCATCCTCTACCCGCACGAGTTTCGCCTCTCCAAAAGCCTCTCCAAATCCATCAAAAAACAAAATTTCGAGTTTTGCATCAACAAAAACTTTAGAGCCGTCATTGAAGCATGTGCGGCAAGCAACACAAGAAAACACGAATCGGGCTCATGGATAAGCAAAGAGTTTATCAAGGGGTACACAAAACTACACCAAATAGGCTTCGCAAACAGCTTTGAATGCTACAAGGACGGCGAACTTGTCGGCGGCTTCTACGGTGTGCGTATCGGACGGGTGTTTTTCGGAGAGTCGATGTTTTACCGAACTCCCAACGCCTCCAAAGCCACGCTCTGGTTTCTCTGCGCCAACGCCGATAAGCTAGGCATGGACATCATCGACTGTCAGCAGGAGACGCCGCATCTGTTATCCTTAGGGGCGAAGGGGATACTTAGGGATGAGTTTTTGGGGATATTGAAAGAGAAGATAACTAATCTTAATTGAATATAAAAGTTGTACCAACTTTGTCTAAAATCTTGTTTTTTGGTACAACTTTATAGATTTTTTAAGCGCATAATTTGACTTTGCAGGCTACAATGTAGCTACAAAATAAGGAGTTATTATGAGCACTCAATCCTCCGTAGTAAGAGCCAGAATAGATGTAGATATAAAAGCAGAGGCGACAAAAACGCTTTCCGAGATGGGGTTGTCACTGTCTGACGCCATCAGGCTCATGCTTACGCAAGTTGTCATCCAAAAAAGCTTGCCTTTTGAAATCAAAACGCCAAATCAAACTACCATAGATACTTTCGAGGCTACAGACAAAAACATTGGCATTGTAAAATGCAAAGATTCAAAAGATATGTTCAAGAAACTAGGCATTTGATTTGTTGATATTATAAAATCTGTTTACGAGATGAGCTTGGGACGGGGAGTTTGTTTTGGTATGTGTTCCCGTCGATGATGATGGGAATGAGAGAAAAGTGAAAATTGAATACCTGACCCCAAATTTCAAGTCAAAGCTAAAAGAACTTGGCTATACAAAAGCTGCATTTGCAAGGTTTATAGGCATAGACGAGCAAACAGCAAGAGGCTGGAAAACAGGAGATATGCCTATATATGCAGAAAGGGCTATCGAACTTCTTGTTTTGAGGGGGGCAATAGAAAAAGCAAATGTGGCGCTTGAAAAATCATATTAAAATAATATATTCTATAGATTTGTTTTTATTGTATCATACTTCAATTCGTAGGCAAGCCATCTCAGAAGCGGCTCTATAAGCTGTAAAAAATTCGCATAGTCATCATTCGTAGCTTTCGAAATCGGGTAAGATACGCTTTCTGTTTCAAAATTTACACAAAAGATAGCCTTGAAAGTTCCTATTTGTTCATATTTTACAAGGGTGTTCATATAGTCAGTCGGTTTAGCGTTATAGTCAATTTCACTCAAACTTTTCTTTGCAAGGGCAAGTTCTTGAACATGATTTTCAAATAGAACAGCAGGTGGACAATACAGCGGCATTCTATGTGCGGGGGGGTCTCTTAGTTTTTTTGCCTCTGAATACCAATCGCTAAATGACTGAATTGAATTCGCTTGTTCGGGTGCTTTTTCACGAAATTTTTTAATAAAGTTTTTATTAAAAAATCCTATGCTCTGCTGTTTATTATTCTCGGAAACATCAGGAATCAATTCAAATTCATGCTGCAAAGCCCACGCTAAATTATCCAGCGCACCAAACATATTGATGTAAAATGAGTTTATATGAATATTTACGACCGTTGTATCGCGATATTTAGTCCCATCTTCTGCAATTAAAGATTTTAGGAAATTACGGCTCTCCCTTAATGTATCGATTCTCGAGTGGAAACCAAACCTGAAATAGTTATGGGCATTTTGTTTATGCCATCGATTAATTAAATACATTGAGGTTCTGAACATATCAGAGGATAATGTGCCTATTCTTTCTTCTGTCAAATCTAAACTCACTAGCTTCTCCCTCTAATACAATCCACTGCTTTATAAACGGATACACTTGGAAGTCTTGTATAATCAAACTACCTTATTCTCGCCTTCAAATATTTTCGAATAGCTTCAACTGCGTTTTTTCCTATGCCGTTTATAGCTGAAAGCCTTTCATCTGTAGCAGTTTCTAGTAGCTCAAAACTTATGATTCCGGCATCATATATTTTTTTAGCCGTAGCAATGCCTATCCTCGGTATCTCCGTAAATTGCTTATAAAAAAAGTGATTTGGAAAATCTGGGTAAGTGACACACAGTCTGCCCCAGAACTCTTTATATGTTTGGTTAACTTGAGACAATTCTTCCATTTTCTTGATTTTTGTTGGAACATCTAGACCAGATTCAACTATCACTCTAAAGTCAATTAAAAAAGGCAGATACTCGGAAGCGTTAACATATCCAATATCGGAAGATGATGTACCTTCCGGAAACTCTTCGATACCTTCAATTCCAAGGCTTTCCCAACTCTTTAATTTTGGTATCCAAATACCGTCAGCCTCACTGCCGTATTCCGGAGCCTCGCTAGGCAGTCCGCAAAACACTTCTCCATGACGCTTTAAAACATCTAGCTTTGTCCGAATATTCAGAGTTGCTGTAAATTCTAACCCATCCACGACATCTGAAAATGTCTTATAAGACTCATCGTCATTGCTCTTATACTCATAACATCACTGAAGACTTTTGGGTTGATTTGTGAGCTTCTAGCTTGCTAGATGAAATTACTTTTTTAAGCCATTCAAACATTATACTGCCCCCATTTGTCAAGACAACTTTTTGACTTTTCATCTTTAATCTCAAAAAATCTGCATTAAGCAACATTTTTAACCTCTTTTTGAATCCCGCTTAGATAAACATTCATAGGCTTCTGATAGTTTAAAGCCGAATGAAATCTTTTGAAGTTGTATTTGTAGATATAGTTTTTTACCCCCTCTTTTAACTCGGATACCGATTTGTAGTCGCTTATGTAGATATTGCCGAAAAATGGGAAAAATGGTGCCAGGTAAGCAATCTTCACTTTTTATACCGTCGCTGCAATTAAGGTGGGCAGTTTCTCCGTTTCTACATTTTTTCTAACCCAATATGCCCTATTTATTTTCGTCGCCATTCAAATCCTGACTGAATCCAAATACAAAGTCTCCGGCGCTATGTCAATCTCGTTTGGCCATACGACCGTGCCGTATTCTATTTTTGCTTGTTTGAATATCGCAGGGTTTGCGATGGCGTTAAACGGTTTTTCATTTAAGAGCGCAGAGCAGTCAAATTCTCTCAGTTCTCCGTTTTCAAATGTCAAAAGCAACTTATAGCCGCCTTGTAGTTTCATATCAATCACATCCAATAACATTGCAGCTCCTTATCTAAGGGGTTCGATTTTGTAGGGTTGCTCACCGACAAGCGCCAAACCCCAATCTGCCATCAACTCGTCTTTGTGTATCTCAACCCACGCCTGCACCATTCTAAGCTGTTTTTGTGGAAACTTTCCGTCCAATATCTCGCCCGTGGCTATATCTATCACGGCTTTGCTATCTTGGTACCTTATATGAATATGCGGCAAATTGTGCTGTCTGTTGTCCTTGAAAAACATCATCACAACGATACCGTAAAACATACTGATAGTCGGCATTATCCAAACCTTTTATTTTTTGCCAAATTGTAGCAAAAAAACAAATTTAACCACAAAACCGATATGCTAAAATAACAAAAAAAGAGGATGAGGAAAAAATGCAAACAATAACCCTCAGATGCGACGACAGCGTAGCGGGTCATATATACGCCCTGCTTAGCAACACAAAAGGTGTTGAGA
>DIZY01000049.1 GCA_002428055.1 Helicobacteraceae bacterium UBA6016
GGATAGGGTATTTGTCGTACTTGGTGCAGATGAGCTCTTTGCTTTGAGACTTAGGGAGAAAATAGCCGTTGTGTCTCAGACAACTAGAAAATTTACCGAGTTTATGAAGATAGTAGAGACCCTGATAGCCGCCTCAAAAGAGGTTAGGGTGTTCAATACTATATGCAACGCCACCGGAGAAAACCAAGAGGCGGCGAATGAACTCTCCAAGGAAGTAGATATTATGCTGATAGTCGGCGGCAAAAATTCCTCTAATACCAAACAGCTATTTGAAATATGCAAAACAAATTGTGAAAGTAGCTTTTTGGTCGAATCTGCCGCAGATATTGACGACTCATGGTTTGAAGGCAAGAGGTTTTGCGGTATTAGCGCAGGGGCATCGACACCAGATTGGGTTATATCTGAAGTTATAGAAAGAGTAGGCAAAATATAGTCAAACCATCAAACAAAACATATCAACTAAAAGCCAAGCGAAAGCCTATAAAATAGCAAAAATAGAGTAAATTTCTTTAAAAGCAAGATTTAAGTAAACTAAAGCAATTATAAATAAAAACAAAACAAAAGGAATATGTATGATTCAAGGGCCGGTAGGTTTCGAGGAAATGGGCGATGAAGAAGATTTTGCAAAGCTTCTGGAAGAGTCCTTCAGAAATGAGAAGAGCGAGCGAGTTATCGAGGGGATTGTCGTTGAGATAAAAGACGACTATGTAGCCGTAGATGTCGGCAAAAAGATAGACGGCAGACTGCCTGTTTCTGAGATTACTGCGGCTGACGGTAGCCTGAAATTCAAAGTCGGCGACAAGATACCTGTGGCTATCTCTGGACACAAGGGCGAGAGACCGATGATTTCGCATAAAAATGCGATCAAGAAAGGTCTACAAACGGCATTTATGGAAGCCAACAAAGACTACGAAGAGAGAGAAATCATCGTAGAGGGTAAGATTCTTAGAAAAAATAAAGGCGGCTTTATTGTTGAAAACGATGAAGGTATAGAGTTTTTTATGCCAAACTCCCTAGCCTTGATTAGACATGACGAGGCAGATGTTATCGGCAAAAAAATAACTGCGGCTATCGTCAAAATAGATGAAGGTAACGGTTCTATCGTTCTTTCTAGAAAAAAACTTCTAAACGACAAGCGAAAAGTAAAAAGAGAAGCTGTTAAAAAACTTGTTGATGACGGCGAGATAGTAGAGGGCTTGGTCAAAAAAATAGCAAGTTATGGTATGTTTGTAGAGGTTGACGGCGTAGACGGGCTTGTGCATTACAACGAGATAAGCTTTAAAGGTCCGGTAAACCCTGCGACGCTATATAATGTGGGCGACACTGTAATGGTAAAAGCTATTAGCTATGACAAAGACAAAAAACACCTATCATTTTCAATCAAAGCCGCTACGCAAGACCCTTGGGAAGACATCAAAAATGAGCTTGAGGTGGGCGACGCTGTTAAAGCGGTTGTTTCAAACATCGAGACTTACGGCGCATTCCTTGATATAGGTAACGATATAGAAGGATTCTTGCATATCTCAGAAATCTCTTGGCAAAAAAACATCAAACACCCAAGCGAAGCGCTTACAGTCGGACAAGAGATAAATGCAGAAATTATTGAACTTGATGTCGGCGCTAGAAGACTTAGACTCTCAGCTAAAAAACTTCTTCCAAAACCATTTGACAAGTTCTCATCGTCATACCAAGTAGGTCAAGTTGTTAAGGGTATCGTAACTTCCACTACAGATTTTGGCGCATTTGTTAAAATAGGTGAAGTAGAAGGTTTGCTACATAACGAAGATGCCTCTTGGTTTAGAGATGAAAAATGCAAAGATGTTCTAAAAAGCGGAGATGAGATAGAGGTAAAAATCATCAAAATAGACTCCGATAAAGAGAAAATATCTCTTAGCTTAAAAGAGCTAACAGAGAGTCCTGTAAAAGCTTACGCAAAAATGCACAAAATTGGCGATACTGTGAACGGTAAAATTAGGGATGTTAAAGAGTTTGGAGTGTTTGTTGAGCTTTCTCGAGGCGTAGACGGACTTATAAGAATAGAAGATTTGTATCCGAAAAAAGCTACCGAGCTAGTTATCGGAGAGATGATAGAGGCGGCTTTGACGATGCTGGATGAGGGTAAAATAAGACTTTCCGTCAAAAAAATTCAAAAAGATAAAGATAAAGACGCACTTAGAGAAGTCAATAAAAATAGTGATGACGGATCTTTTAACGAATCTTTGCGAGAGCAACTTAAAAACTAATCTTTAATTAGATGAGAAAACCAAAAACTCTTCTTGCGGTGTGGAGCCTGCTTTTTGCGGCAGGAGCCATAGCTGCTTACTTCTATATTAAAATATCATCTACCCCTGTCTTTTCCGTAGTATCAGAACAAAAAGCAGAGAGTGGAATGATAGAGCCTAGCGGCAAGAAAAGCTGGTTTTCAAGAATATCCGACAAAGAATCTTCAGATCTATACCCTGCTACGGAAATAGCTTTTATCCTCGATATGAATGAGCCAAAAGAGGAGGGTAAAGAGTTTTACTATATACTTTCGGTCTCAAAACTCGGCGAAGATAAGTTTAGAATTGTTGAAAAAAAACTCAATGATTTGAAGGTTTTGTATAGCGTCAAAAAAGATGGAGACGGTTTTACCGTCAATATCTCTTTAAAAGATAAAGTATCTATGCAAAAACTGGCCAACGAACTAAAAAATTCGCTTTAAAAAAGTTGCCAAGGAATAAGAAGATGACAAAAATTGTCGTATGCGACCATATACACAAAAAAGGGCTTGAAATCCTAGAAAACGCAAAAGACATCGAGTATGTTAATATTGCGAACGAGCCGAAATCAAAAATACCGGAACTAGTCGGTGATGCCGATGTGGTAGTGACTAGAAGCCCAACAGATGTAGATACGAAATTTTTGGAAGGCGCACACTCTCTTAAAGCGCTTATTAGAGCTGGCGTCGGTGTTGACAATGTAGATATCGAGAGCTGTAGCAAAAAAGGCGTAATCGTTATGAATGTGCCTACGGCGAATACTATCGCAGCCGTAGAGCTAACGATGGCGCATATGCTAAGCTGTATGAGAACTTTTCCATACGCCCACTCCCAACTCAAAGATAAGAGAGTCTGGAAAAGAGAAGATTGGTACGGTAGAGAGCTAAACGGCAAAAAACTCGGCGTAATAGGCTTTGGAAATATTGGTAGTAGGGTAGCTACGAGATCTTTGGCGTTTGGTATGGAAGTAGTCACATATGACCCATACATAAAACCGTCAAAAGCAACAGACTTAGGCGTGGCTTATACGACAAGCTTTGATGAGATACTTGTCTGCGACATTATCACTATCCATACGCCTAAAAACAAAGAAACTATCAATATGATAACGGCTAAAGAGATAGCTAAAATGAAAGAAGGCGTTATTCTTATCAACTGCGCAAGAGGCGGATTGTATAACGAGCAAGACCTATATGAGGGTCTAAAATCAAAAAAAATCTCGTTTGCCGGAATGGATGTTTTCAACAAAGAGCCTGCGATAGACAACCCTCTTCTTGACCTCGACAATATCTGTGTGACGGCGCATCTTGGCGCAAATACGCTAGAGTCTCAAGAAAAAATAGCGATAGAGGCGGCGACAAATGCACTTCAAGCCGCAAGAGGAATAGCGTATCCAAATGCGCTCAACCTACCTGTGAAGGTAAGCGAAGTGCCTGAGTTTGCCCTTGGGTATTTAGAGCTTGCTCAAAAAATGGCGTTTTTGGCTTCCCAAATCAACAAAGGCGCAATCGAATCTATTAAAGTTGTAGCAGAAGGTGAGATTGCATCATATCTTGAGCCTTTGGCGACATTTGCGATAGTAGGCGCCGCAAAGCAGTCCGTCGGCGAAAATGTCAACTATGTAAATGCATCATTCCTTATGAAAGAGATGGGTGTGGAAGTGCTTACAAAAGAGGACAAAAATATCAGCGGCTACAAAAACAAAATATGTGTCAAACTAACGACGGCAGGCGGCAATACAACTGTTATTTGCGGTACTATGTTTGATGAAAATACGGCGAGAGTGATGAATATCAACGGCTTTGAGGTAGATGTGGAGCCGAAGGGCAAAATGATATTCTTCAAAAATTCTGATGTACCGGGCGTTATCGGCGATGTGGGTACTACGCTTGCAAAACACAATATCAACATAGCGGACTTTAGGCTAGGAAGAAATCAGCACAAAGAGGCGTTAGCCGTAATTATCGTAGATGATGAGATAACCTCTGGTGTGCTATCCGAACTTTCAGATCTAAAAGCTGCAATAAGCGTGACATACGCCGAGATTTAAGGCACTATCCTGATATGCGGATTTTTTGACGCATCTAGTCTGTTCAAAAGGGAGTTCAAATCCTCTTTTGACAAGGCTACGCATCCGGCGGTCGGCGAGCCGCTATTTTTTTGGATGTGTATAAAAATACATGAGCCTTTGCCGCTCTCTCCTGATTTGTTGTATCCTACGACTGCTCCTATGTCGTATTGACCGTCTTCTCTTAGCATATACTCAAAACTATCAAAATCTTTTTCTATTCTCTGAGCGTCCACGATACGGTTGTAATACTTTGATTTTGTATCATCGACGCAATAGATACTCGCCTCCGTCTTCAAGAAAGGCATTGCGGTATTTGTAAAAGCCTCTTTGCCAAAAAGCACAGTAATGGGGAAGTTTCCGCTAGGGGTTTTACCGTCTCCTTCTCTCTTTTCGCCACTTTTTGCTACTCCATTTCTGCCTATTTGTGCAGGATATGATGCGATAAGCGAGCCGTTTTCATAGAAATCAACTACGGCTTTTTGGATATTTGAGGTGTCTTGTCGGACGATGATTTGTTGTTTGATAGCGCACCCTGATAGTAGGAGTACGGCGAGTGTAAAACTTAAAATATTTTTGTTCATCTGACTATAATAACAAAAAATTTAACAAATGAGCTTTTGATGGATTACGGATATTTGTCTCTTAGCGTTCCTTTGGTGGTTGTCGTTGCTGCTGTGCTCACTAGAGAGGTTGTGCTCTCACTATTTTTGGGTGTTGTTGCGTGGCAGGGCGTGAAGCTTGGGTATTTTGCGCCTTTTGAGATACTTTATCTGAGTTTTGAGAGTATCGTATCTTTGTTTGCCAAGGGCTGGGTCGTCAAAAGTATTGTTTTTATTGTTCTTGTGGGTTCGATATTGACTCTTGTCGTCAAAAGCGGCGGAGTCGATGCGCTTGTTACATATCTAGTGCAGAGGTCGGAGCGGATAAAGAGCAAAAGAGCCGCTCTTTTGATGGGATATATCATCGGTATAACGATTTTCATAGAATCCACGATTACTTCGCTTGTCGTCGGGGCGGTAACGACTCCCATCGCCGAGAAATTCGGAGCCTCCAGAGCAAAAGTGGCGTATATCTGCGACTCCACATCTGCGCCGGTTTGCTCTCTCATTCCGCTCAACGGATGGGGCGCTCTGATGACGGGGCTTGTTGGGGCGCAAATAGCCTCCGGCGTGATAGCGGGAGATGCTGTGGGTATTGTGGTTAACTCCATAGCCTACAACTTCTACTCCATTTTGACGCTTTTGTTTGTGCTCTACATCATTGTTTCCGGCAAAGATTTTTCATATATGAAGCAAAGCGAGCTTGCCGCTCAAAAACATATCAAAACAGAGCATAACCACGCAAATGAGGGTGCAAAAATAGTTTTTATACTACTTCCCATAGCTTTGCTTACTATCAGTTCAATAGCTTTTTTGGTTATTAGCGGCGGCGGAGACATTATGAAAGGTAGTGGTACTAGCGCCGTTTTTTACGCCGTTATTGCGACTCTTGTTTTTTGTTTTGTGTATTTTGTGCTTTGGCACAAGCGCTTTGGCGTGGATGAGTACTTTTCCCATCTCAAAACAGGCGCTTTTGATATGGCATACATCGGTGTTATGATGATACTTGCCTTTGCTATCGGAGAGGCTACAAAAGAGCTTGGTACGGGCGCATATCTTGCGAGTATGGTCTCAGGTTTTACCTCACCATCCTATATTGCCGCCATTGTATTTTTTGCGGCGTCGGTTATTTCGTTTTCTACCGGAACTAGTTGGGGTACTTTTAGCGTTATGATTCCGATAGCTGTGCAGCTTGGCGTTCCCATGGGCGTTGATCCGGCTTTGATGGTCGGGGCGGCTGTTGCGGGCGGCGTGTTTGGTGATCACTGCTCTCCTATATCGGATACCACTATAGTTTCCGCTGCGGCCGCCGGATGTGATGCAATGGAGCACATCAAGACGCAACTGCCGTACGCCGTTACTGTCGCATTAATGTCGCTTATTTGTTATTTGATTGTCGGATTGGCGGGATAACTTTTTTATTTTTAGTATTATAATTGTCAAAAAGCAGGGAAGTATAAATAATGAATAGTTTTGTGGAGCTACAACATCTGACGGATATTTTAGAGTCCAATAAAAAAGAGATTATAGCCATATGGCTTGCAAGTCATAGGGCATCCGGTGTTTTTGCAAGATATGATATTAGCTCTGAATACTTCAAAAACTCTCTTGCAGACGGAATAATGGACGCTATTATCGGACTTATCAAGTGGGGCTCGTCTGTTACAAGCTCGGAAGGGTTTGAAAAGTTCTTACAATTTGCAAATCAAAAATTGGTTAAATATCATGAACTGGTGCTATTGCAAGATGGTCTTAGAGGCGCTATTTCTACCGTATTGTATGAAAAGTTGGTGCTATCAAAGAAAACTAGCGATGAGCTTGACCTTTTGTTTTCTACTATATTTAAAGAGGTTTCCGAGCATCTACTCGCCAAAGTTTACGATTTTGGGGATGTGTATGAAAAGGAGAAGCAGCAAAATATAAGACTTCTAAATGAGTACAAAAAAGCCGTAGACGAGAGTAATATAGTCTCAAAAACAACCACAAAAGGCATTATTACCTATGTAAATCCACAGTTTTGCAGAATTTCAGGGTACGGCGAGGATGAGCTTCTTGGGCAGCCTCACAATATCATAAGGCATCCGGATATGCCAAAAGAAGCTTTTAGGGATATGTGGAGCACGATAAACAACAAAAAAATATGGAAAGGCGTCGTAAAAAACCTCAGAAAAGACGGTAGTACATATATAGTTGACACCACTATTGTGCCGATAGTCGATGTTGACGGTGATATAGTGGAATTTATCGGCATAAGGCATGATATAACCGAGCTTGAGCAAGCAAAAGAGCAGTTAAAACTTCTCAATTTTTCGATGAAAAAAAAGGTAAACGAGCTTTACGATATGACGCAAAACTTGGAGCAGCAAGCTTCTACCGATGTGCTTACTGGTATTTTTAACAGATATAAGTTTGACGAGGTGTTTGAGCTTGAGATAAAAAAAGCAAAACTGAACGGCTCCGAGCTTTGCCTAATACTTTTTGACATCGACCACTTCAAAGAGATAAACGATACTTTTGGGCATAGCATGGGGGACACTACGCTTAGCGAAGTTGCAAGAATAGTTTCGCAAAATATCAAAAGAGGCGATGTTTTCGCTAGATGGGGCGGCGAGGAGTTTGTGGTATTGGCAGTCTCTACGCCGCTTGATGGCGCTGTCGCATTGGCTGAGAAACTAAGAAGCGAGATAGAGCAAAACCACTTTGATTTTGCCGAAAGAGTGACTGCGAGTTTTGGCGTATCTGTTTTTTCGCACGGCGACTTGACCGAGGATATGCTAAAAAGAGCAGATACCGCTCTTTATCGGGCGAAAAAAAGCGGTAGAAATAAGATAGAAATCGGTAAATAACATTAAAAACGCATTTTTGTGTTCTATACTGCCGTAAAAGCAGGCATCAAATAAGAGGGGCGTAAAAAAATGATAAAAGAGTTAAAGAAAGAGGCGCAAAATCTTAGCGTTTTGTTTGTGGAAGATGACCCCAGTTTTTTAAATATCTTAAAAGAGCTACTGGAGAAGTTTTTTGGCACTGTTGAGGTTGCGATGGATGGAGAAGAGGGGCTTGCGAAATATAGGGAGAGAAGCTTTTTTGACCTTGTGATTACGGATATTACGATGCCGAAGATGGATGGGCTTATGATGAGCGAAAACATCAAAGCTCTGCATCCGGCTCAGCATATTTTGGCGGTATCTGCGCATAGCGATGCCGACAAGCTTATTAAAGCGATAGATATAGGCATAGACAGTTTTTTGCTAAAACCGGTAGACAGCATGATATTTCTCGATAGGCTACTCAAAATCGCAAAAGCCGTCAATAGAAGAATGATGGAAGAGAGAGAAAAAGAGCTTGAAAATCTACTGATTACACAGAGTAAAATGGCGGCTCTAGGGGAGATGATAAGCATCATATCTCACCAGCTAAAACAGCCGCTAAATGCGATAAATATACTCTCTTCTAATATAGATGATAGGGTCGTAGAGCTTACCGGGCAGCCGCTCGATGAAGAGGTGTATAAAAACACACAGCTAATATCCAAACAAGTCTCCTTTATGGCAAATACGATAGATACATTTTCCGATTTTTTGAAGCCGTCTAAAACCGCAAAAAATTTCTCGCTTAAGACATCTGTTGTGGATGTGCTAACCATCATAGCGGCCAAGCTAAAAGCTAGAAAAATCAGTGTGGAAGAAAATATCAATGAGTCTATTATGGTATTTGGCTATCCAAAAGAGTTTAATCAAGCCATTCTCAATATTATCTCAAACGGTGTTGACGCTTTTGATGAAACAAGCGAGAACAGGCTCATTAAGATTGACGCAAAATATGTGAACGACAAGGCACAGTTGATTATTTGCGATAATGCTGGCGGGATAAGAGATGATATTATGAGAGATATATTCACTCCATATGTAAGCTCCAAAGGTGATAACGGTACGGGGCTTGGACTCTATATTACCAAAAAAATTATCGAAGAGCATTTTGGCGGAAGCGTTAAGGTTGAAAACATAGACGGCGGCGCAGAGTTTATTATAGAGCTAAAAGGCGTATAGGTTCATGCCAAAAAAAATAGCAGCCTTTCTATTTTTTGCGATTTTCTGCGCTAACCTATTTGGCGTTGAGCTGGATAGGACTCAAATAGCGATACAAGCAAAAATATATCCTCAGCTAATATTTTTTTCCGCAAAAACAAAAGAGTTAAATCCACAAAAACCGATAGTTATAATCGCCGTATATTCCGATGCTACGAAGCGATTTGCAGAGGTTTTTAAAGAAGAGTGCGAAAGGATACATAAAAACGGTATCAAGGGGTATATGATTAGCGTAAGACCGGTTCATAGAGATAAAGTATCGATCCAAAAAGATTTTGCAGCCTCTTATCTATTTTTTGAGGATGACGATGAGCTTAGGGTTTATTCTCTGCCGGAGATGAAAGGCGCTCTTACTTTTGCCGGAACAAAAAGGATATTTGAGAAAAACGGCGCTCTGTTTTTTGTGGAGATAACCAATAAGACCTCAATACTGCTAAACAAAAAAGCGCTGAACGCATCCGGACTCTCTTTTGAACCTTCGCTTCTTAAGCTTGTGAAAGTGTACGATGAATAAAATCAACTTCTCAAGCCTAAAAATAAAAATTTTTGTATTTTATATACTTAGTTTTTTTGCCGTATTTGGGTCTACTTTTTTAATAAATTTTTTCGTTTTTGATGAATATTTGGAAAACGGAGAGATAAAAAAAGCACAAACTTTTGCGGAAATGATAGCCGGCAATATCGCGGCGCCGTTGCAACTCGGGCTGGAGGGCGATGTAAGGGCGGAGATAATTAGGCAGATAGATAGAAACCCCGATATTTTGGAGATAGAGGTCAAAGAGCCGACTTCGGCCACGCCAATCAAAACAGGGTATGCGAGTAGTAAGAAAATATCTAAAGAGCAGTATTTTTTGGTTGAACGAGAGATATATGATGCGTTAGGCATTCAAAAGCTGGCTACAGTACGCGTTTATTATTCAAAAACAGACTTTGAAAATGCTAAATTATTTGCGCTAAAAACACTTTTTTTACTTTTTGGAGCGGCTTTGTTTGTCGGCTTTCTGGGGCTTTTACGAATCAATCTATTTTTTACCCCTCTTAAAAATCTAACGCAAAAGCTCAATGACTTCAATCCCGAACATCCAAATATAAAGCTTCAAGTTAGCGACAAAAAAGATGAAATCTCCATCATTCAAAATAGCGTATCGCTAGCAATAGAGAAGCTGGTGTCGTATCAGCAAAAAATAATGCATATTAACGAAACGCTAGAGGATACGGTAAGGGATAGAACTAGGGAGCTAAATGAGCAGATAGAGCTTTTTAGGGTTTTGGCCGATGCTTCTCCGAATGCGCTTATGCTCTTTGACACTAATCTTATATATGCCAACCCGGCTTTTTCGAGGCTTACCGGATATGAAGCGGTTGAATTTTTCCGTAAAAAAATAGATGCGCTTTTTGAGATAGACGATGAAAGTGATTTTGCTATGGCGCTTGATATAACAAATCCAAGAAATAGACATCATGCCAAGAGTTTTGACGAGGTGATTTTGAAAAAAAAGGACGGTTCGCAGTGTTATGTTGCCGCCTCTCTAGCATATCTGCACATCAAAGACAGAGATGCTGCGATTATAAATCTTACAGACCTATCCGCACTGAAACAAAAAGACCAGATGCTTTTGGTTCAGTCTCGATTTGTGGCGATGGGCGAGATGATAGGCAACATTGCGCACCAGTGGAGACAGCCTCTAAATATTATTCAAAGCTCCATTACAAAAATATCGGTATACAAAGAGATGGGGCTTATTACCGACGAATTTTTGGACGATACGGTACAGGGGGTCAAAAAACAGGTTTCGTATCTATCGTCAACTATCGATGATTTTAGGAGTTTTTACAAAGACGACCCTAGCGGCTCTTTTTTGCTTGAAGACGCCGTTAAAAAGTCGTTGTCTCTTGTCGAGGCGGTTTATCAAAATCATTTTATCGGAGTTGAAATGAGTTGCGACGGTTGCAAGGATGTAAAAATAAAAGGCTCTATTAACAGACTCATACAGGCTCTTTTGAATATTCTCAATAACTCAAAGGATGCGATAATATCATCCGATGTCGAAATAAAAACTGTTTTAATAGGGTGTAAAAAAATAGACGGCGGAGCCTTATTGACGATGCAAGACAGCGGTGGCGGTATAGATAAAAAAAGCCTTAGCAAGGTATTTGACCCTTATTTTTCGACAAAGCATAAATCACAAGGCACGGGAATAGGGCTTTATATGACAAAACAGATTATTGAAGAGAGTATGGGCGGGACTATCTGGGTGGAGAATACTGGTGATGGGGCTAAGTTTACGATTGTGGTTGCGCCGGGGAATGTTGCGCTTTTGTAAAACTATTGGGAGATGGAAAACCGTCCCAGTTGTACATCATTTTATCTTAAATTGGTTATTCTCAATACTTAGCCACACTGTCTAACTATTATTTTAAATATAGCGCCGCTGCCACTATTTTCTACCGACAACACCCCGCCCATCTGCCTTTCGACTATCTCTTTTGCCATATAAAGACCTATGCCCATGCCCTTGCCTTGCTCTTTGGTGGTAAAATAGGGCTCAAATACTCTATCTAAGATTTCACTCGGTACGCCGCCGGCATTGTCTTGGACTGAGATTTGGACATTGTCGTCTCCATGCGCCTCAACGAATATATCTATGGTGGGTTTATCTATATGATTGTCCAGTATTGCGTCTTGCGCATTTGATAGAAGTATTAATATGGTTTGTATAAACTCATTTTGATAGCCGTTGATTATGTATTTGCCGTCGCTGTGAAACTCAACTGAAATATCGTGGTTTCGCAACTGCTGGCCGATGATAGTAAGGGCGTCTTCGACTGTTTCTTCTATACCAAAGTCTCTCTTTGCTTTGGCGGGTCTAAAAAAATTTCTAAAATCATCTATGGTTTTTGACATATTTTGGATTATAAACATGCTCTTTTGTTTGAAATTTTCCAAGTACTCCTCTGTTAGCTCACCGTATTTGTATGCAGCATAGACATCTTGAATCTTTATGCCAAGCGCATTTAGCGGCTGCCTCCATTGATNNNNATCATCGCCATTTTTGATTGTTGTAGGAGTATTTTTTCTTTGCTTATGCGTTTAGCTGTTTCACTCTCTACAAGCTCTTGAAGGTGTTCGTTTTGCTCTTTAAGCGCGGCTCTTGATTCTACTATCGAAGCGATCATATTGTTAATTGAGTTTATTAGTATATTTATCTCTTTCGGGTAGCTTGCGGTGTGGATATACTCCGGTATGCCGTCGGCGTCTACCGCGCCTAATTTTTTTACTATGTCAGATATCGGTTTTGCTATAAAGTATCTGATCGCAAAAAATAGAGAAGTTGTTAATAGTACGGATATTATTAAAGCGCTAAGCAATGTTTCATATACTAATTTTTTTAAAGCTCTATCGATTATTGCGTTTGATGCGTATACCGTCACACTGCCCAGTTTCACGCCGGAAGACGAATTAATGTCTATCTTGTGCGCATATTGACACTCTCTTAGCGCCTCAATATGCTCTTTATTTTCAGGGTTGTATTCTATTGGACTGTCATTTTTATCCTTGATAAAACCGCTCGTATAATACCCTTTTCCAATGATTTCTCCCATGTTATAATCTTCAACGACGATTGAAAAAATCTCCGACCTTTTCATTTGGTTTTTTACTAACAACTCGTATTCATTGACGGCGTAAGCGGATATGAGGTCTGCTATATTTTTTTCCAAAGCTTGCACGGAGAGCCTGGAGCTCTCTTTTATCTGCTCCGTTGTCTGTTTTTTTATTGAGATATATGAGTATGTAGCACTCAAAAACATAACTGGAGATACCGTCGTCAACAAAACTGCTATTAGTATAAAATATATAGATTTTTTATGCAACTTCTCTTGGCCTCTTATTATTTCTCAATACCCAAAACATTTCTTTTTATGATAGGTAGCTTTTCAGCTATATTGTCAGCAGATATTGC
>DIZY01000082.1 GCA_002428055.1 Helicobacteraceae bacterium UBA6016
ATTAAATCTCCGATAACGGGATATGTCGATAAATCAAAAGTAGACGTCGGCACATATATCCAAGCCGGAGCCAACGGGCTTTTGACGACCGTTTATCAGACAAACCCAATGTATGTAAATTTTAGCTTTAGCGAAAACCAGAGACTTTTTATTCAAAACGCTCTATCTTCGGGCAAGCTTATCACCCCAAAAGACGGAAAATATGAAGTGGCTTTGACGCTTGGTGACGGCAGCGTGGTAAATAGAGTTGGGAGCATTAGTTTTACCTCACCATTTTTTGACCAAGGCACCGGAACTATGAGTTATCGCGCCACTTTTGACAATCAAGACGCAAGGCTCTCTCCGGGGCAATTTGTAAGAGTAACCTTAAAAGGTCTTGTGTGGAAAGAGTCGGTTTTTGCGCCGCAAAAAGCCGTGCTCACAAACGCCAAGGGAAAATTTGTGTATGTATACGAAAAAAACAATACCGTATCGGCTAGACCTATCGAAGTTGGCGAATGGGTTGGTAAAAACGTAGTGGTCGTAAAAGGCTTGGAAGCGGGCGAAAAAATAGCGGTGGACGGATTGGTAAAGCTAAGACCGGGCGCGCCCGTTAAACCAACCTCCGTCGCCAAATAAGCCGAGGTTTTAGATGTATAGTAAATTTTTTATAAATAAGCCGGTACTCTCCGCTGTTATAGCCATAATTATTATGATTTTGGGATTTACGGCGATTAAGAGTCTGCCTATATCGCAATTTCCAAACTTAACGCCGCCAACCGTGGTTGTAACCGCTTCATATCCGGGGGCGGACGCTGAGACTATCGCAAACAATATTCTCACCCCGCTTGAGGCTCAAATCGCGGGAGCGGACGGGCTTATGTATGTAAGCGGCAAAGCTTCAGCCGCGACGGGTACGGCAAGTATTGTGTGTACTTTTAATATTGGAGTAAATCAGGATTTGGCGGCGGTGGAGATACAAAACCGTATCAACCCGGCTCTTGCCCTGCTGCCTCAAACCACTAGAGATTTGGGTATTAGCGTCCAAAAAAGAACCTCTGATATTTTGCTTATCGCAGCCGTCACATCTCCGGATGGAAGCTTTTCTGACACGGATATAAGCAACTACATTCTTACAAATATGCTAGACGAAATCAAAAAAATTCCCGGCGCCGGAAGGTCTATGATTTTTGGGCAACGAGACTACGCTATCAGAGTCTGGTTAGACCCTGACAAAATGGCAAAACTAGGAGTTACAAGCTCCGACGTAGGGCTTGCCATAAAAGACCAAAATATCCAAGTAGCCCCGGGCAGACTTGGACAAGCTCCGACAAAAGACGACCAGATGTGGACGATGCAGCTTACAAGCAAAGGCAGGTTCTCTACGCCTGAGGAGTTTTCAAACGTCATTATCAGATCAAACCAAGACGGCTCCGCAATTCGCCTAAAAGATGTGGCGAGAGTAGAGCTTGGAAGCCAAAACTACGAGTATTTCGGACGCGTAAAAGGCAAACCGGCGGCTATGATAGGGATATTCGCCGATGTCAACGCAAACGCGCTTGATACGGCAAACGCTGTCAACAAAAAGATGGAGGAGTTATCCAAAAAATTTCCTCCGGGAATAGAGTATAAAATCCCATACGATACGACGGATTTTGTGCGAATATCGATAAAAGAGGTTGTTAAGACGCTTTTAGAGGCTATTTTACTAGTCAGTCTTATTATCTATCTATTTTTGCAGAGCTGGAGAGCGGCGCTTATCCCTATACTCTCCGTTCCGGTGTCGCTTACTGGCGCATTTATCGGAATGTATCTGCTTGGTTATTCCATCAATACGCTTACGCTCTTTGGGCTTGTGCTCGCCATCGGAATAGTCGTGGACGACGCTATCGTTGTTATTGAGAATATGGAGAGGATACTTCAAACCGAAAAGCTCCGCCCAAGAGAAGCCGCCATCAAAGCGATGACGCAAGTCTCAGGTCCTGTAATCGCGATAGTTCTTGTAATGTGCGCCGTCTTTATTCCGGCTACTTTTATGGGCGGCATGACGGGGCAACTCTACAAGCAGTTTGCCGCGACAATCGCTATATCGGTCATCTTTTCTGGTTTTATGGCTATCTCGTTTGCGCCCGCCATCGGAGCTTTGATTTTAAAACAACACCACAAAGAGCCTGCTAGATTTTTTAGATGGTTTAATAGAAGTTTTGCAAAGATGACCGAAAACTATGTAAAACGCTCGGGCTGGATGATAAGAAAATCAGCTATTGTTTTTGTAATCTACCTATCCACATACGGTTTTATATATTTCTTCAACAAAACCTTGCCGACGGCGTTTGTGCCGATGGAAGACCAAGGCTATTTTATCACCAGTATAAACCTGCCGGACGGCGCCTCGGTCAATAGAACAAAAGAGGTTGTAAAAGAGGTTGAGGCGATACTAGCCAAAGAAGAGGCGGTATCCACATACACGGCTATCACCGGACTCAATATCATGACGTTTTCACAAGAACCAAACTCCGCCGCCGTGTTTGTAAGATTAAAACCGTGGAGCGAGAGAACCACAAAAGCTCTAAGCCTTTTTGGAACGCTTGGAAGCGTGGGACCAAAATACGGCGCAATCAAAGAGGCAAACGTAATAGCAATGCCGCCGCCGCCGATACGAGGTATGGGACCCTCCGATATGTTTAGCTTTCGCTTATTGCAAATGGGCGACGCTAATATGACAAAAATGGCAAACTCCACAAATAGCTTTTTGAAAGCATTAAAAGAAGAAAAAAGCTTAAAAATGTCATTTACAACAATGAGGGCGGACACCCCTACCCTACTTGTGGACGTGGATAGAGAAAAAGCAAAATCGTTTGGAGTATCAATCTCCGATATATTTGCAACGCTTCAATCAACTATCGGCTATATGAACATAAACCAGTTTGATAAAAACGGCAAAAC
>DIZY01000043.1:0-4910 GCA_002428055.1 Helicobacteraceae bacterium UBA6016
GATATTTCAAAGTCGGACAGCGTGTCGGCAAACATATATTGGCTGCAAAAGTTTTCTCAATCCATAGAAGAAGATATGCTGATGCCGTATTTTCAACCCATCATGCACAATACAACATCTGAAATAGCAAAATATGAGTGTCTCGCACGAATAGAAGACAATATACAAGGCACGATAACTCCGGATATGTTTTTAGGTCTTACAAAAAAAATCCAACAGACGCCGCTACTTGCAAAAATTATCATAAGAAAAGCGTTTGAGTACTTTTCAAAACAGGATAAAAGAATAAGCTTTTCTATCAATTTGACGCCAAATGATATGCTAGACGACACAATTTTTAAACAGCTGGGGTATTGGAGCAACAAATATGACATAGACCCGTCAAGGGTTATTTTGGAGATACTGGAGACGGAAGATTTGTATACATTCGGCTCTATCAAGGCACGCCTCAGACTTCTTCGAGAAAATGGATATAAGCTCGCAATAGACGACTTTGGAATAGGATATTCCAATTTTATCTATCTGTTTGAGCAAAAAGTGGACTTCATCAAAATAGATGGAAGTTTCATTAAAAATCTTGACACGGATGAATCAATGATAGAGTCGGTCAAATATATAAACAAGCTTATCCATCTGACAGGAGCAAAATCAGTGGCGGAGTATGTAAGAAACGAAAAAATCTTAGAGATAGTTAAAGAGATTGGAATCGACTACTCTCAAGGATACACAATAGGAAAACCGCAGAGGGAGATTATAGTCTGTGAGTGAGAAAAGACAAATTACACTATTTGAAAGCCAAAAACGAAATTATCCTAATACGCAAGAGCTAAAAAAGCATTTTATTGTATCAATCAAAACTGCGGAGGAGCTTTACAGCAACTTAGACGAGCAGACGGGTGTCGCAGTTTTGTCTGTTGACGAAGATTTTGATTATCACGGTTTTTGTGATGCGATACCGAATATGCATGGGATATTTTTTTGCGTTATAGCCCCAAGAGAGCTTTTTTTTCGATACATCAATATGCAAGTTTTTGACAAAGTAACATGCGTATTGCCCGATGATTGCGATATTGACACCATGGTTGCCGCAGTCAACAAGACTATTGAAACCGCAAAAAATAAAAGCATTGAAAAAAATATGAACGAGCTGGTTGAAAAACAGATGAAGCATGCGCTTATGGGGGAGATGCTTTCAAGCATCACGCATCAGCTAAGGCAGCCGATAAATGCCATTAGCGCAGAGATGATACGGCTCAAAATAAGCGGTTTTTTGGGCGAGGTGGATAGTGATTTTTTAAATACTCTAATGGACAATGTAAGCATACAGACGCAAAAAATGTCAAAAACGATTAGCGAATTTTTGAACTATTTTAGTCCGGCTACACGAAAAGAGCATTTTATGCTTTATGAGCTAGGCGAAGAGATACGCTTGATATACAAAGAGATACTAAACAGGCTCGGTATCTGCCTTGAAACAGATATACCAAGTAGTATCGAACTGTACGGCTCAAAATCTTCTTTGATTGAGATAATAGTAAATTTTATATCGAATGCTAAAGACGCATACGAAAGCGGCAATCAGCTAGCGGAGAAAAAAATAATTATATTCAAGGCGGAGGATATGGGTCATTTTATCTCTATTAGCGTAAGAGATTTTGCCGGGGGCGTCGCCGAGGAGCACCTAGACAAAGTACTCTCAGCATACTTTACGACAAAAGATTCTGAAAAAGGAACAGGACTGGGTCTATATATAAGCAAAAAAATTATTGAGAGCGAATTTGCCGGAAGCATATCTGCGCAAAATAGCGACAATGGTTTTTTGGTCTCGATAAATATCCCAAAAATAAACTCAAGAATAACTATATAAAGGATGAAAATGCGTTCAAGCCAAAATATTACAGAAAAGCTAAACTTCTGTGTGCTGTATGTAGAAGATGACGAGACTATCAGGGATGCGCTAAGCAGAGTACTCTCTATGGTAGTAACCGATGTTTATACCGCAAGCGACGGCGCCAAAGGTCTGGCTATGTTCAAAAGCGTGAATCCAGACTTCGTCATAACCGATATATCAATGCCGATTATGGACGGCATAGAGCTATGTAAACGCATCAGGGAGTCCGATGCCGATATTCCAATCATTATCACTACTGCGCATAATGAGACAAGAAATTTTATAGAAGCGATACAGGCGAATGTGAGCCGCTTTATGCTCAAACCCATCGATGTAGCGCTGCTAGTAAAGGAGATAAGGGGAATCTGCCGAAACCTTGAATTATCCAAAGAGTTTGGTAAGCAAAAAAAACTACTTGACGAATATAAAAAAGCGGTAGACACCTGTAATATAGTTTCAAAGACCGATAAAAACGGAAATATCATCTATGTAAACGACGAGTTTTGCAGAATATCCGGATACTCAAAAGAGGAGCTGATAGGTCAATCGCACAACATAGTCCGCCATCCAAATATGCCCAAAGAGGCGTTTGAAACGCTATGGCGGACTATTTTGGCTAAAAAAGTATGGAATGGAATAGTTGAAAATAGAGCAAAAGATGGCTCTAGTTATTGGGTCGACGCTACCGTTATTCCAATCTTAGATGAAAATGACGAAGTTGTCGAGTTTATAGGCATTAGAAAAGATATAACAAGAATGATAATGCAAGAGAGAGAGATAGAAAAACTAAATGCCTCACAGCTAAAACAGAGTGTCGCAAAGGTATCCGAATCAAACGCCCTAGATTTTTTAGAGCTCTCACCGTGCGCTGCCCTAATAGTAGATAAAAACTCAAAAATCATAGGCATAAACGACGATATGCTCTCTCTTTTTAATCCCCTAATGGATGCAGACAAAATAGAGTCCGCAAAAGACGGTCTCGTTTTTTTCGATGAGCTCTTTGAGATATATGATATTTCAAGCGGCGGCACGGACGGAGTAAAATTGGAGTGGGCGGAGGCTCTTACATGGCTTAAAATCAACGGGGACTCTTTTTTTGCAGCGCTTTGCGACGACGCCCTCCAAAGAAGATTTAAGATGCTCGTAAAACATATTGCAAAATGTGACAACAACGAATCAATTGTATTTTTTTTAAATTAACTACACAAACGGGGTCAATATGGAACAAGGCGATTTTTCAAACATAGCGGAAGGACTAAAAAAGAACAAAGCGGCAAAACTTATCACAAATAGAAATCTATTTATAAAAGTAGTTGTTAGCTTTGTTCTTGTAGGGCTTTTGTCAACATTTTTTTTAAACGACTACCTAAAAAAGATAGCGCTGGAAAATTTGACACAAGATAACGCCAAAAAAACAAGTGAACTCGTATTTGAAGTGCTTTTTGCAAAGATGCAAAGCGGCTGGAGCAAGCAGGATATAGACAACATAACAACAAGACTAAACCACCTAAAAACAGGTATGAAAATATCTATATACCGCTCCGCCAAGGTCGAAGAGCTTTTTGGGGTGATAGAAAAAGACAGAAATAAAATAAAAGAAGATAAGTTCCTACAAAAAGCGATGACCGGCGAAATACAGCTAATCCACAACGAAAACGACAACAGCATACGATATATCTATCCGATGAAGGTGGAGCAAGACTGCCTTAGCTGCCATGTAAACTCAAAGGTCGGGGATATAAACGGGGTTATAGATATGTATATGCCCTCAGATGACATACAGATACCGCTCAACAACATTATGAGATATTTTTTGATATTTACCGCCGTCTGTATCGTACTGACATTTTTTATCTTTGAAAAACTGATGCAGAAAATATTTGTCAAACCAATCAGCGACTTTACGGAGGCTATCGATAGAATATCCGTCAACAGCGAGTTTAACGAGTATGTACACTGCAACCCCAAAACACATGAGATAAGCGTATTGGAAGCTACTTTTAACCATCTGCTTTTCAGAGTAAACGATATGCTAGCAGAGATACGAAACAAAAATAAGCTTCTAGAGGAGTACAAAAAAGCGATAGACAGCTCCACGATAGTCACAAAAACAGACAAGCGAGGTGTTATCACATACGCCAACGAGCAGTTTTGTCTAATATCCGGATATACGGCGGATGAGCTGCTAGGTCAAAATCACAACATAGTACGCCACTCCAATATGCCAAAAGAGGCTTTCGCCGAAGTGTGGAGAACCATACAAGAGAAAAAAGCGTGGCGAGGGGTCGTGGAAAACAGCAAGAAAAACGGTGAGAGCTACTTTGTCCAAGCTACGATAATGCCTATTTTGGACACAGAGGACAACATCACAGAGTATATAGCAATCAGACAAGATATTACCGAGCTTTTGAGCAGGCGAGATATTGCAGAGGCCCAGCTTAGGAGAGTGAACGAAAACCTTACGGAACTCGTCAACGAAGAGACCCAAAAAAGAATGGAGAACGAAAGACTGCTCATACAGCAAAACCGAAGCGCCACAATGGGAGAGATGATAGGAAACATAGCACACCNNCAGCCGCTAAACGCTCTTGGCATTACCATTCAGTCTCTAGGAATGGAACACAACACCGGACTTTTGGACGAAGAGAGAATCAAACAGATAAGCCTGGATTGCATGAAGCAGATAAACTTTATGTCAAAGACCATTGACGATTTTAGAAGCTTCTTTTCACCGGACAAAGACCAAAAAGAGTTTTACGCCGAAGAAACAGTCGATTCTACGNNACGATAAGACTTCTCAGCGCAAAACTAAAAAATAATGACATCGAATACAAGATAGAGGTCGATAAAAAGCATATTTTATACGGTTACGAGGGTGAGCTTCAGCAAGTTTTACTAAATCTAATATCAAATGCGGCGGATGCAATAATAGATCAAAAAGCGCAAACTAGAGTTATCAAAATATCAATAAACAGCAACGAGAGTTCTATATTTTTTGTCGTAGAAGATACGGCGGCCG
>DIZY01000043.1:4974-21004 GCA_002428055.1 Helicobacteraceae bacterium UBA6016
ATATGTCAAAACAGATAGTCGAAAGACATATGCAAGGCGCACTAGGCGTACAAAACAGCGAAAGCGGAGCAATGTTTGTAATAACCCTGCCATTGCAAAACAAAACAGCGGAGCAACCGGAGAGGCAATAAAAACATTTAAAAAAATTCGCTAAAATAAATATAGCTTTTTTTGGCAATTCATCAATATTTTTTTTTGGCGGAACAATGGAACAACTAGGGGCAATACTGGCGGTAGACGATACGAAAGCAAATTTGGACATATTACTAAATATTTTAAACGATTTTGATGTAATTCCAACCACTAGCGGACAAAAAGCGATAGAGATAGCAAGAGGCGAAAAAATAGCTCTGATACTGCTAGATATTGTAATGCCGGGAATGGACGGCTACGAGGTGTGTAAAATATTAAAGCTCGACCCTTTGACAAAAGATATTCCTATTATATTTATCACAGCTAATACGGATGATGAGAGCATAGGCGCGGCTTATGATGTCGGCGGAAGCGATTACATCTCAAAACCGATAAAAAGAAAAGAGGTGTTGGCTAGAGTCAAGACGCAACTAAATCTGAGAAAAAACATACTAGACCTTGAGTTTCTAGCGTCCCACGATATGATGACGGGAATCTACAATAGACGAAAATTTTTTGAGCTAGCGATACCGCTTTTTGAATCAGGCGACGGCAAACTTTTTGCGGCCATGATAGACATAGACAATTTCAAATCAATAAATGACAGATACGGACACGATACCGGAGACAGCGCTATAAAACTCGTCACAAAAACAATTTTTGAGCAGCTACCTGCCCATGCGATACTCGGCAGAATGGGCGGCGAGGAGTTTGCGGTCGTTTGCGGCAAATGCCAAAAAGACGAGATTGTATCGCTGTTTGAGCAGATAAAAAACGAGGTGGCAAAACTTGAAATAGTAAGCAAAGAAGAGATAATCAAGTTTACTATCAGCATCGGTATCTCAGCGCAAGAAGAGAGCGTAAAAAATCTGGATGAACTGCTAAAAAATGCGGATGAAGCTTTGTACGGCGCAAAAGAGAGCGGCAGAAACAGAGTTATATTGAGACAATAGGAGTCTACATTGAAAAAATTAATACCGATACTATTTTTTGCGCTACTAGGCGCTCTATATGCGCAAGAGGTCAAAGTCGTATTCTCACGCACCACGCCGCCTTATGTAATCAATGAAAAAAGCGGGATAGTGGTAGATATAGTCAAAGAGGCTTTGGCGCACAAAAACCATACCGTCAAACCTATTTCAGTCAACATCGCAAGAGGGGTGGAGATGTTCAAATCCGGTATTGCCGATGCAAACTCTCTTGTTATTGAGAGTATGGATATGAAAGGATACTACTCTGATTGCTTTACACAGTACCACAACAAAGCGTTCACGCTCAAAAACTCAGGACTCAAAATCGGCAAAATGGAAGATTTGAAAGATTATCACATGATTGCATTTCAAAATGCAGTCATATATCTCGGGGATAGGTTCAACAAAGTGTCCAAAAGTGCGGGAGCAAAATATAGCGAGCAAGCTGATCAAAAACTTCAGGTGCATATGTTTTACGAGGGACGCACACAAGTTATCATAATGGATGAGAATATATTTAAATTCTACACGGAAATGCTTGTCAGCGAAAAGAAAATTGCGCCCAATATAGAGGTTGTCCAGCACGACTTTTTTTTACCGACGAAATATCAAGTAGCATTCAGGGATAAGAATCTCAGAGACGACTTTAACGAGGGTTTGAAAAATATACAAAAAAACGGTAGGTACAAAAAAATATACGAAGAGTACGGCAAAAAGTATTTTGAAGTCAAGCGATGAAAGAGAGCTTTAAGCCCTTATCGTGGCAACTGCTGAAGTCGATACTTGGAATATATATTCTAATAACCGTAATAATTACGGCTTCACATGTATTTATAGAATATCGCCATATCAAAAATAGCCTAGAAAAAGAACTTATCCAAATCGGTGAAATATTTAAACCCTCCCTCCAATCCGCAATTTGGGAGCTAAACGACGAACAGATAGCCTCGGTAGGCAAAGGGATACAAAATATGCCCATCGTCTACGGCGTAGATATAATCAGCCAAAGCGGAGGAGTTTTATACAAAAACAAAAAAAGCGGAGTCGCACAGACGACAAGCGGAGATTTTTCGTACACATTCGATGTAAACTACGAGTTTGAAGGCAAAATCGTACATTTGGCTAATGTATCTCTGCACTCAAACAATGAGGTAGTATTTGAAAGAACCAAAGTTGGCTTCTTGATGCTTTTGCTTAGCGCCTTCATTAAAAGTGCGGCTCTTGCAGCGCTCTTTTATCTAGCATTCCAAAGATATCTCAAAAATCCGCTAGATATGCTAACAAAACAGGTATCCGGCATCAAAGACAAAGAGTACGGCGCAACGGCCGTCAGCGTAGAGTTTAAAAACCAAAACGAACTTTCATTGTTGCAGACAAGCTTTAACGAGCTCTTAAAACATATACACGAGCAAGAAGAGCTCAAGACAAGCATCATAAGCGAACAAAACAAGCTTCTTGAGATAGAGGTGCAAAAACGAACGAAAGAGCTTCAAAAAAGCGAGCTTCGCCACAGGATTATCTTTGAGGAATCCTCCTCTCCTGGAATCGTATGGAAAGACGGTTTTATCGTTACAGACTGGAATAAAAGAGCTGAAGAGCTTTTTGGTTGGGGCAAAGAAGAGGTTATCGGCAAATCTTTTTTTGATTTTCTAATACCCCAAAACATCCAAAAAGCGATACAAGACAAGCTAGCAGAGATAACAAAAATAGAAAACATGCTACCGCACTCTATTAATCAAAACACCACCAAAGACGGCAGATCAATCACATGCGAATGGTTCAATTCGCTCCTACCTATCGTAGAGGGCGAAGCGCAAGAGGTCGTCTCTCTCGCGGTTGATATTACGGAGCGCCTAAAAGCGGAAGAGATTATGAGGGAGGCAAAACAAAGAGCCGAAGCCGCCACGCATGCAAAAAGTGAATTTTTGGCAAATATGTCGCATGAAATAAGAACGCCGATGAACGCTATTATAGGCATGACCTATTTGGTCAAAGAGACAAATCTAGATAGCTCTCAAAGAGATTATATAAGCAAGATAGAAAACTCCGCAAACTCGCTTCTTGGAATTATCAACGATATTTTGGACTTCTCAAAAATAGAAGCCGGAAAGCTTGAACTTGAAAATATCGAGTTTGACCTGCACACGGTGGTAGAGAGCGTCATCAATATAGTCGAATTAAAAGCGCACGAAAAAGGTCTTGAGTTTATCGTAGGATACGACCACAACACAGCTATGAGCCTTTTTGGAGATCCGCTAAGACTAGGGCAAATACTAATCAACCTCTCAACAAACGCCGTTAAATTCACAAACTACGGAGAGGTCGGCATCTACATCAAAAAAGTAGCGACAGATAGGTTTAGGTTTGAGGTAAAAGATACGGGAATCGGACTTGACAAACAGCAGCAAGAAAGACTATTCAAATCATTCTCACAAGCCGATAATACAACAACAAGAAAATATGGAGGCACAGGGCTAGGACTGGCAATATCCAAACAGCTCGTAGGGCTAATGAACGGAACTATCTGGGTAGAGAGCGAACCTGGCGTTGGAAGTAGCTTTATTTTCGAGATAGAGCTAAAAGAGATAGAAGCCGACAAGAACGAAATTTACACGGTATTTGAAAATAAAAATGTGCTCATAGTAGACGATACTCCGTCTTGGCAGACGATACTAACAAGACTACTACATAGATACAATGTTACGGTCTCCTCGGTATATAGCGGCAAAGAGGCGCTAGATACGCTACGAAGAGACCCTAAGAGATTTGATTTGGTGCTAATGGATTGGAAAATGCCAGAGATGGACGGCATAGAGGCAACCAAGCTCATAAAAGAGCAGTGCAAAGACGCCGTAGCGCCGACCATCATCATGGTAAGCTCGCACAACGGGAAAGATGTGATAGAAAAAGCAAAAGAGGCGGGTATAGATAAGTTTTTACATAAACCAATAAATCCGTCGCTCCTATATGAGGCGCTCACGGAACTTTTCGGCAACTCCGTAGCCAAAACACACAATAAGACGGAGCAACACTCGCTAAAAACAAAAATAAGCTCGCTAGCCGGCAGTATAATACTTCTCGCCGAAGATAATCTTTTGAATCAAGAGATAGTAATCGGTATGCTAAAAAACAGCGGCATCAAAATAGAGATAGCCCAAAACGGGATAGAAGCCGTCAATATGTTTAAAACCAATAAAACAAAATACGAACTTATCTTAATGGATATACAAATGCCTTCGATGGACGGCTATCAGGCAAGCCGAATAATTAGAAAAATCAACAAAAATATTCCAATTATAGCGCTGACGGCAAACGCTATGAAAAGCGACGCCGATAAAGCAAAAGATGCGGGAATGAACGACCATATCAGTAAGCCCATAGATCCGCAAAAACTGTTTGCCGCACTTTTGGCGCATATATCCAAAAAATGTGAGCCGAGTGACGATACGGCGCAAGACGCAAAGCCCTTACAAAATAGACACCCATTACTGACGCATGTTGACATAGACAAGGTTATTCCAAAAGTCATAGAGGATATTGAGTTTTATGGCGATATAGCAGGTATGTTTGTCGATAAATACGACAATTTTAAGCTAGAGCTGGACGATAAAGAGTATAAAAATGTTATCCATACAATGAAGGGTATCAGCGCAACCATTGGAGCCACAGAGCTACACAAGCTCTCCGTCTTTGCAGAGAAAGAGCCAAAGGATGAAACACTGGCGCTTTTAATGACGGAACTTACGCTTGTCTGCGAGGAGCTAAAGAAAAATTTTGCCAAGGATAAAAAAGCTCACACAGACGATAAAATAGAGCTCTCATCGGAAGAAATCGAAGCATTGTTTGCAGAGTTAAGAGAGGCGATTGGTGCGAAACGACCGAAGCTTATATCTCCAATCATGGAAAAACTAGACAAAATCGCCCTACCTTCGGGCAAAGAAAAGAGCTTTCAATCGGCAAAAAAACATATCGACGGATATGAGTTTGAAGAGGCTTTGACGGCGTTAGAGGGATAGGTTATTTTTTTAAAATCCCTCTAACATCCCCAAAAAGTATCACATCTTTTAGAGTCGCCCTCTCGCAGTCGTTTTTGTCGTCAAAAGCTATCCATAGCTCTCCTCGCTCCGAAGAGAAAATCTTTTGGTTGATATAGACGATGACATAGCTACTAGCCCTTACCCCCTCGAATGTCTCTTTTATCTCGCTTAGTTTTGCGCCGGAGGGGATGATAAGATCCACCCTGCCGTCTTTCGGGTTTGCGCCGACGGCGTAGTATGCTTTTTGGCTTCCCGCCTTCATAGTGCGAAAATCATCGGAGATATTGAAATAAAGCGTTAATATGTCGTTATCGGCATAGTATTTGTTAACCTCTTCATTTTTATCGATTAACCTGTCCTCTTCATACTTCTCTTTTGCTTTTATCACTTTTTTTGCGGCGTGGTCAAATATATATGTAGTTCGCTCCGCCTTATCCGACCACTTTTTGTACTGCGTAAATTTTTGAGGCAAATATCCGCTTGGCGTTACTATGCCGTAGCTCTCGTATACCTCCGCCCTGCCCCTGCTCAGAAACTTTGCAACTCCTTTGGTGTTGGCTTCTATCCTGATATGATAGTTTTTGCCCTCTACGACCAGTTGCGCTTTTGCATTGCCTAGCTCTTTGAACCAGCCGTATTCAACATCATAATCGGCGCTCTTTGTAAAACCAAAGAGCGAGTAAAAAAATAGCGCCGTAGCAATAATAATTCTCATCTGTCTTTATAATCCCTCTAGCTCTTTTTTGAGAGCATCTACATCTTCACCTCTACCAAGCTTTTCAAATATAGCTACCGCTTCCTCATATTTTGCCTTGGCTTCCGATTTTTTGCCCTCTTGCTTGTATGCTCTTGCATATAATCTGCATAGCTTACCCTCTTCTGATAAAAAGTCGTTATTTTTGGCGATTTCTAGCGCATCGTCAAGGCGCTCGTACGCTTTTTTTGTCTCTTTTTGTTCCAGCAGTACCTGAATTAGTGATATTAGCGTGGCGGTCGCTTTTCGCAAAGAGCCTATATCTCTAAAGTCGCTTAACGCCGACAATAGAGCTATCTCGGCCTCTTCATGTCTTCCTATATCCGCATACAACCTGCCTTTTGCAAGCAGTGCAGCCGCACTTGCAGGTTTGCTTCCTATCGTATTCATAATCTCGGCCGAACGGCTAAAATGTTTTAGCGCCTGGTCGCTTTCGCCCCTTTTTGTCCTTAGATACCCCAAAGAAAGCTCTACATTTGCTATCTGTCTGCGATTTTTTAACTCTTGAAAAAGCGAAAGACTTCGCAAATTATAATTGAGCGCCGTCTCAAAATCACAGATATTCTCATAAAAGACGGCTAGATTATTGCAGCACATAGCGATGTGCTCGTCCGAGCTAAGTTGCTCAAATATTGCAAGCGCCTTTAATCCTTGCGCTAAAGACTCCTCGCTTTTTCTAAAACGATTTAGCACCCACGATAGATTCATCAGAAGTTGCGCATATTCAAGCGTATCTTGACGCTCTTCTATGAGGACTAACGCCTCGTGATAGATTTTTATCGACTTCTCTTTTGCGCCCCTCTTCTCTTCGATACGACCGATATTTCGCATCGCATCGGCTTTTAGTAGAGTATCAGAGGATACCTCTTTGATGCGCTCCCACGCCAAAATTGCATGCTCCATATCCCCAAGCAGCTCCAACACCTCTGAGTACGGCTTGTATATCTCCACCCAATTTATATCTTTATTTTGCAGTTTTGAGCCTATTTCGATAGCCTGCTCAAAAAACTTAGCCGCAGTTTCGTTGGCGTATACCGCCTTTGCCTTTAGTGCGCTTTGAATCGTAAAATAATACGCCTCTTCCAAGTCGCCTGCTTCGGTATAGTGTACCGCCAGCGACTCTGTGTAATCTTGCACCCTCTCTTTAAAAACCTCTCGAATCATCTGAGCCGCCTCATGGTGCAGCGCCTGCCTTCGTTTTAGTAAAAGCGTGTCGTAAACCGCCTCTTGAATAAATGTCGTATGAAACGAATACTCCACATCCGGAAACGATTGCGACTCAAAAATCATCTCCGCATCTATAAGTGAGCTTAGCGACTCATCAAGAGTCTTATCATGAATAATCGCCTCAATCAATCTGCGGCTAAAAGTATGCCCAAGCACCGCCGCCTTGCTCATAATCTCTTTTTGCAGAGGGGATAGCTTGTCAAAGCGGGCTATAACAAGACCGGTAATAGAGTTTGGAATTGATATTTTTGAGAGCTCTTTTTTGATAACAATCCTATCTCCATCTTTTTCGACAGCCCCCTGCTCCACCAAAGAACGGACGATTTCTTGCAAGAAAAGCGGATTTCCGTCAGAACGAAGACCGATTAGCTCTATTAGCTCTTTCGGTAGATTTTCGCATTCCAGCGCATATTTGACGAACGCTTCGCACTCGCTTCTATTAAGCCGCTCAAAGGTCATCTCTATAGCCCTATCCCCAAGAGTTCTTCTAGCTAGCGGCAAAAGCTTTGCAGCGACTGAGTTTTTGTCAGGACGCAACATTAGCATTAGCATGACGGGAGCATTTTTGCAAACACCGATAAGAGCCGCTATCGTCTCTATCGTGGCGCTATCCGCATTGTGCAAATCTTCTATAGACACGATGGTGGCTCTATGCTTGCCCAAAACGGAAAAAAACCATCCGATGGAGCGAATCGTAGCGGTATATATCTCTTGCGGCGACATATCACCGAGCAATACGCCGTACTCCGACGCCAAATCAAGCTCAAACAATCTACCTATAAGCACGATAGCTTTTTTTGCCTCTTCGGAAAGTATATCCCCATCTTCGCCGATAAGAAGCGGTAACCCCTCGGTTAGTTTTGTCGTTATCGTTTGATTCATATCGTCAGAGTCAATTGCAAGCAACCGCTTGAACATATCGATAAAAGTGTGATAAGGGGTATTTTTGCCGTATGATTGACATCTACCCTCTATAATTTGCGCACTATTTTGCCTAAATCTATTTTTTATCTCCGCTTGAATACGACTCTTGCCAAAACCTGGGTCAGATATTAAAAATACTGTTTGCCCTTCACCCTTTTGAAGTCTCTCCACGCTAATAGAGAGCGACTCTATCTCTTTGGTTCGTCCAACGAGTGGCACATCTACGATAGAGCCGGCCTTTATCTCAGAGGCGTCCAGCGCCCTTATAACTTCAAAGACCGATACCGGCTCCACCTTGCCCTTTACAGCTATAGCCTCTTGCTCAACAAATTCAAATAGATTTTTTGTCTGATTGTGCGTATATGAGGAGACAAATATCTGCCCTTTTGCCGCATTCGATTCAAGCCTTGAGGCAAGATTTACCGTGTCCCCCATAACCGTGTAGTCCATCCTAGAATCAGAGCCCATCTTACCGGCAACTACCAATCCAGTATTGATACCGATATGAAGCCCTAGCGGTTTTTCTAGCTTTATCGGCAGTTTTTTGTTGTATTCGTCTATCTTTTTTATCATATCTAAGGCAGCTCTAAGGGCGAGCTCCGGGTCGTTTTCATGCGTTATCGGAGCTCCAAACAGCGCCATAATACAATCGCCGATATATTTATCGATATACCCCTCATAAGATGTTACGGCATCGCCCATAATCTGCAAACAGTTGTTCATCACCGTAGTGACCTCTTCCGGGTCTAGCTTCTCGCTCATCGCCGTAAAGCCTGAGAGGTCCGCAAAAAGCACCGTAACGGTTCTGCGCTCCGAGCACACCTCTACACAGTTATCACTGGCGGCTGTCTTTGCTATTTTTATTTCATTTTTTTTAGACAAGGAGGGTGGCGGCAGAGCTTGGAAGCCAGGGAGTCTAAAGCTACAGTTGGAGCAATATATGTCGCCTACTTCAGCCTTTTGGCGACAAAACGGACAAACGCCGGACAGCGGCGAACCACACTTAGCGCAAAAGTTAGAACCGTCTCTATTTTGATGCCCGCAAATAGAACATTCCATTTTTAAACCTCTTTTCTTATACTCTATCCTATTTTATTTTGTATAATCTAAAAATTAGAGTAATTTGAGGTTAGTATGAAATTTGAAAGTATGATAGGTCTCGGCGTAGCCGGTAATTTCACGGGGCATTTGGAACAAGCGGGAGAGAGTGGGGATTTTGCCTCCATAGCCACACTCGACGATGAAGCACCAAAGGGAATCTTTCCTTTTTATCTGCCGTCACACCAAAATAGCTTTTTATCCGTATATCCGCTCTCTTCAAATACGATAGAGGCACAAAAAAACGCAAATATCCAGATGGAGCCTGAGGTCGCTATCATATTTGACATAGAGTACGAAAACGGTGTGGTAATGGCTCTTACGCCAAAATATTTCGGGGCTTACAACGACTGTTCAATCAGAAAAGAGGGCGCAAAAAAAATCAGCGAAAAGAAAAATTGGGGAAAAAACTCCAAAGGAGCAGCAAAAAATTTTATCGAATTGGACTCCCTTGCAGAGGACGGCAAGCTAGACGACTATCGCATAGCCTCTTTTCTTATCAGAAACGGCAGTCTACATAGATACGGTATAGACTCCGATGTCAAAGGCTACAGCTACTTTCACGAGCGGCTCGTATCGTGGCTAATAGAGAAGATGAATAATCAAAAAGAAAAAGGTCCGCTTGAGTGCATATCTACGCTTTTAAAGGAGTGTGGATACCCAAAACAGGCGCTAATAAGCATCGGGGCTACAAGATACACGGCGTACGGAGAGACGACTTTTTTGGAGCCAAATGACGAGGCGATAGTGGTCTTGTATCCGGCAAGCATCTATAAGTACGAAGAGATAGAAAAAATAGTCGCCGCAAAAAGCCACAAAGGTAGAAACTGCCTATCAACGATATATCAAACCGTAAAAGTATGCGACAAATGAGTGATGTATCAGGAATACAACTGGGCGGTATCATAACTTTCGGCGTAGTTTTTCTGCTAGTTTTAGCTACAAAATTTTTTATACTAAAAGATTAGTAGTAAAAATATCTGCCGCAAAGCGGCTAGCTTTAGTGGCATAGCGCCCAGCGTAGCACAAACGAGCTTCGCTTGTTTGTGCGTACTATAAAAGTCTTGACGGTAGTTTGACGGCTGCAGCCTCTGTGTAGAGTGCGGCTATTTTAGACGCTTTGACGGTTTCGTTTTTTTCGCTTGTCTCATATCGTTGACGAAAGCCTTCCAAAAGCTGCATTTTTAGAGCCGATACTTGAGCGTCCACCATCAATGCCGCCCCATCGCTCTCTTTTGTGGCGCCGAATATATTTTGCGTATCTTTTGAGTCCAGCATCGCCAAGGTCTCAGGTGAGACGGAGCTAAGCAGGTCGTTTGTGCCAAGAAGAGAGTTCATCCAGCTATCATCCCCCTCCTCCGATTTTACAGAGTCGTACTGCAATAAAAAATCGACATAATCACCTTTGTCGCCCTTGATGGCCTGATATTTGGCATAATCTAGCCCGATATTAATTCCAAGATTTGAAGGTATCGTATTCATAGCAAACTCCTCAAATTTTATAAATCTTACAGCAACTTTGATTCCTTTTTGTGGCATAATCGCAACTATGCGAAAAATAAACATTTTTATAGTTGCGCTGCTGACGCTCTGCGCATCTTTATACTCAAACCAAACCGTAACCATAGGCGTATTGGCTCACAAAAACTACGAAACGACCAAGACGGCATGGCTTCCGACGGCAGAATATCTGAAAGAAAAAATTCCTGGATATGATTTTTGTATACAGCCTTTAAAATTTGAGGAGTTTCCGCCGTACCTAAGAGACAAAAAAATAGATTTTGTCCTCACAAACTCCGCTTACTATGTAGATTTGGAGAGTAGATACGGCATATCTAGAATAGCGACTCTCAAAAATATGGACTTTAAAGGCAAATCGCAGACTGAGTTCGGTGGCGTCGTCTTTACAAAAGCTTCTAATACAAAAATAAAACGGCTAGAAGATATAAAAGGCAAAAGCTTTGCGGCGGTAAACAAAGAGTCTTTCGGCGGCTGGATAATGGCGTTAAGAGAGTTAAAAGAGTGTGGCGTAGCAGAAAATGAGTTTAAAACTTCGTTTTACGGAACACATGAAGCGGTCGTATTTGCCGTTCAAAACTCTAAAGCCGAAGCCGGGACGGTTCGAAGCGACACGCTGGAGAGAATGTCTCAAGAGGGCAAAATAAATCTAAATGACTTTAGCGTCATCAATCAAAAAAATTACTCAAACTTCTTTTATCTGGCAAGCACGAAACTCTATCCTGAGTGGCCTTTTGCCAAAACCAAACACATACAAGACGAATTAGCCGAAAAAGTAGCGGTAGCGCTCATATCGATGCCGGAAAACTCCCAAGCCGCCAAAGCCTCAAACAGCGTAGGCTGGACCATACCGCTTGATTATCAGAGTATCCATGAGTGCCTAAAAGAGCTGGAGCTTGGTCCGTACGAGTATCTCAAAAAAGCGGCTCTTTCATATTTTTTAGAAAAGTATCTCCCTTACATACTTCTATTCTCAGCGCTTTTGGCGCTTTCGTTTGTTGTTAGTATATATATTGCAAAAGTAAACAAAAGACTCAGAGAGACGAGAAGGGAGCTAAGAGAGGCAAATAGCTCGCTAGAAGAGAGGGTGCTACAAAAAACGCAACATCTGTATGAAAAAAGCGAAGAACTTGAAAAGGCGTACCTAAACGAAAAATATCTGCGCGGTATTTTAAGAACGGTTGCCGACATAAATCAGATGCTAATTACCACTCGCTCACTAGATGAGCTTTTGGACAAATCTGCGCTATGCCTCAGCTCCAACGACTCCCTAAAAGCCGCAAAAATATGCATACTAGAAGATGGGAAACTAACCGTTGCCGCCTCGTACGGCGCAGGCGACGAAAAAATAGTAACACAACTCGAACAAAGAGTGTTTGACGACTCCAAAAGCCTAATGATTGCCGACTTTGACAATGACGGCGTGTCGCAAAGCTGCAAACAAAAGGCAGATATTTACGGCATAAAAGCTGTTTATGCCACTCCTTTAAAAAGCAGCAGCTTTACGAAAGAGGCGCTCGGAACACTAACTATATGCACGGTTTTGGAGGATGGCTTTAGCGATGAAGAGCAAAAAATGATAGAGGAGCTTGCCGGTGACATCGGTTTTGCGATAAACTCATTTACGCAAAAGACTCAAATAGAAACACTGCATAAAGAGAGACTAAAAAGCTACCAAGACTTCATCGATGCGCTCGTAAATATGATAGAGCAACGAGACACCTATACAGCCGGACACACACAAAGAGTCGCTCGCTATGCCAAACTAATCGCAAAAGAGATGAATCTTTCAGCCCCAGAGATACAAAAGCTAAGCGAAGCGGCAAAACTGCACGACATCGGCAAAGTGGTAACGCCGGACTCCGTCTTGTTAAAACCTAGCGCTCTAAGCAAGCTAGAGTATGAACTCATAAAAGAACATGTGTCCGCCGGAAGCGAGGTGTTATCAACGGTGGACTTTTATAAAGAGCTTGCGCAAATAGTAATATATCATCACGAAAGATATGACGGAAGCGGTTATCCATACGGCAAAAAAGGCTCGGAAATACCGTTGGCCGGGTATATATTGGCGGTTGCGGACTCATTTGACGCAATGACCACGAACCGTATCTATAAACCAAGAAAAGAGGTCAAAGAGGCGCTTGAGGAGCTTGATAGCTTTAGCGGCAAATGGTATCACCCCGCAGTTGTCGATGCGGCGCTTAAGGCATTAGAAAACATTGAAGTAGATACGAGCATAAACCAGTTAGGCTCTAGTGCGCTAGACGAAGAGAGGCTTAGCTACTTCTTTAAAGATAAACTTACAAAACTATATAATGAAGACTATTTTTTACTCACGCTCAACGGTCGCTCAAAACATAAAAAACCAAGTAATTTATCTATTATTTCGCTTACTAACTTCACAAAATACAACAAAGAACACACATGGGAGGGCGGCAATGAACTACTTGTTCAGTTTGCGGTGTTTTTATCTGAAAATTTGCCAAACAACCTGATTTTTAGAGTATGGGGCGACCATTTTGTAGTTGCCGATTTCGATGGAAACATAGAGGAGCTACTTGAGCGCTCCGTTCTTAAAAAATTAGAAATAGGTTTTACAATAAAGACAATAACAAAGTTGCCTGAAAACCCAAAAGATATTTTAACGCTGGAAAAAGCCGCTTTAAAAGACATTTAACACTAATAAAGCTAACATAAAAGTAACGATTTAGTAAACCAGGATGAAATCTTTGAAAAAAATCCCGATTTTTATGTTACTCGTAGCTATTAGCTCTTTTGCCACGGATTTGAATGAGCGCGGCTATATTCGGGCAATGTACCTAGGCGCAAAAGATACCGCCGCCTCCGCGATAGGTGGCTCCATCGGCATTGCCCCCTCTTTGGGAAACTTCAAATCAGAAATTGATTTTTTTACGGTAGCCCCTTTTGGTGCAAAAGAAGATGCCGTATCCAAGCTCTTTAGTTACGATAAAAGCGGATATTCGATACTAGGCGTCGCAGCCTTAGGGTACCAAAAAGACGGATTGTCCATCTCCATAGGACGCCAAAAAGTCACCACACCGCTTATCGACATGGATGACGGCAGAATAGTTCCGAATCTATATGAAGGCGTATCGCTCAAATACGATATTGACGAAAAAACAAGAGTTGAGGCTTACTACCTTACGAGAATGAGCGGATTTTGGAGTCAGATATACGGCGGCGAAGATATGGGCCATTTTGTCTCAATGTCCAAAGCGGCAGGATATGGCGATATAGTCTCAAATGCCGCAGTATGGAGTGTAGGGGCGACGCACAAAAGCCAAAACTCAAAACTAACCGGATTTGCATACCACTCTCCAAATCTCATAGACTTGCTATACGCCGAATATCAAACTAGTTTTGCAATAAACAAAGATAGCTCGCTAGAGTTTTCACTTCAAGGCACAAAACAAAACGCAAACGGAACGCTCAAAAACTATCTAAACGACCGAGATAAAACACTAAACCAGGACTATCTGGCCGCCAAGCTAGGCGGAATATATAAAGAGCTTAGCGTATATGCGGCGGCGGCAAAGGTTAGCGACGGCAAAGGCAGACTGGATAAAAATATGATGAACGTGTGGGCTGGAATACCACAATACACGGTTTTCAACGAACATGTTATGAAATCATTCGATACAGACGGCGCAAAGCTATATAAAGGGTGTATCGGCTACAAATTTACACACGCCATAGAGGCTACGGCAAGCTATATATATGTCGATGCACTCAAAAGCAAAGGAGTAGCGGATACCGGAGTCGCCGAATTCGTACTCTCCACGAAAGATAAAAATTTTTCGCTAAACGCCGTATTGCTACTCAGAAACGACAACAACGAAAATAAAAGCACAATGTTAAAATCTACGATAGAATACCGCTTTTAGACAAGGATAGACAGATGAAAAAACTTGCAGTTGCTATGATTTTTGTACTCGCAACAGATATGTTTGCCGCTGGAAGCTACCGTATAGCCGCACTTTTTTGGTCTATGAATATAGAGGGACAGGTGGCTATGAGAAAAGGTCTTGAAGCGGAAACGGAGAAGATAAACCAAGAGGCCGCAAAAAGCAACGGCAAAAAAATAGAACTGCTTAAGTATGTAGCCGGAGACGGTGATGGTGGCATGGAGAAGCAGATAAGGCAGTTTGAAGAGGCGGTAAGGCTAAAAGTGGACGCAATAGTAGTCCAGCCAACAGACAACGCCGCCTTATCTCCGATGCTAAAAGAGGCAAATAAAGCCGGAATTCCAGTCATAGCGTATGACCAATACATCAGTAGCGGCAAGCTAGACTCTTTTGTTACTAGCGACAACTACCAGGCCGGATTTTTGAACGGGGAGTTCATAAGTCACGAGTTTAAAGGCAAAAACACTCTCAAAATAGCGATAGTAGAGTACCCGCATGTATCCTCTACGGTTCATAGAGTGGACGGCTTCATAGACGCTTTGGAAAAATACAAAGCGCCGTATAGACTGGTCAAACGATACGAAGCTGTAGAGCCGATAAAAGGCAGAGCCGTAGGAAAACAGATACTAAAAGATTTTCCAAAGCCCGGCTCTCTCGATATTATCTTTACGGTTAACGACGGCGGCGGACTAGCAATCGTAGATGAGCTCACAAAAGCAAAAAGAACGGATATTGCCGTAGCCACGGTTGATGGAGACCCAAAATCGGTAGAGATAATAAAAAATAACGGCATAATCAAGATAGACTCTGCGCAGTTTTGCGGTCCTATGGGCGCCGTAGCTCTTAGGACGGCGTACGATAGGCTTCAAGGCAAAAAGATAGGTAAAGAGATACTAATTCCCGTATTTCCAATCACAAAAGAGACGCTAAAGATATATCCGGGTTGGCTTGGTCCAATACCGTCAGAGTTCAAAAAGCCCTGGAGAAGCGATGTGCCTCTTTGGAATAATAAGCTAAAGACCAAGTAGGATTGTAATGCCGAGAAGTAGCCAAAAGAATGACTTTAGCCAAATAGAGCGAAAGCTATCCGTATCATACGGTATGCTCATTTTCGCACTAATGGGTATTATCTTTTTGTCGGCAGTCTCATATTTTAACTTTGTAATCAACAAAGAACAAAACAGGCTCAGCTCCGTTATCGCAAGCAGTATCGGCGACTCCATCAATAGGGTCAGTTTTTCCGGAAAATACCAAGCAAGGCTTCTTATAGAGGAGTTTGCAAGTAAAAATCCAAATATCGACAGCATCATCATCCAAGACGCCAGCGGCGAGGTAATAGCCCATAGCAAAAAAGAGAATAACGGCGCAATTATCATAGACTCGCATTTTGAAAAAGCAAAAACAGTCATAAATACCAGAGATTATCTAATTCAAAAAATTACG
>DIZY01000043.1:21050-22195 GCA_002428055.1 Helicobacteraceae bacterium UBA6016
GAGGAGAATGTTTTCGGCGTTATTAGAGTGTTTTTGTCCACAAATATACTCTCCAACTTCGTAAGTAACGGAATTTTGTATTTTTCTATTCTTATTACGCTACTGACACTTATCTCGATATTTATCATACAAACCCTCTCAAACCGTATAGGCTCTCCTATAAAAAAACTAGCCCTGCAACTTCAAGGAATACTCGAATATGCCCCTTTGGCTATTTACATAAGCGACGAAAATGGTAATATGCACGCCTCTAGTGCAATGATGAATTCCGTAGCCTCATTGGCACAAACAGAGCTAAACGAAGAGAAGGAGAGAGAGGTATTCAAAACCGGCAACATAGAAGCATACGATTTTACGCTCTTTATAAACAACAAAGAGAACTACTTTCACGCCACAAAATGTCCGATAGCCAGAGACGATAACGGCAATATATCGCTGGTATGCACCATAGCGCTCGATATTACGGAACGAAAAGAGTATGAAAAGAAGATAGAGTCGCTGCTTGAAGAACAAACCGCATTTTTCCAAAACGCCGTTGCAGGCATCATCCATCTAAAAGGCAGAAATTTTGTCCGCTCAAACGAGGCGTGGGAGAAGATGCTGGGCTACGACCACGGTGAGCTAGACGGCAAAAATAGCAGAATGATATATCCAAACGAAGAAGAGTATGAAAAATTGGGAGCCGAGGCGTACGACGCAATGCTACAAACAGGACTTTATACAACGGAGCAGATGCTACGAAAAAAAGACGGCTCAATCATCATAGCCCTTTTAAGCGGTGCATACTTAGATAAAAATGATACGCAAAAAGGCTCCATCTGGGTGGGTATCGACATCACCCAAAGAAAAAAGGCGGAAGATGAGCTGATGTGGATAAACAAGACGCTTGAGCAAACGGTAGAAAATGAAATCCAAAAAAGACTTGAAGCCGAGCAGATAGCATTGCAACAAAGCAAGATGGCTCTTATGGGCGAGATGATAGGAGCGATAGCTCACCAGTGGAGACAGCCGCTAAACGCCCTTGGCATAACCATCCAAGACATCAAAGAAGCTTATAAGCACGGGGAACTTGACGAAGAATATATAGACCAAAGCATAATTACTTCGATGGACAGAATCAATTTTATGTCCAAAACAATAGACGA
>DIZY01000043.1:22228-22903 GCA_002428055.1 Helicobacteraceae bacterium UBA6016
GCCGTTGACGGGGTTGTCAACATCGTATCGGCGCAACTAAAAAACCATGAGATAACACTAAAATACAATCATGCGGAAAAATTGGAATTTTTCGGATACAAAAGCGAACTTCAGCAGGCGCTCCTCAATATCATCTCAAACGCAAAAGATGCAATAGTTGAAAATAAATCAACTATCAAACATATCGAAATATCCACGATTGCCAAAAATTATGAGTTATTTATAATAATAGAGGACACCGGCGGCGGCATACCGATTAACATTATCGATAGAATATGTGAGCCTTATTACACGACCAAAGAACAAGGCAAGGGNNCTTTATATGTCAAAACAGATAGTAGAGCGACATATGAACGGCGAATTAACATACGAAAACGGGGAGTATGGAGCTAGATTTATCATCAAGCTACCAAAAAGCATATAATAAATTAGGCTATCTCTACCCTGTTTCTGCCTGCCTTCTTGGCTTCATACATAGCGCCGTCCGCTTTATCAAAAAGCGTCTGGGGCGTATCGTCACTATCCATACCCGCCACACCAAAGCTGCAGGTCACGCTAGGCAAGCCGTCAAATCTATTTGCCTCCACTCTACCCCTTATCTTCTCGGCAAGCGCTACCGATTTTTCCACACTAAGACCGTCACACACAAGCAAAAACTCCTCTCCGCCCCATCTT
>DIZY01000075.1 GCA_002428055.1 Helicobacteraceae bacterium UBA6016
AAAAGGCGTAAATGATGAATTTATAGATAGTTTTGAAGAGCTAAAAAAAGCTCTGCATTTGCTTTACGAGGAGTAGGCGGATGATACGACTAGATGAAAAATGGCAAAAAGTAGTAGAGAGCGCAAGCTTTTTATTTTTACCCATCGCAAATCCGCACAACGGCGAACTTTTTGGCGTAGAGGCACTACTAAGAGGAGTTGAAAAAAGCGGCTTTACAAGCCTTGAAGATATGCTCGATGAGGCATACAGAGATGGGGTGCTGTATGATGTAGACTTAGAGCTTCGCAAGGCAGTGTTTGTCAAATTTAGCGAACTGCAAGAGCAACTCTCAAAAGAGGGAGCGGCTCACACCGTGGCATCGCTAAAGCTCTTTTACAACCTCGACACCAGAATACTTGAAATGCTCGACTACAGCCCCGGAAATACGAGACAGCTGCTAAAAGAGTATGAAATCAGCCCGGCAAATATCTATTTTGACATCTCGGAGAGACATAAATTTTCCGCATACGCAAGCACAAAAAATATTCTCAATACTTACAAATTACAAGGCTTCAAGGTGGCGTTAGACGATTTTGGTAGCGGACATAGCGGCTTTGAACTGCTATACCACTCGGAGCCGGATGCCGTCAAGATAGATAAATTTCTCATACGAAATATCAAACAATGCGGCAAAAATAGACTTTTTTGCACAGAAATTATCAAACTGGCACACATCAGGGGGGCTATCGTTATAGCAGAGGGGATAGAGACAAAAGAGGAGTTTTATACACTAAAAGAGCTTGGATGCGACCTTATGCAGGGCTTTTTTATCCAAAAGCCGTCAAAAGCAAAAGATATCAGACTGGCGCTGCCACACATCAAAGAGCTCTCAGAGGATGATAAAAGAGTATTAGACTCAGATGTATCGCATATTCTAAACCAACTTTTAAGACCTGACACGGTTCTCAATACGGAACCCATCAATAGTATTGTGGAGAAGTTTCAAAAAGATGAACAAACAACGATGTTTCCGATACTCGATGCCAATATGCAGCCGATAGGAATCGTCACCGAAAAAAGCCTAAGACGCTATATCTACTCACAATACGGTCTGCAAATCATTCAAAACCAAAGCGCCGGCAGGCATGCTACACCCTGCCCTATAGCCGACATTAATACGCCGCTTGAGGATATTTTGGATATGTTCGCGAATCATGATGAGCTTGAAGGTGTCATTATTACAAAAGAGTTTCGCTACAATGGATTTTTGACGGCAAAATCGCTCATCAACGCCCTCAATGAAAAAAATCTAAAAGTAGCAAGAGATCAAAATCCGCTCACAAAACTACCGGGCAACACCATAATCAATGAATTTATTCAAAAAGCAACAATCGATGAGGTATCGGAATATATGCTAGCCTATCTAGACCTTGACAATTTCAAGCCATTTAACGATAAGTTCGGCTTTAGACAAGGAGACAGAGCCATACTGCTTTTTGCGGATACAATAAAAGAGGAGATGGCAAAGTACAAACCTTTCTTAGGTCATATAGGCGGAGATGATTTTTTTATAGGCTACAAGGCAGAAGATAACAGCATAGTGGAGTTCGAAGAGACACTAAAAAGCGCAATAAAAAAATTTGCGCAAAACGCCGAATCTTTTTATTCAAAAGAGGACAGAAAAGTCGGGCACATTAGTGCAAAAGACAGATTTGGCATCGTAAGGGAGTTTGATCTTCTTTCAGCTAGTTGCGCAGCGGTTATCCTCGGATTTGATAAAAAAAACATAACACCAGAAGACATCATATACGCAACCGCCAATCTAAAAAAAGCGGCAAAAAGTTCGCCTGAAAAATACGCTTCGTTAAGATAATGTCACAATACAAAATTATAATTGCGGCGTAATCTTCATAAACACTCCACAAGCCCGAACTTTTAGAGTTTGGGTGCGTTTTTAAAAATCAAAGGTCTCTTTTACTCTCTTCAAAGCCCACTCAACCCGCTCTTTTTTTGTGGCAAAATTAAACCGAAAAAACGAAGTTTCGCGCCCTCCGAAGAAAAAATCTCCGCCGCTAAGCGCAAGCCCTGCGCCTCTTAGCTTTTCAGATATTTCAGACGGTGTAAAACCCGTCTGCGCAAAATCAATCCAGTAAAGATAAGTGCCTTCTGGAGAAAAACCATTCACAAAACAGTTATCCGCCACAAATACATCAACAAGCTTTCTGTTTTCAAAAAGATACTCAAGCGTACTCTCTAGCCATGCGTCACCGCCCTCATAACACGCCCGCAACGCCTCTAATCCAAATATATTAGGCAAGCTCTGATGTAGATTTTTTGCCAAAATTTCAAATCTTTTTTTGTGAACACGGTTTGGTATGAGAGCGTAAGATATATTTAGCCCTGGGATATTAAATGTTTTTGTCGGGGCAGATAGCAAAATAAGATTGTTTTTTATTTCATCAATACCAAGAAGCGTATTGTGTTTTTTGGGAGCAAATACCAAATCGAAATGTATTTCGTCACTTACGATAAGCACGCCATATTTTACGCAAAGCAACGCAACTCTTTTGAGCTCATCCTCGCCCCACACTCTTCCAACAGGATTATGTGGCGAACAAAAGAGCAATATTTTTGGCCTTTTAGAACAAAATATCTCCTCAAGTCCGTCAAAATCGATTTCATAGCCTCTACTTCCGATGATAAGCGGATTTTCGACAAGCTCTCTTTTGGCGCTTTTGACAACGCTAAAAAAAGGACCATACACGGGTGGTTGCACGACAACAGAGTCATTTTCATCGCTAAATGCCAGTATTGCCGTAAACATAGAGGCGGCAACACCGGTCATGGGTATTATCCACTCATTTTTTATATCAACTTCAAATCTTTTTGAAAACCATAGAGATACGGTATCAAAAAAACTGTTATCTACAACAGGATATGCAAAAACCTTATGGGATAATCTAGCCTGAATGGCATCTACCACGAAATCCGGCGTACAAAAATCCATATCCGCAACCCAAAAAGGCTCTAAATCATCTCTCCCAAAAAGAGGCAACATTCCATCAAATTTTAAAGATTTTGTGTTTCTTCTATCACAATATTGCGGAATTGAAGTATCTGTATTCATATTTATCTAGCCTTTTTTTAAAAGTAGATATTTTAACAGATAAATAAACTTTCTTGCTTTGACACTAATAATAATTGAATGATTGTTTAAAAATAAGAAGTATGTAGTAAATA
>DIZY01000116.1 GCA_002428055.1 Helicobacteraceae bacterium UBA6016
AGAAGGTTTATATACATCAAAATCAAACAAAGTCCAGCAATAGGCAAAGCAACCCTTATGATGCCTTTATTGTAAAATCCAAAAAAATCTACTCCAGCTATCTGAACAAAAAATCCTGTTAAAATTGAAATACTAAATAGAAGTATTGAGATATGCACGGAATATAGTAAAAACATGACTTTTGTTTGGATAATAAAAGATGTGAAGTAAAACAAAATCATAGAGAGCAAAAATCCATAAAAAAGCGCCCAAAGAGTACTGTCTCTTTCATGTTGCTGATAAAAATTGTCCTTGTCACAGACCGCAAACTCGCTCGTTATCCTGCCTTCGGTGATTACTTTTGCATATACGAGTGCGGTTTCGTTGGCATCTAGGCCGAGCTCGCAGGCGCTCATTCTTGATTGTATTTTCTTTTGAGAGTTTTCTACATTGCTGCCTCCTGCAAAATGCTCGATAGTGTCATTTTGTTTTATTACATAAAAATCAACCCTATCCATAGCTTCTAGCTTGTGATACACAACAAAATCGTTGTGCTCTTTTGTTGTGTTGCGAAGCTCTAGTCTAAACCATACCGGTGTATGGTGAGGGGCTTTTATTTGCAATGGAAATTTGTTGAGTTGGAGCTTATTTGGTTTTAAAAGTGTATCGACAGTTATGCTCTTGTTGTAGTCTATAATCCCGAAAATATCATTTTGCAGACTAGTGGTTTTGGAGTGTTCGATATTTGTGCAAAAAACTTTTGATGGCAGCGCTAACGCCAAAAAGATAAAAACAAAGAGTATAAAGCTAATCTTTTTCAATCAAATAACCCTCTGCATACCTGTTTTTTATGACATCTTCTTTTAATTTTTTTCTTATTTTTTTGACAAAGTTTTTGAGATTTTCTACATTTGCATACTCTTGAAGTGAATCATATTGCCCCCAAACCTCAAATATAAGCTCGTTATAGAAACATACATGCCCTTGTTTTGATACAAGATATGCAAAAAGTACCAGCTCTTTTTGGGTGAGATAAATTTTTTTGTTGTCACGAAGTAGCGTCTTTGTTTTGGCATCGTATGTGAGATTTTGACCGATACGGATTATGGATATATTGCTTGAGTTATCTATTTTGTGCATTTCGAGATGTTTTATCGCTTCAACTATTCGGTCGTTAATATCCAGGCGTCCAATAGGCTTGACGATATAGCCGCTCGTATTTAGGTTTATGGCAGATAGAAGTTTGTCTGTGTCGGAAAATGCAGATATAAAAATGACTCTTACGGCTGAGTCGCTTTGTCTTATTTGTCTGATAGCGTCAAGCCCGTTTAGCTTTGGCATTTGTATGTCGCAAAGTATGATGTGCGGGCGATGCTCCAAATGTTTTTCTAGGAGTTCTTCACCATCACTTACTTTGTGTACCTCTGCTCCAAAGCTCGATAAGTATATTGCCAAACTATCCGCCACTTCTCCGTCATCTTCTGCAACCAAAACTCGATATTTCGATAGCATACATATCAACTGCAAATCCTTATTTATTAGCTCGTAACTGCAATTTAACATTTTTTTACTTTGCGGACAAAAAGACTCTTTTGGGCTACTTTTTTCTATTACAATTGCCTTTATTCGGAGCATTTTATTTGAACAACCAGTGGGGATTATATGAGGGAAAATGAAATCAGTATAAGTAAAAGCACCACCTACTTGGTTTTATTTGTCGGTATCGTGCTTAGCGTTTTAATCTCATTTTATACCTATCAGCAAGAAGCTAAGCAAGAAAAGCTTCGTTTTGAAATAGCCACTAAGCAAATTACATTTCTTATCCAAAGCCGCATGGATGCCTATAGGCAAGTTTTGCTAGGGGGCGCAGGTCTATTTTATGCCGCAGATAATGTGACCCGTGATGTGTGGAGAGAGTATGTTTTTGCGCAAAAAATAGAATCTACATTTCCCGGCATACAGGGGCTCGGATACAGCACAGTTGTAAGAGCTGCCGAAAAAGAGTCTCATATCGAAGCCATAAGAGCTGAAGGTTTTCCAAATTACACCATAAAGCCTGAAGGCGATAGAAGCCTTTATACTTCGATAATTTATCTAGAGCCGTTCAACGATAGAAACAAAAGAGCCTTTGGTTTTGATATGTACTCTGAAAAAGTTAGAAACGAAGCAATGACGAGAGCGATTGAGAGCGGGGATGCAGCAATAAGCTACAAAGTAAGGCTTTTGCAAGAAAATAGTATAGACGAGCAAGCTGGATTTTTGATGTATGTTCCAATATACAAAAAAGGCTCACTGCTTACGACGCACAAAGAGAGGCTTGCGGCTATCCAAGGTTTTGTGTATGCTCCATTTAGGGTCAAAGACCTTATGGAGGGTGTTGCAGGCGGTAGATTTGACAGAATGGATCTTGAGATATTTGATGGTTCTCAGACAGACAAAAAAGCTTTGCTCTTTGATTCGCATCCCAATATCGGCGGTGTTTCACTGGGTTTGACAAGCCAGACCAAGCTTACCATTTGTGGACGCGACTGGACACTACATTTTGGTGCGCTACCTGCTTTTGGTGAGGAAACGGACGGCTATAAGCACTGGATTGCATTGGCGGTCGGGTTACTTTTTAGCTTTGCTTTGTTTGGCGTGGTTTCATACTTCGCAAAAATGCGAGAAATGGCGGAGGCTATCGCAAAAGAAAAAACAAATGAGCTACTAAAGACCACCAAGCAGCTAACGGTATCGGAAGAACGATTGAGATATGCCCTTGAGGGCGCAGGGGATGGTCTTTGGGATTGGAATATAAAAACTAACGAAATTTACTTTTCAAAAAGATGGAAAGAGATGCTAGGGTTTGCGGAACATGAAATATCCGCATTTTTGGACGAGTGGAAAAATAGAGTGTATCCTGATGATTTGGAGAAAATCTATGCAGATATAGCGGCGCATATTGACGGCACAAATGAGGTCTATTCAAATGAGCATAGAATCAAATGCAAAGACGGCTCATACAAATGGATACATGCAAGAGGTGTGATAGTAAGCAAAGATAGCGATGGAAGTCCCATCCGAATGGTTGGCGCTCATACTGATATTTCAGATAGAAAAGCCGCAGAACTAGAGCTTGAAAGCTACAAAGAGTCCCTCGAAAACAAGCTTGACGATACTACCCAATGGCTCAGCGAATATGAAGATGCTATCATCGGTTACAACACATTGGCAAAAACTACCCCCGAACTCATCATCACAAATGTCAACGACAACTACGCCAATCACACAAAATACACCAAAAAAGAGATGATTGGAAGGTCTATAACTGATTTTGTAGATGAAGAGTCGCTTCAAAATCTAGATGAGATTATGAAAATCATACAAAGCGGAGCTACGTACGAAAAAGTGTTTAAGGGAAAACCAAAATACGGAGAGCCCTTTTTTACCGAGGCTTTTATCAAACCAGTCAAAAACAAAAATGGCGAAATAGTAGAGTATTTCATAATTGGAAGAGATGTTACCCAACTTATAAATACAAACAAAAAGGTGTTAGAAAAAGAAAAACTTCTCGTCCAGCAATCAAAAATGGCTATGATGGGGGAGATGATAGGCGC
>DIZY01000074.1 GCA_002428055.1 Helicobacteraceae bacterium UBA6016
CCTTGCATCCCCCTGAAGCTACCGGCTTTGCCGGAGAAATAGTGGGTCTTCGCGTTTTTGGCGCCAAGGTGCGTTGTATATATAAATGTATTCGTTGATTTTATCCAAAAGATGCTTTATAGGCGCGGTGTTTATGGGGGTTTAGTGTATTGAGTTAGAAAGGCGGCAAGACCGAAGCCTTGCCGAAGAGCAACTTATTTTTTAGTTGCGTTTTTTTCAGCTTTAGCTGGTTTTTCAGCTTTTTTTTCAGCTTTTTTTTCTGATTTATTGTGATCAGAAGCGAAAGCTACAGAAGATAGACCAAGAACAACTAGTAGTGCAAGAACTTTTTTCATTATGAAAACCCCTTAGAAATATATGCCGCTTTTCAGCTTAGCGAGTGAATTATAAAAGAGGGAGTGTGAAAAAAGAGTGAAAATTTATGTCAAATTCCACTTTAATTCAAATTTTGTTCCACGACCGAGTTCGGACTCTACGGATAAATGTATTTTATACTCGTCGCATATCATTTTTACGATACTAAGCCCTATTCCAAAGCCACCGCTCGCATCGTCAAATCTGGAGTATCTGGCAAATATATCTTTTATCTTCTCTTTTGGTATTCCCTTGCCTTCGTCCTCTATGATGAGTTCGTTAGCTTTTGTTGTTATTTTTATTTTGCCGCTGTTTTTATTGTATTTGATAGCATTTGATATGAGGTTGTCTATTAGAATTCTAAGTTTATTTTTATCGATAAAGATTTTGGAGCCCTCAAGCGTCGTTTCGAATTTTATATTTTTCACATCTGCCAACGGTTCAAAGTATTCAATTCTCTCTGTTACTGTTTTGTCTAGCTCTATTATTGTGTCTTTGTTTGGATTTTTTCCGTAAAGCGCCATAAAGCTGAGGTCTTGATAAAGGCTTGATATTGTCTTTGCGGCATTATCTATTCTTACTATTTTGCGAAGAGTTTTTGGGTCCAAAGCGCCCTTGTCTATCGTTTCTATGCTCATCGTTATAGCGGCCAAAGGGGTATTTAGCTCGTGCGTCGTATCCTTAATAAAATCATCCAACTTTGAGATATAGTTTCTAATAGGGCGAAGAAACATTTTTGATAAAAAATATGCGAGTACGATAATAAAGACGAAAGATGCGGTCATAATCACATAAAGATGAGTTTTTACTCCTTCAAGTTCGGTCTCTATGCTGTACCCTCTGATGACTAGATATTTTATATTTAGGTTATCCAACTCTATTTTGTCCATATAGTATAGATACTCTCCTGACTGATAAAAACTTTTTTTGAAATTGACTTTTGCGTTGAAAGTGGAAAAAACCTGCTTTTTTTTGCTATCAAACATTGCCACTTCAAATCTTTTATCTTCGGCGTAGTATAGCTCTATCTCCTCTATTCTCTTCAAATCATATATAGAGTTTACGATTTTCTCCGAGTAGATTTGCATTGAGGTTCTTTTGTTTTCCAAAAATATATTTGTTTGGTAATTGTAGTAGACGATTGACATTGCTATGAGAAATAGAGTGGTGGATACGACATAAAGAAGAACAAATTGTATAAACGACTTTTTTTCAACCTGCAACAAGCATATATCCTTGTCCTCTGGCATTTTCTATGAGCTCTTTGCCTATTATTTTGCGAATATTTTTGATATATGTCCGCAGACTCATTTCGCTTGGTTCATCTTCATAATCCCATGCGTTTTCAAATATCATTTGAGGCGTTACGATTTTACCCCTATTTTTTACAAGCAGTTTTAGTATGACGCTCTCTTTTTTTGATAGTGTTACGCTATTGCCGTCTTTTATGATTTTGCTTGAACTTATATCGAATGATACGCCGTTTCCTATATCTATCTTTTCATCCGATTTGTGGAAAAACGCTCTTTTTGATATTGTTTTGACCCTGAGAAGTAGCTCTCTTAGTTCAAACGGTTTTTTGAGGTAGTCGTCACATCCAGACTCAAACGCCCGAGAGAGATCATCCATGCTATTTAGGGATGTTAAAAATATTGCAGGGGTTTCATTCCCTTCACTTCTTATTTTTGATAGCAGGTCAAAGCCGTTCATATATGGCACTTTTACATCCAACAGCAGTATGTCGAAGCGCTCTTCGTATATTCTATCCATTGCCTCTTGCCCGTCACTGGCGACTGTCACGCTACATCTGTTTTCTTCTAGGTATTCGGCTATGATTTCGCTTAGCTGTGTATCATCCTCAAGAAGTAAAAGTTTTATATTCACAAGAGTCCTTTCTTGCCGTTTTCGCATCATTTTATCAAAAAACGGCGTTTAGTTTCATATAAGGTATGCTTCATAAAATTTAATTATATTTTAAGTAAGGCAGTTGTTATAATTCATGCATAAAATGTTAAATTCCCGCAAGGTGTTGCATGCAAAAGCTTCTTCAATCCATAAAAGCTCACGATAAGGCAGGTAGCGAGGTAGCCCTTAAAACCGTTATAAGCGATGATAGCAAAACAGCTTTTATTATAATCTTCAACAGAAACCAGACTACAAAGCATTTTTCTAAAGTATGGTCCGCAAAATTGGATAAACTCTCTAAGGGCAACATAAAAATATATAAGATTTTAGCCTTTAAAAGTTCGTTTGATGAACTTTTTAAACATAGTTTTGACTCGGCTGTTAAAAACTTTCTTGAGAGCGATAAAGACGATAAAATATTTGCTGTTTACGGCAACTGCGCAAAAAAACTATATAACGGCGCAAAGCTAAAAACTGAAGATATGATCGCCGTTGCGGTATTTGGCGAAGATAAAAATCTCATATTTATGCATACCGAGGCCTATAATGATGCGGCGGTTAAAAAACTGGAAGCCGTTATCTAAAACTTTGTATCATTCCGATAAAAAACGGATAAGAAAAATTGAAAAAAATAGCGATAATAGGCAAGCCAAATGTAGGCAAAAGCTCACTTTTTAATAGAATTTTGGGCTTTAGGGACGCTATTATTAGTGATATTGCCGGTACTACAAGAGATGTTAAAAGAAGAGTTTTTAGAACCTTTAAAGGCGAGGCCGAGCTTTGGGATACCGGTGGTATTGAAGATAGAGATGAACTTTTCGACAAAATAAAGGAAAAATCTATAGAGGCGGCGGGAGAGGCGGACATACTACTGTTTGTCTGTGATGGCAAGGGTGTGCCTACCGATGAAGAGAAAAGACTTTTTTTCCAGCTGCAAAAACTAAATAAACCGCTTGCGCTTGTCGTAAATAAGATAGATAACGATAAAGAGAGTGAAGCGGGATGGCAGTTTCTCGAATTTGGCGCCAAGGTAAGCTTTTTGGTCTCGGTATCTCACAACAGAAATATCTCAAAAATGCTTGATTGGATAGACCAATATCTGGACGAAGAGCCTCAGGTGTATGACATGAGCGAGGGTGATGACGAGAGTCTTGAGGATTTCTTGGATGATGAAGATGGCGAGACGGCAGAGGAAGAGCCCTCAAACGATATAAAAGTCGCCATTATAGGCAGGGTCAATGTAGGCAAAAGCTCTCTGCTAAACGCGATAACCGGAATGGACCGTTCCGTTGTTAGCCCAGTTGCGGGAACAACAATAGACCCTGTGGACGAGACCATAGAGTTTGGCGGACGAAGTATTACATTTGTCGATACGGCGGGTATCCGAAAAAGAAGCAAGATAATAGGCATCGAAAAATGGGCGCTTGATAGAAGCGAAAAAGTGCTTGATACCGCCGACATCGCACTACTCGTGCTTGATGCGAGTAGCGACTTTATGGAACAAGACGAGAGGGTCGCCGGCTTTATCGATAAGTACAAGACGGGCGCGATAATAGTGCTAAACAAGTGGGATCAAATCACGAAAGAGCCGCAAGAGATTCTGGAAGAGATAAAAGACAAGTTCAAATTTTTGGATTTTGCCCCGATAATCACGGTAAGTGCGCTTAGCGGCAAGAGGGTTCATAAGATACTTGACAAAATAGTCGAGGTATACGAAAACTACGCTCAAAGAATTCCTACGAAAAAACTCTACGATGTTATCAAGGCGGCAAGTGAAAAACATAAACTTCCGGGAGACCACGGCAGAATTGTAAAAATCAAGTTTGCGACGCAGTATGCCTCCAAGCCGCCAAAAATCTCGCTTGTTATGAATATTCCTATTATTCATTTTAGCTACAAAAGATACCTTGTAAATATGCTCAGAGAGTCTTTCAACTTTGAGGGAACGCCGATTATTATTAATGCGCGAAGAAGAGGCGAGAGGGATGAGGAAGAAGACGCAACCGAGGGAGAAGACTAGAGATTTTTGGTGGCTCTTCGGGCTTGGCGCCGGAAGAGCGTTTTCATAGGTATTAAATAGGCAATACCCTGATTTTAACATCCAGTTCTCGTCTAAGTACCGCTTCTATCGCATAAAGTGTGCCGGTACTTGAGCTTGCGCAACCGTTGCAGGCGCCCATATATCTGATAAACACATGAGTCTCTTCACCTTCGTCTTTTATATCTAGAAGCTCTAGATTTCCACCGTCCATAATAAGCATCGGCCTGATGTGCTCATCCAAAGTTTTTTCTATTAGTTTTGTTTTTTTGACAACCGTCATTGACTTGAAATCTTCCGTGTCTACGGCGTGCGCTTGCGCCGCACCTTCCATCTCCGCTCTAGTCTCGGCAAGTATATCAACAAGATAATATTCTTTATCTTCGTGTCCGCCCGGTTTTATACATGACTTACAAAATGCACCCGCTTTCGTATACGCCGTTATCTCTTCTACCGTTTTTAGGTTGTTTATTTTGATAACATCTTTTATTGTTTGAAGGCTTACTCTTGCGCATTCACATACGATGATTTCGCTCTCGAAGCTCTCCATGTCTACGCCTTTGTAGATTGAAGCCGCTTTTTTGATAACATCGTACGCCATTACCGAGCAGTGCATTTTTTGAGGTGGAACGGCAGGCTCATCGGGAGTGTCTCTGAGGGCAAATTCGACATCTATGTTTGTGATTTTGACCGCTTCGTCTAC
>DIZY01000088.1:0-9392 GCA_002428055.1 Helicobacteraceae bacterium UBA6016
GTTCCGCCTCAGAGTATCCATTGACTATATCGTATGCCGAAAACTCTTGTGAACTATCCATGCGCATATCGAGCGTCTCAGACTCAAACGAGAAGCCTCTATCTTTTTTGTCTAAGTTGCAACGACGATACGCCGATGTCCGCCAAGAGTACCCACGATATTTTCCGTATCTATTTTTGAAAGGGCGGAGGCAAAGTCTGATTTTATGATTTGAACTCTGTCGCCGAATTTTTTTAGCCTCTCGCGGCTGAAATTGATTGCCTCATCATCCCTGTCTATGCCTATTAGCTTGATATTCGGATGGGCTGTCAGTATCGCCTCTGAATGCCCGCCGTACCCGAGAGTGGCATCTATGAAAACACCCTCGTCAAGTTCGGCGAAAACCTCCAGTACTTCATCTAGCAGTACCGGTTTGTGCGGAATATTCAAAGTTTAAACCTTCATAATTGATTTTTGTATGCCGCCAAAAAGCGTCTTTATATCCTCTTCGCCTATAACTAGCGGAGGCATTATATACACGGTGTTGCCAAGCGGTCTTATGAAAATACCGTTTTTTAAGCCCTCTTTGAATATCTCAAGACTCGGTCTTGCCGCTTGGGTTTCGATTTCAAAGGCGGCTATCATCCCTGTTTGCCTAGCGTTTTTGACTCTTTTGTCGTTTTGTAGCTCTTCTAAGCAGCGCGATATTTGTTGTATCTTCGGCGTTAGATTTTCTATTATTTTTTCGCTCTCAAAAATATCCATGACCGCATTTGCAGCGGCGCATCCCAGAGCGTTTCCGCTGTATGAGTGCGAGTGCAAAAACGCTTTTTCTACACCCTCTGTATAAAAAGCCTCGTAAATATACTCTTTGCACATAACGACGGAGAGCGGCATATATCCGCCCGTAATCCCTTTTGATAGACACATTATATCGGGAGTTATATTTGCCTGTTCATGCGCAAAAAAGCTCCCCGTGCGTCCAAAACCTACAGCTATTTCATCCAAAATTAGATGCACACCGTAGTCGTCGCACGCCTGCCGTAGTCGTGACAAAAAGAGGGGAGAGTGCATTCTCATATATCCGGCGCACTGCACTAACGGCTCTATGATTACTGCGGATACCTTGCCGTCAAATTGTTCTAGCGTTTTTTTGAGTGCGCAAATCGCCGCTTCGCTCTCCTCGTCGCTCTTGTCTTTCGGGGATGGGGTAATAACTGTTTTTAGCAGTATTTTTTCAAATGTTTTTTTGTATAGCCCCACATCGCCGACACTAAGAGCACCGAGCGTCTCGCCGTGATATGAGTTTTCAAACGCCACAAACAGCTCTCTTGTTTCGCCCCTGTTTTTAAAGTATTGAAAGCTCATCTTAAGAGCCGCTTCTATTGCGCTAGAGCCGTTGTCGGCAAAAAAGACTTTAGTCAGGTTGTTGTTGCATTTTTTCACAAGCTTTTCGGCCAAATTTATCATCGGTAGATGTGTAAAGTTTGCGGTCATTATATGTGCAAAATCGTCCAGTTGGGCTTTTACGGCGCTATTTATCTGCTCGTTTGAGTGACCTAGATTATTGACCCACCAAGATGATATACCGTCTATATAGGCGTTGTCGTCAAAATCATACAGTCTTACTCCGCAAGCTTTTTGTATAGGTATTAGCGGCGTATGCTCAAAATCTTTCATCTGCATACATGGATGCCATACGGATGACAAATCTTTAGAAACTAAAGGGTTTGGAGTCATTTTGAGATAAGCCTTTTTTACCGAATTTTAATCGATATCTTTATAAAATAAAGTTAATTCTATCGCATAAAGGCCTCTTATGATTACATGGATGCAAAAGCATCGAAAATACCTCGTTATTACAATCTGGATTTCCACTATCGCATTTGTCGGCGCCGGTTTCGTCGGCTGGGGCAGTTATGATTACGGTTCTATGGGCGGCGGTGTTGCCAAAGTCGGCAAAATAGAGATAACAAAAGAAGACTATACGGCCACATACGGAAATATTTACAACTACTACTCCAAGATGACAGGCGGCAAACTAGATGAGCAAACCGCAAAATCTCTAAATTTGGAGAATATGGCTTTGCAGACGCTTGTAAATCAAGCGCTTTTGCAAAACTTTGCAAATGAGTTGGAGCTTACGGTAAGTGATGAGGAGGTGGCGGCTAAGCTTGCCTCTATGGAGCCTTTCCAAAAAGGCGGAAAGTTTGATAAAGATACATATCTATTGGCTCTTAAAAATATAGGCATGAATCCGAAAGAGTTTGAAAAAGGACTCAAAAAAGAGTTGTTAATAGAAAAAGTATACGGAATACTTCAGCCCACAGTTCATAAAGAAGAGGCGGCGGCTCTTGCAACTGCGGCGCTTTCAAAAGATAGGGTCGGGATAAAAGTCATAGAGGCGGCAGGTTTTTTAAAACCGGCGAGCGAGGCTGACATAAAATCGTTTTGGGAAAAAAACAGAGCCAAATTCAAAACAGAACCTTCGTGCGACATAGAGAGCGTAGAGGTTAGCTCTTTGGCTATGAGTCCAAATGATGACGATATGAAAAAAGAGTATGCCGAGAATGGCTCTTTGTATTTTAAAGACGGCAAAAAAATGAGTTTTGAAGAGGCTAAAGAGCTTGTAGCTAAAAATGCAAAACTAAAAATCGCAAAAAAAGATGCTCTAAAAAAATATGTAGAGCTTAAAGAGGGCAAAATAAAAGGCAAAGTCGTGAGCGGTATCAGTGTTTCACCGTCTGCCCCATTGCCCAATGAGATTAAGAGCGAGCTTTTAAAGATTAAACAGCCGTCCACGCTCAAGCCTATTCTTATCAACGATATGTTTGTCGTTTTAAAAGTAACAAAACTTACTCCCTCAAAAGAGATGAGTTTTGAGGAGGCAAAACAGATAGCAAAAATGGCAGCTGAGAGAGAAAATGCGATAAGCGCCATGAAAGCTGAAGCGGAAAAAACACTTAAAGGTGATTTTGCGACCGTAGATGTCGGTCTTTTGTCTAAAAATGAAAAAAACAGCATAGTTGGCTTAAGTGAGCAAGAGGGCGCACAAGTAGCGGCATCTATTTTTGAGTCTAAAGAGTCAAAGGGAGCCATTTATTTGCCAGCAAAAACTGTTTTATTTAAAGTTTTGGAACAAAAATTGCTGGATAAAGAACAGGCGGCCAAAGACGAGCAGGCTTTCTCAAAGCTCTTGCTCGGTGCAAAAGCCTCTCTTGTTAACCAAGGTGTGCTAGAATACCTGAAAAATAGGTATGAGGTAAAACTCTTTATGCGCCAAAACGGCGAAAACGCAAAAAAGTAACTAGGTAAAAATGGACAATCAGGCGAAGTTAGACTTTTCTAAACCGATTTTAGCGATAGACATCGGCTCAACCAAGACTTGCGCTCTTATAGCGGAAGTAAAAGGCGGTGAGCCGCATATCACTGGAACCGGTATATCAAAATCAAACGGTCTTAAAAAAGGCGCAATAACAAATATAGAGCTTGCGTCAAAATCTATAAAAAGTGCGGTATCCGATGCAAAAAGGATAGCCGGCGTGGAGTTTGGCGAAGCCGTGGTCTCAATATCGGGAGCTTACACGAAGAGCATCAACTCTCACGGCATAGTCAATGTACCTAACGGAGAGATAACGCTAAAAGAGATAAACAGGGCTATTCAAACCGCTCTGTATAATGCGAATATTCCATCCGAGTATGAGACGATTCATGTATTGCCGTATGACTTTAAAGTCGACGAACAAGACTTCATAGAAGACCCGATTGATATGAGCGGTAATAGGCTAGAAGTAAGCGTTCACATCGTAACTGTTCAAAAATCAAGCCTAGAAAACCTAAGAAAAGCCGTAAAATTAGCGGGTCTTGAAATATCAAATATAGTGCTTAGCGCTTACGCATCATCAATAGCGGTGCTTAATAGGGACGAGAAAGAGCTAGGCGTTGCCGTTATCGATATAGGCGGAGCGACAAGTAACTTGGCGGTGCACCTAGGCAACTCTATCAGATATAATGATTTTTTAGCAGTAGGCTCGAACCATATCACAAACGATTTATCTATGGCTCTTCATACTCCAATTCGTGATGCTGAACAGGTAAAACTAGAGTACGGTTCTTTGCATTCAGGCTCAAGCGCCATCATAGAGCTTCCGACCGTAGGCAATGAGGCTGAAAAACAGGAAGTCTCGCTTGAGATAGTATCTAGCGTCATATATGCTAGGGCGGAAGAGACCTTGATGATTCTTGCCAAATCGCTTGAAAAAAGCGGTTTTAAAAATCAGATAGGCGCCGGCGTCGTGTTTACCGGCGGTATGACAAAGCTTGAGGGGCTGAGGGATTTGGCGGTTAGTATATTTGACAATATGCCTGTTAGATTTGCTAAACCAAAAGATATGGATGGGCTTTTTGAAAATCTAAAAGACCCGTCATGCTCTACGGTAATAGGTCTTGTGCTGTACTCGTCCGGTAAAAATGCTCTTTATGAGATAGACTCCTCAAAGAGACTTAGACTCAAAGAGAATGTTACGGCTCCGTTAGGTGCCATGGAAAAGCAAAAAGAAGAAGATGAGAAAAAAAGCGCTGAGCTTGACGCTGCTCCTAGGTCACACAAAGCTCCGGAGAAACTTTTGCAAGCCGGCGGCTCAAAAGAGGCAAACAAAAAACTTCTCGAACACATCGATCTCCCCGATAGAAGCGGTGGCGGTATCAAAGCTTACTTTGTAAGGTTTTGGCGATGGGCTACCCAATTATTTTAAATCTTAGCCAAGGAATATAGATGAACGGTCTGTTTCAAGTTGAAGAACTACGAACTAAAACGGGTGCAAAAATAAAAGTTATAGGTGTCGGCGGCGGCGGCTGTAATATGATAAACCACATGATCAGCGAAAATGTAAGCGGCATAGAGCTTGTCGTAGCAAATACGGACTCTCAAGCCCTTGATGGCTCTATGGCGCCTACCAAGATACAGCTTGGAACGAAGCTTACAAGAGGTCTTGGAGCGGGTATGAAGCCTGAAATCGGCAGAGGTGCGGCAGAAGAGAGCTATCAAGAGATAAAATCTATGCTTGAGGGCGCTGACATGGTATTTGTAGCCGCAGGTCTTGGCGGTGGTACTGGTACCGGAGCCGCAGAGGTGGTAGCTGCTGCAGCAAAAGAGATAGGCGCTCTTACCGTAGCCGTTGTTACAAAACCGTTCATTTTCGAAGGTCAAAAAAGAAGAAAATATGCAGACGAAGGGCTTGCCGGCGTTAAAAAAGTATGCGATTCGATAGTTGTCATACCGAACGATAAGCTACTTGCCATAGTAGATAAAAATATGGGCATTAAAGATAGCTTTAGAATAGTCGACAATGTACTCTCCCGTGCGGTAACGGGCATAAGCGGCGTGATATTAAAACATGGCGATAACGACATTAACCTTGACTTTGCCGACCTAAAAACTGTTATGAGTCACAAAGGTACTGCACTAATGGGTGTTGGCGAAGCTAGCGGAAATGATGCCGCATATCAAGCAATCAAGAATGCGATAGAGTCTCCGTTGTTCGACAATATCTCAATTAGCGGCGCTATGGGTGTGCTAGTGCATGTAAATATGCATCCTAACTATCCACTTGTGCAAATCCAACAAGCGATGTCTATCGTATATGAAAGCGCCGATGCCGATGCTGATGTAATATTCGGTACGACTACCGATGACAATATGGACATCGATAGGGTTGTTATCACTATAGTCGCAACCGGTTTTGAAAAAGAGGCTACAAATAATTTTGTTGTCAAGCAGGGTGAAAAAGAGCTAATGACGCAAGAAAAACCGCAAGTTAGAAATATTAGAAAAATAAGCGGCGGGTACGATATTCCAGATGATGACGACGAGCTACAGGTTCCAACCTATCTTAGAAGACAGATGGACTAATTTACAAACCCAAAAAGGGGCTTTTATGAAGGTTATGATTGATTCCTTGCAACAAGATTTCTCCGATAAGAAAGTTCTTCTAAAAGAGTCCGATGCCGCTTTCGCAAAAGCTATTGCGGCAAAAATATTCAAAGAGTTAAACTGCGAGGTTCATATAGTTAAAGACCTTGCCACGCTAAAAGAGGGCATAAAAAATGCCGACACTCCTTATTTTGTAGGCATATTCGACTATACTCAGGATGCCTTGGACGATATAGAATCCATAGATTATGCGCTTGCAAAATCCCTGCCCGTTATTGCTTTGACGGAGAGCTTTGATGACGATACGAGAGATACGCTTCTTTCAAAAAACATTGTTGACTATGTACTAAAAAGAAGTATAGACGACATTGACTATCTGGTGCGCCTCATAAGACAGCTTGCAAGAAATAGCGCAATGGAGGTCTTGATAGCGGAAGACTCATCCGTGTATAGAAAAAACCTCGTCGACATACTAAAAAATCAGCTTTTTACGACATACGAAGCAAAAGACGGCGAAGAAGCGCTGGATATGATAAAAAAACATGAAAACATTAAACTTGTTTTGACTGATTATTTTATGCCGAATATGGACGGTTTTGAGCTTGTAACAAAGCTTAGAAAGACAAAGAGTAAAGATGAGCTAGCGATTATCGCAATATCGGGCGATACGAGCGAAATGGTTGTTTCTAAATTCTTGAAATTCGGCGCAACCGACTACATTAAAAAGCCTTTTAGTAAAGAGGAGTTTATCTGTAGAATAAACAATCATGTCGAGCATATAGCGCTTATAGAGTTTCAAAAAGAGCTTGCAAATTTTGACTTTTTGACCGGTCTTTACAATAGAAAGTACCTAGTCGATACCGGCAAGACCCTTCATGCCAATGCGATAAGAGGCAATATAGAGTTTATCGTCGGTATGATGGATATTGATAATTTCAAACTCATAAACGACAGATACGGGCACGATGTCGGCGATATGGTAATTAAAGATTTTGCAAAATGGCTAAAAGAGTGTTTTAGGAGCTCTGACATTGTTTGCAGGTTTGGCGGCGAAGAGTTTTGCGTGCTGCTTACCAATGTAGAAGATCAGCATATAGATTTTACTTTTGATAAGTTTTTGCATACCGTCAGAAATAGCGAGATTGTCACAAAGCAAAAAGAGATTGTGCAGTATACGGTTTCTATCGGCGTCTGCGCCACTTTGCAGAGCAGCTTTGAGGGTATGATCAAGGTGGCGGACGAGAAGTTATATGAGGCAAAACGGGCAGGCAAAGACAGGGTCGTTACGGATATAATCCCCTCCTAGGAGGCTATCTCTCTGCCTTCCAAAAAGCTTTGAATTACTGCGTTATCGCTATTTTTGAAGCTTTCGGTGTCACTGCTTTCAATTATTTTTCCCTCATATAGCATTGCGGCGTAGTCGGCGCATTTGAATGCCTCTTTGATGTCGTGGCTTATCAGTATAGATGTTATTTTGAGCTCTTTTTGGAGCTTTATTATCATTTGACTTATCTGGTCGCTGATGATTGGGTCTAGCCCTGTTGTCGGCTCGTCGTACAGCATAATTTTGGGCTTTAGAATGATGGTTCTTGCTAGTCCGGCTCTCTTTCTCATCCCGCCGGATAGCTCGTCAGGATATAGTTTTGAGACCCTTTCAGGTTCTAGCGCCACCATCTCTAGCGCGGCATACACCTCTTTTTTTATACTCTCTTCATCCATGTCGGTGTGCTCTCTAAGTGGGAAAGCTATATTTTCGTAAACATTCATACTGTCAAAAAGCGCACCGCTTTGAAATAAAAAGCCTATTTTTTTGCGAAGCTCTAGCTGCTCTTCCCCCTCAAGCCCTGTGATTTTTTTGCCGTCCAGTGTTATTTCGCCGCTATCGGGTTGCAAAAGACCCACTATATGCTTTATAATTGTAGATTTTCCGCTGCCGGACATTCCAAATATTACGGTTGTGGCGCCCTCGTTTATATTGAGATTTATGCCGCGAAGTATCTCTTTTTGCCCAAATCTTTTACAGAGATTTTTTATCTCAATCATTTATCGGTTTCTCTTTCCAGAAGTTGCAAGACAAAATGGCGGAAAATCTAAAAAAGAATGAGAGGGTGAGTGTAAAAAGGAGTAGTTTAAAATCCAGCTCCGCAATTTTGTGGATCGTGTCAAATTCAGGCGAGCGGATAGCCTCCTCGCCCATCGCCTGGAATGCGATGATTTGCGGTGTTAGGATGAAGGCGTAGACACCGATTGCCGCTACATTAGCGACTGACAAAATCAGCATTAGGATGCTATTTTTTTTGTTAACCGCCAAAAATCCCTCAAAGGCTATGATTAGTGCAGCTGTCACTAAAAGCATGTAGTTGAATCTGGAAAATATTTCGCTCATCATGAGTCCGGCGTCGTATCTGGCAAGTAGCTTTACCCCAAAAATAATTTCCGAGTGAAATATAATCGGCGCTATTAGCGCTCCTAGTAAAAAAACACCTACCGCCGCTCCGGCGAGACAAAATAGGTAAAAAGAGGCGAAAAGCTTTATCATTCTAATATTCCTTAATAATCCAAAAACCTCTATCAAATTCGGCGTAGTCTTTATAAAATCCGTATCTGATATTTTTTAATTTTTCGAGCCTTGCGAGAACTCTCTCTCGTTGATCAAATCCGACTTCGCACACAAAGGCCTTAAAGCCTCTTTCAAAAAAACCGTTGATTGCCGCCTCTACTATCTCTGCCCCGTTTTCTCCGCCAAAGAGCGCATTGTGCGGTTCGTATAGTACATTTGTATCTAGTTTGTAACTATTTTGTATATAAGGTGGATTTGCGGTTAGTATATCAAAACTATCGTCTTTTATGTTCACAAAAAGGTCGGATAATAAGAAATTTATATCTATATTTAACTTTTCGGCATTTATGCGCGCAACAGACAAAGCATCCTCGCTTATATCCGAGGCGGTGACGCTTAGGTCTGGCAGCTCTTTTTTTAGCGTACAGGCTATCGCTCCGCTTCCCGTGCAGATGTCAAGAAGAGAGGTCGCATTTAGCTCTTTTGCTATCTCTAACGCCCTATCGACAAGTAGCTCGGTTTCCGGTCTCGGTATCAGGCATCTTGCGTCGACGAAAAAGTCATATCCGTAAAATCCGGCTTCGTTTACTATGTACTCAAACGGCATATTTTGTTTCCGCTTTGCTAAAAAATCTTCAACAACGGCGCCATCTATTTCAATCTCGTCATCCGCAATAAGAGCCACCTTGCTTTTGCCGCTATGCTTGGCATAGAGCCATAGACACTCTTTTGCGGCCGTTTCTATGTGGGATAGCTCTAGTTTTGCTTTTTTTTGCGCTTCTTTGAGTTTCATCCGTTATTTAGCTTCTCTATTCTTTGCGTGATAGGCGGGTGTGTGTAGTCAAAAAATATTTTTATTTTTGATGCGTACGGAAAAGCTTTATTCTCTTTCGACAAGATTTTTAACGCCTCTATCATCGC
>DIZY01000088.1:9431-10886 GCA_002428055.1 Helicobacteraceae bacterium UBA6016
GGCATCGCAAAATATAGTATCGGAGTGGAGAAGAGCAAAAAGACGACAACCGCCCCCGCACCGTTTTTTGCAAGAGCCAACGAGTCGTAAAAAGCGGCGTTTAATGTGCCGAGTAAAAATGTTAAAGCAAAAAAAGCGCCGAGCATAATGCCAAGAGAGGCGATAATATGCTTATGCTTGAAGTGTCCAAGCTCATGCGCTACGACTGCAAATATCTGCTCATGCGATAGCTTCGCAAGTAGCGTATCGTATAGCGTAACCCTTTTTGTTCGCCCTAGTCCGGCAAAATATGCGTTAAGTCTCGTATCTCTTTTGCCTGCATCGACCCTGTATATCTCATTCAGCTCAAAACCGCTTTTGTGCGCAAGCTCTTTTAGTCCTAGGGCAAGCTCTTCGTCTTGTAGTTTTTCAAATTTGTTAAAGAGCGGAGCTATAAAATTGGGGTATAAGATGTTTGCGCCGAGCATAAAAACGGCTATAAGCGTAAACACGGCAAGCCACCAAAGCTCAAATGATGAGATAAAGTATATAGCCGCAAAAGAGAGCAGACCGCCTACTATTAGCGTAAGAGCCAGCTCTTTTAGTTTGTCGCCGATAAAAAGAGAGACAGTTGTCGCCGTAAAACCGAATTTCTTATCAAGCCCAAAAGTGACCGCAATTTTTACGGGCATCTCCAGCAAAAAGCCGATAGCCAAAAAAGCGATTAGCCCAAGCGTCTGCATCGTGACGGAGCTCTGTGAAATAAGCGGCGAGATAATGCCAAGCCCTGCAAAAATCCAAAAACAAAATACGCCCCCTTCGTAAAGCGCATCCATGACGGCAAATCTCTCTTTGGCTGTCGCATACTCTCTTGCCTTTGTTAGCTCCTCGGCGTCAAAGCCGTCATCCGTTACGGCAAAATTTCTCAAAAACCTGATTTGCGAGAAGCTAACAAAAAGTTTTGTGGATATGTACAGTGCGTAAAATAGTAGCAGTAGCGTAAAAATAGTGTTTTCGTTCATATAGTGTTACTCTTATTTTTTGGCGGATTATACAAAATAGAGACTTTTTTTGTCTCAATATCGCCGTATTTTCGAAGCCTCAAAATAATCTTGCTTTTGTATAATCAATAAAAATCAAATAAACACGGCAAATAACGATGATAAGTCTAAGCGAGATACGAAATAGAGCTATAAAATTCCAAAAAGAGTGGGCGGGAGCCACATACGAGCGAGGCGAGGCGCAGACTTTTTGGAATGAGTTTTTCCAGATATTTGACATCTCCCGCCGCCGTGTGGCGACTTTTGAAGAGCCTATCAAAAAGCTAGGCGGCTCTCAGGGCTTCATCGACCTCTTTTGGAAAGGTCAGCTACTAGTCGAACACAAGAGCTTCGGCAAAGACCTATCAAAAGCCAAGACGCAAGCATACGAATATTTCCCAAATATGCTAGAGCGAGACCTGCCAAAATATGTGCT
>DIZY01000088.1:10947-11501 GCA_002428055.1 Helicobacteraceae bacterium UBA6016
GAGCTTTTCGGATTTATCGCAGGCTACAAGAAAAAGACCTACAAGGCAGAAGAGCCGACCAATAGAGAAGCCGCCGAGCTAATGGGCAAGCTCCACGACAAGCTACTGCAAAACGGCTACGAGGGGCACGACTTAGAGCTTTACCTCACACGCCTTTTGTTTTTGATGTTTGCCGAGGATACGGGGATATTTGCCAAAAATATTTTTAGAGAGTTTATCGAGACCCAGACCGACGAAGAGGGGCGCAATCTAGGCTCGCAAATAGCCTATCTCTTTCAGCTGCTAGACACCCCGGAGGGCAAAAGGGCAAAAAACCTTAATGAGAGCCTCTCACAATTCCCGTATGTCAACGGCTCAATCTTTAGTGAACAGATACGAATAGCCGGCTTTGACCGCTCTATGCGTGAGATGATGCTAGACGCTTGCGACTTCGAATGGAGCGTCATAAGCCCTGCGATATTTGGCTCCATGTTTCAAGCCTCTATGGATGTGGGCAAGAGGGGCGAGCTAGGCGCACACTTCACGAGCGAGCGAAATATCCTCAAAGCGATAAA
>DIZY01000096.1:0-7411 GCA_002428055.1 Helicobacteraceae bacterium UBA6016
TACTCTAGATTAAAAACGAGTCCAGAAACTTCACTTAAAAGTCTGGCCGTTTTTGCCTCTGCTCTGCCGCCCGTATAGAGGTTGTAGCTTAGCACAAGTTCGGCGGTCGTATCTCTATTGTTTCCTTTTTGAGTCGGGTCTATAAGGTCGTTTCTAAATTTTCGCATATTTGTTAGAGTGAAGTCCACTTTTGGCATATCCGCCACCTTGCTTACAAAAACCTCTTTTTGCTTTCCCTTTATCTGTGTTTTTATGATAGAAATGTCCGTATTGTTCGCTCTGATTTCGTCATAAACATCATCAAACGATTTGAGCTTCACACCAAAGTCGGTCTCATAAGGAGACAAAAGTTCCGTTCTTGTGCCCGTTAAAAACTCGTAATAATCTTTTGAGTTGTTATATGCCGACTCCGTATTTATAAGCGCCGTTTTTGCATTCGATACGCTAGCCATTATAGAGCCTTCATCGCCTGCGGTTGCCGCTCCGAACTGTTTTTTTATTTTTACTATTTCAAGAATTTGCAAGAGCTTATCAAAGTTATTTTGATTGACCTCTATCGATAGTCTTCCGTATACAACGCTAAGATAGGCATCTATGAGCTTCAGCGTCTCCTCTTCAAGTATACCCTTTAGTCTCTCTTCTTGCTCTTTTTGAGTTATTTGCGACTTTTGTACGGTGGCTATATGCATACCCGACGAAAACAGATTGTAACTAAGAGTCGCATCGCCTTGAAGCTGCTTGTAGTCTTGCGTCTCATATCCTTTTGAACCCTTCTGCGTAGCCGTGGCGGATAGATTTACCTGCGGTAGGAAATCGGCAAACGCCTCCCTGGTCGAATATTTTGCTTGCAACACTTTTTCTTTTGCTTGTTTAATCCGATAGTTTGAGTGGATAGCCGCATCTATCGCCGCTTTAAGCGTGGCTTTATTTTCAAAAATAACGCTTTTATTGTCATCTTTTGCAGCCGTTGTAATATTTGTATCGACAAATACCGTCGTCGTGTTGAAATCACTTTCATTTGTATCGTCGCTTAGTATCTTTTTTATCTCAATCGGCGCCCCCTGCTCATCCGCAAAAGAAACACCGACAATGCTGCCCACGATGGTTGCATATAATAAACAATGCTTTAAAAAACTAAATTTTATCACCATAAGCTCACTTACTATCTATCTTAATATATCCAAACTCATAGCTTAGCCGCTCGGTAGGCTTATAATTTATCTTTACTTTACCTTTCAATTCCGGTATAGCATCTAGGTTATTTTTTAGGCTAAGTATTCTTCCGAGCGAAACCTGTTTTGTCTGCGTAGAGCTGATAAGTTTTTTTGAGTCGCCGATAGAGACAATAAATACCGTTGAAGGCTTCGCCTGCAAAATTCTTTGCATCATATCGGCCGTCTGTCTGACAATATCTTTATTCAAGAAATACTCATTATTCTTAAAAGCTATAACCATGTCCGCCTCTACAAAGGTAGCTTCGGCGTATTTTTGGCTTTTTTTGCTAAGCGTATTCTCCTCTGTTTTCTCGCTTTCTACATTTATATCTTCTTGCTTTTTTTCCTGCTTCTCCTCTTTGTTCTGCTCCTTATACTCCTCTTTGTTCTGCTCCTTATATCTGTTATCTTCACTCTTATCGTTATCTTTTTTCTTCTCTTCCTCTAGCGCTACTATGGTTTGATTGCTGTCTATCTTTGCATTAAATTGCATATAGTAGCCGACATTCACAAACATAATCAAAACAAACAAAAGTAAAACAAGAATAACCGATGAAAACAAATCTACATACGCTATAAATGGATTCATTTCACCGTTATCGCCGCCGCCTGCCATTTAGTTCCTTGCTTCGCTAGTTTTTTGTAAATAGTGAGCCGAAAAATCCTTTTTTGGATTCTCCGCCGCCGCTACCGCTCTGTAATCCAGAAATACCTTCTGCGGAAAGCTTGCTCAACATATTTTCTATATTTTTTATAGACTCATTCATGGTTTTTATCTCAGCCTGGGCATCCTCTATTTTTGAACCCAACTCCAAAATAATAGCTTTGTTGTGCCTATCACTGTTTTCTTTATCAACAAGGTCAGACTTTATTCGCTCTTGTGAATATTTTGAGACAAGCCCTTCAATGCCTGACAACCTCGATGACATAGAGTCAAAAGTCTTAACCGACTTACCGAGCTGGCTAACATCTTTTAAAAGCTCAATCATTTTTGTCTGATTTTGATTTTGTTTTTTACTCTCTTCTTCTTCCGATTTTGAAAATGTTTTCAAGATGTTTGTTTGGCTTCTAATTCCATTTTCTACTAGTGATAAAGCCCCACCTAGCTCTTCTCTTATGGCAGAAAGCTCATTAATGCCCATTTTTTGTGTTGACGATATTTCACCTACGGCAGTAGCATCTTTTGCCATTCTATTATCCATCTCGTTTAGAGTTGCGGCTATCGATTGCATTGCTGAGACGAGTTTGTGCCCCAAACTATCCTGAGAAGTCGCAAAATTATTGATTACCTGCATCTCTTTGTTTACGCTAGAGTCAACTTTTTCTAGCGCATCGACAAACTCGGCATGCATTTTTTCTTTATCTTTCCTGCTTCTTTCGTTAAGCTCAACCAAGGACTCTATACTCCTATGTTCGCCTTCTATTTTTCTATCTACGCTTTCCATATTTTTATTCAGCGAAACAAGAGAGTGCACGCTTTGCTCGAGCAGCCTTCCATGGTTTTCAAATATATTTTGCAAAACAACTTCGTCATCCACGCTTTTTTTCAAGGCGCCATCTTGAGACTCCACAAGCCTAGACAAAAGCGTCTCCACCCTAGCGGACGCCTCTTCTTGTTTTTGAAGTGTCGTAGTTGCAACGCCTCTGTCGTTTTCTAGAATATTTTTTATAGAGATAAGAGAGTCCGCCATTAATTGCGTATTATCGCCGGATTTTGATAGCTTTGCTATTTCAGTCGTGAAACTATCCATTTGCTCTATGAAAATATCCATAAAGCTTTTTCTCTGATCCGGCAGATTTATACTTCCGGCGGAAGAGCCGCCCATATTTTCAGGAGCTACATCGATAATTCTATCTTTTAGCCAATCCTCTATCCCACTTATTAGCGTATCTTGGTATCTAAAAAGGATATACCCGTTGATACCGAGAATAACGGCCGCCACAACACCGAATAGCGAGGCTCCGAAGCCTATAGCCATACCTGAGATAGGGCCGGAAAAATCCTGCATAACTTGCTTAATATCTACATTATCATTGAGCCCCAAGATAATCTGCCCCATGTGGTCAATCGCCTCGACGAGACCGACAAATGTACCCAAAAGCCCTATCAGCATCGCCGTGTTGATAAAAAAGTTGATATATACTTTTTGTTTTTGAAATTTACCCTCTAGCCAGTCTATGATATTTCTGGACTCCTCTTGGGTAAAGAGCATTTTTTGCTGGCTTTTTCTGCTTTGGAGCATGTGTGCGATATTTGCCGGCAAAATGGAGTCGATACTTCGTAGATAAAACTCGTATCCTGTTTTTTTATAGGCTAACGCCCCAAATGTACCGCCTAGCATCACTATGCCGTAGCCGCTTATTATTTGATACAGCGTACCGACGGCAAGCAGACTCAAAATAGCTGAGCTAAAAATAATGGTCGCCATAAAAAAAGTACCCAGGAGCTCGGCATTTGCATACACTATATAAAGCACAAACAGCCATGTAACAAAATAGGCTTTGAGAACTTTGATTCTTTTCATAAAGTGCAAATCCTTAAATTAATACAAAAAAATAATTAGTTTTTACTATTTTAAACAAACTTCCTTTAGAATACGGGTTTGGCGCCATAAAATAATATTCCGGAAGTGCAAATGAGTAAGCAAAAAACACTGAAAATATTAACGACAACAATTCTTGCTCCGCTTTTTATCGGCGGGTGCTCATATAAAAGCGATTGCTATACGCCAAAAGCAAAGCAGAACTACGAGAAAAAAACCTGCTATCAGTATGATGAAGCGATGATTTCAGACCATAGATTTGTTTATATGGACGGCTCTGCATGGATGCAGTACGAAAAAAGGTTTTTAATAGACGCTAGAGACTTCAATATCACGGTAAACGAAACAAACTCCACAAAAACCGTAAAATTTGTCGTTTTACCCTCAGACCATCCTCTTGAACCTTTTTCAAATCTATTAATCAATATAGACAACCTCAAATCATTTGACAAAATAGAATCTCTATCGTATGCGGCAACAAATCCGCAAAACGAGATAAACCCGCAAACACTAGGCTACTTCAGTATAAAAGCGCTAAATAATATTTTGGGACTTGCAAAAAGCAAAGATACGGAAGAGAACAAGACCCGCTAAGCGGGGTCTGTCAAATCATCAATACCAAAAGCGCAACTACAAGACCGAGCGCCGCCGTAGTAAGACCCGTTGATATGCCTTTTACCATTTTCGGCAGACTATTGTCTTGCATTATTCTCTCTGCTATGACAAATACGCCGACCCTTTTGCCGTCCGGATTTAAAATAGGTTTTGCAAGTATGAAATACTCATCAGTCAATACATATTTTTGCTCCACAACCTTTACAAAATCAACCTCTGCACTTTTTTGTAAGAAATCCCCATCGGTTCTTGCCTGCACACTAATTTCAGACTTGCCTACGGGCTGGTATCTAAACTCTTGCACTCTCTTCATATCCAAAAAGTCTTTGTCTAGCAAAACTTGAAAAATCTTACCGTTTGTTTCGTAAGCATCAAACAAAAAATCGGTGTTTTTCTTAAACTCTAATACACCGACGCCTATCGGAAAGGCCGCTGTCAGATATGTGTGTCCGTCTTTATACTCAACGCCTGATACAGGCTCATTGGAGGCGACGGCTTTTTGAAGTATTTTTGAGTCGTACTGTCTATCGACTGCTATCACACCATCCAAAGACGAAGCTATTTTTTTTAAATCTTTTGAATAAAAATCAATCACGACTTCACTCTTACTAATAACGCCCATATTTTCGGCCGTTTTTTTGAGCAACGCAGTAATTGCGGCGCCATTTCCGGCATTTGATAGCGTCGCCGCCACTGTTTGATTTTGGATACTAAAACTTCCTGCGAGCATAAGTTTTTGGGTGGTATCGTTAATTTTCATTTCCAAATCATAAAAATAACTAGCATTTGTAGATTCGTATAGGTTTTTGGCGGCTCTCGTCGTCATAGAGTTGAGGTAATAGAGCGTGCCCAGTATGCCTACGATAGATAGCGCTGTTAGCGTATTAAACCATAGAGCCTTATTTTTTTTGAGTTTTTCAAGCAACGCCTGAAGTTTCAATATTGTTCCGAACATCTAAAAAATCCTCCATTTTTTTTAAAAAGCTTTAATTGCGGCTGGTCTTTATGTTTGTATTTATGGCTCTAGCATAGCGTTTTGCCCTATTCGCTTGATAGGTAAAAAGATATAACCAAGCACTGTCTTTTTGCCGGTAATAATATTTACATTTGCTTCCATACCTGGCATTATCGGCAAATCCTTACCGAGTCTATCCTTTGCCGCCTTGACTTTTACGGCGTATAGTATCTCGCCTTTTTGGTTTGTAGAGCTGTCCGGACTTATATAGATGAGTTCGCCGTCTATTTTGCCGTATCTAGCATAGTCGTATGCGGTTATCTCTATATTTGTTTTTTGCCCCATCCACACTCTTCCCCTGTCGGAAGCTTTTATGTTTGCCTCTATCGTAAGACCCTCCCCCAAAGGCGTCACCTCCGCTACTTTATCGCCGGGTTTAATAGCGCCGCCTATCGTATGAAAATACAATTTGTTGACTATTCCGTTAACCGGAGATGTTATCAGTAGTCTTTTGGTTCTATCGGTGCTTGCAACACTTTGCTGTGATAACTGGCTTATTTTTAGCCTCACATCCTTTAGTTCGTTTAATAGCTTTGATTGCAGCTCAGACCTGACGGAGCCTAGCTCAAAAGAAGCCTCTTTGTATTTGCCCTGCACTACCGGAATTTGGTTTTTTACTTCGTCTATCTGCGTAATGAGATTTTGTTTTTTGGCCATCTCCGCCAAATACTCTTTTCTAGAACCGGCACCCGATTTCATAAGTTGTTCGGCTATGTATGCATTTTCTTTGGCCATATCAAGCTCCAAAGAGAGGTTTTTTTGCTTTATCTCTAGCTCTCTTAACTCGTATTTTCTCTGTTCGGCTTTTTGTAAAGAGCTATTTAGTCGTTCAGACATATTGAGTCTCTCGCTATTGAAAATTAGCATCTCATTTTGTACTATCTGAGGATACTTATCACTTATCTCTTTGCTAAAAACTAGACTCCTGCCCTCTATCAAAGATGATAACCTCTGCTCTTTTGCTTGCAACGAGACCTGTTCCAAATCTTTTTCTTTTAAATCCGCCGTAAAAAATGCTTGGTCAAGCTTGTATATAGGCTGTCCCAAGGCTACTTTGTCGCCCTCTTTTACCAGCATTTCAGCGACTATACCGCCCTCCATATGCTGAAGGATTTTTGTCTGACCTGACGGCACCACCTTGCCGTCTCCTCTTACCACCTCATCTATCTCCGAGAGCGATGCCCACAGCAGAAATACAAAAAAGAAAAGAGCGATAGGAACCACGGTAATATAATAATTCCACCGCTTTTCCAGCATCATTTTGCTTATCATTTGGCTCCTGCCTGCACAGGCGACTGTAGCTGCCTTAATATCGCATCTCTTGGTCCATCAGCGACTATCCGTCCATTATTTACGACTAGCACCCTATCTACAAGGTCGAGAGCCGCAAAACGATGCGTAATGACGATAAGCGTCTTATCTTTTACCACAGGTTTTAGATGTTCTACCATCTCTCGCTCCAACCCCACATCCATACCCGTTGTCGGCTCATCAAGTATCACAATAGGCGGGTTGTTGATAAGCGCACGGGCTAGACCCACAAGATGCCTTTGCCCCACAGAGAGTCTAGAGCCGCCCTCTCCGACCTGGAAGTTTTCACCCTCTCCGGATCGTTTTACTAGCTCTTCTAGCCCTGTCATCGCCAAAAGTTTTATAAGAGCATCCTTGCCCACTTGCTTACCTATCTCTATATTGTCTTTGAGTGTTCCGGCAAACAAAAACGGCTCTTGCGGCATTATCCCGATGTTATCTCGAAGCTCTACCGGATGAATCGTATTTATCTCATGCCCGTCAATAAAGATAGTTCCTGATTTTGGAGCGTCAAATCCGGCCAAAAGTCTCAAAACAGTGCTTTTGCCGGCTCCGGTTCGACCTATAAAACCGACTTTCTCACCGGCTTTTATTTTAAATGTAGCAGCCGTCAATGAGGGTTGTTTTGAGCCGGAGTATGTGAACGAAACATCGTTAAACTCTATATCTCCGTGCAGTTTTTTGATGCCTAGCTCTATATGTTTTTGAGTCTC
>DIZY01000096.1:7584-8337 GCA_002428055.1 Helicobacteraceae bacterium UBA6016
GTAGCCATCTGCATAACCACATACGAAAGATTGGTTGCCAAACTTGAATGCATCTGAATTTTTAGATTCAAAAAATTATAAAAATTGACAAGCTGCCGCCACTTAAAAAGCCGTTTCGTAGTTGCATTGGTGAGTTTGAGCGTCTCTATCCCTTTTATCGTCTCAAAGAGATAGTTGTGCTTGACCTGACCGTCTTTGAAAAGCTTGCGACTAAGTCCAAAAATAGGTATATGAAACGCCATATTAATACCTATAATCACCGCTCCGCACACAAGCGTTATAAGCGCCATCGATGGAGATATAATAAAGATAACAACAAAAGTGAGCAGCACAAAAGGCAGATCAAGAGCGGTAGTAATCGTCTTTGACATAAAAAAATCACGCACCTGCGCAATCTCTTTAAACAAATTTGCCTTTGAACCCGCAAGCAGATGGTCGTGTCCGCTTTGTATCAAAAGCAGCCTCTTAAGCAGCTCCTCTTCAAGCGCACTGCCGATACGCCGACCCATCGACTCAAGTATATACACCCGAACCGTCTTAAACAGCGCATCAAATAAAAATATCAGTATGACGCCTACCGTAAGCACAAAGAGCGTCTCGGTAGCAAAATTAGGAATGACCCTATTGTAAACATTCATAGCATAAAGCGGAACCAAAATAATAAACACATTTATAAAAACGGTAAAAATAGCAATGCGGATAATGTCCGGTTTTGCCTCAAATAGATGCTTCCAAAACCACTCTTTGCCTTTT
>DIZY01000096.1:8370-14651 GCA_002428055.1 Helicobacteraceae bacterium UBA6016
AGATGCTCTTATCTACTGGATTTAACACCTCGGCAACACCGTCTTCTAGCGACAACAGAACCCTAGTTTGGCCTGCATCTCCTATCAAAATACACGGGAAAATATGAGACTGGATAATATCTACAGAAAATTCAGCCAGCTCAAAATTGAGTCCAAAATCTTTTGCGCCGTATTTGATGTCATCTACTTCCGTATGGCGTCTATCGTGAGCCAGTATCGTATTTATAGTCTTTAGCTCTATATCTCCGTAGTAAAAATCGAGGATATATTTGAACGAGAGAAGAAGTTCGTCGTGCTTGGATTCGTTTCGGCTCATTTAACCCCTTAAGCCTAACTAACCATCAGATTAAAATCTGTAGCAGCATCGCCGTCCACATCTACGGCATAACTAGTATTAAGCGCCAAATCTCCGGTAGGCGTCGACACATCCGGTTCTGCCGTCGTGTTTGTCATAGAATCAAATGAAGTGTCCACTATGTCTATTCTTGAGGCTTGCGTAGCATTTGAGACATCGAGCGTCAAATCCGTAGCCGCAGCATCGCTACTATCCCACTGGTCAAAAGCATCTGCCGGTATTTCGAGAGTGCCGTTGATTGTCATATTGCTAACCCTTAGCGTCTCTATGTTATCAAAAGCGTCTAGCTCCCCTGCGCTATCGCCGAAGACATTAGTCGTTCCCGTATTTACCGTGCCTCTAAAATCAACCGTATCCGCTCCCGTGCCGCCGTCAAAATCGACTTTATCGACATTTGTCAAGTCAATGTAATACAGGTCGTTGCCCGTGCCGCCGTTTACTTGTATATCTCCGTTTACCCCCGTGAGATTGAGGTTGGAGGTCAAAAAGTTCATAGTGTCGTTCTTGTTTGCCGCATAATCACCGTTCACAACAAATGTCGAACCGGCAGCGCTTTGCAGTGTTTCAAAAGTATCAAAATAGTTATAATCCATCGCTAATGTCTGCGTAGCATCTATAATCAAAGTATCGGAACCGTTGCCGGCGTTCAAATAAATTTTACCGGTAAAACTAGTAAAATCTTTACCGCTTAAATTATATGTATCATTTCCAGCCGTACCGTTCGCAGTAATATTGCCTGCACCCAAAAATGTAGTTAGTTCACTGAACTGGTCAAGTGATAGTGTAGCCGTCCTGCCGGTAGCAACATCCAAAACCTCTATGCCCTCAAAATTAGCATCCGCCATGCCGCTAAAATTTAGGTTGCCGTTGACATACAGCGTATCAGTACCTACACCACCGTCAAGTATCGCGGCACTATTGATTACAGTTAACTCAAACCTATCATCCCCAGCTTCACCGTACAGCTTATCTGTGCCGCTGGTATAGATCAAAGTATCGTTGCCGTCTCCGCCGCTCAAAGTATCATTTCCACTCCAGCCATCAAGTATGTTATCACCGGCATCTCCGGTAATATTATCCACTCCTTGTCCACCCCTGAAGTTTTCAATATTTACCACGGTATCTTCATAAGTAGCTCCGGTAGCGGTACCGGCAAATGCTATCGTAGCGGCAGATGAGCCATTCAGCATTACTGTAAGTCCATGTGTATTTACTACATTTCTATAGTCCGCCCAGTCAACCCCATTGCCGCCGTCTATGGTATCTATATCCTGTTCGCCACTTGCATAAAATGCCGTACCGTATATTATGTCGTCACCAGCCCCGCCGTTTATCGTATCGTTATTACGCTCACCGTATAGTATATCATTGCCGTTGTCGCCGTTTATCGTATCTGCGCCGTCTCCGCCTCTTATCGTATCGGCGCCGTCTCCGCCGTTTATCGTATCTGCGCCGCCGTAGCCGTTTATTGTATTATCCGAAGCATTACCGTACACCGTTTCGATATTATTAGTAAAACCGACGCTCTCCACCTCGTAAGCTTTGTTGATGCCGCCGTTTGCATCGTAGCCGTCGTTCCAATTCGTACCGCCGTCCAGCGAGTATTGAATTGTTCCGCTATCACTTATCCCTAGAGTCTGCCCTGCAACCAACCCGTCATCATAAAGCTCTAAGTAGTCCGTGCCGTCTCCGCCGTAAACCGTATCAACTCCCGCACCAGGTCTAATATAGTCGTCACCCTCTCCGGCATATATCGCGTCGTTGCCGCCTCTTGTTTCTATACGGTCGTTGCCACCGTAGGTGTAGAGTGTCTCTGCCGCTGAACCTCCGTAAATAACATCTCTACCCTCTGTCGCATTAATCTCCTCGACATTTTTGACAAGGTCGATTAACCTGCCGCTTGTCGTCTCTTTTATCATTGTAAAGTCGGTGCTGTTGAGGTCTACGGTAATACCTTGCATATCCTCCCATGCATTTAGCGCATTTTGACTTATGTAGTCCTGTTTATAGTATGTAAGAAGGTCGCTACCTGTTCCGCCGTCGATAAAGTCATAACCGCCGCCTGGCATGAAGGTATCGTCTCCGGCGCCGCCTTGTACATAGTTTGTAGAGCCGTTACCCACTATCGTATCATTAAAGCCTGAACCGACAATATCTTCTATACTAATGAGTGTATCTCTATCGTTAAGAGTGAGAGCATCGCCGTCATTGGCATCGCCTATCACATAATCATCTTTTTCCTCTCCGTCAGGCTTATCCAAACGCACCTCAACCGCCCCTGCAGCGCCTTGGAAATTTGCAGTATCCGTGTCGCTGCCGCCGTCAATCGTATCAATACCGCTGCCGCTATAGAGCATATCATATCCGCTGCCGCCGTTAATCGTATTGCCCACCCCGTCCCTACCGTCGATAACATCGGAGCCAGCGCCGCCGTTAATCGTATTTGCGCTCGCATTGCCATACATGGTATCGTTATAAGCGCTTCCGTCGACATTTTCCACATTTGTAAGTTGGTCGTAGCCAAGAGAGAGTAACTCATCGTAATTGCCGGTGTTTGTTGTAGAGATAGCGTTTCCGTCTGCATCGTATGCAAAACCCTCTTTATCGACAAACTTTGACATAACATGGATAGTATCATCCACACCGTCATTGTCAAAATCCACTCCGGCAACGGTAAATCCAGCTAAATCCACATACACGCCATTGGAGTACGAGAGCATTTGCGTCGCAGTAGAATTGTCGGATAAGTCGCCGTCGCCGTCTTCATCGAAGCTACCTGTTAGCTTTGCATACTCTTCCGCTGTAAGATTGTCGTTTGTATAAAGCACCTCCGCTTCATCTGTCGTATAACCGCTTACGGTAGAGTAACTCGCTTTGTCAACGCCGCCCTCTCCGTCTATTGTGTTATATCCTGAGCCGCCGTAAAATGTATCATTTCCAAGCCCGCCGCTTACAGTATCATTGCCGCCGCCGTCATATATCGTATCGCTTGCTTTACCGCCTATGATAGTACTATTCCCGCCGCCATCTTTTACAATATTGCCGTTAACATTTGTAGCAAATACAAATCCTTCATCCTGTCCGCTTACCTCAGCTTTGTCATATACAAAATCATCAGCCTCGGTTACCTCTTTTGCAACAATCGTATAATCATTTGTGAAACTTTGGCTTGGATTTATGTCCGTAGTATCTGCATATGTCGAATCGAGTTGATAATTTGCCGTAATCGATATATCAAATTTAGCCGGAAGAGCGGCTGTATCATATTTGACGCTAAATTCGGCATATTTTGTTAGCGTCAAGAAATTTGGGTCGTCAATTTCAACTGCATTACCGTTTGCATCTTTAAAGAGCATATCTTCTCTAGCTACTGAGCTTCCGACTATAGCATTGCCGTCTTTGTTAATTAGCGTAAACTGGCCAGGCAAACCATTGAGACTGAAGCTATCCACATAAAACCCTTCAGGCATCTGCGGAGCAAATCTTATAACCCTAGATAGATAATTGCTGGCATCATCGTTGGCAAAAAAGTCGGGGTTGTCCAACCTTATCGTCAAATCGCTACCGTCTGCACTCTTGTCTATAGTCTCATTCTCAAACTGGGCAGGTTCACTATCAGATACATACGAATCCACACTACCGCCCCCACCAAGCACCTGCGTTACGCCATTTTCGTCTATAGATTCTATTCCTTGCATTTGATGAGTGGACGCTTTAAAATAAAAAACAGGTTTGGCAGCCTCAGTCACCTGCCCAGGACCTGTTCCTTCTCCTGTTCCTGTTCCTGTTCCTGTTCCTGTTCCTGTTCCTGTTCCTGAGCCGCTTCCATAACCGGTGTAGTCATTTTTTAGCATATAGTCACTTTTTGGAACATAGTCCACATAGTCACTTTTTTTGGCGTCAAAGTCATTTTTGGGGATATAGTCTACATAGTCACTTTTTTTGGCATCAAAGTCATTTTTAGGTGCATAATCGACATAGTCGCTTTTGTACGCATCAAAGTCATTTTTAGGGACCTCTGCGACCACCTGCCTATAAACTGCGTCCGATGTGTAAGTTGTTTTTCTGACTATATCCGCTCTTGGCGCATCGACGCTAATACTTTGTAATGAAGCAGGCGCTTCATATTTATCAAAACTGCTCTTTGCTGCAAACTCATCTTGCGGCTTCACCTCTGGGCGCACTTCTACATAAAAAGCGTTATAGTTATTTACCGGAGCCTCTTCGCTTTTTTGAGGCGTCTCTTTTTTGGATTCATCTTTTTCATCCGGCGTAGATACTGGACCGGACACCAATATGGCGTCTTTCGGGGCGGTAGCAATGTCTTGCACCCTATTTAATACATCCCCGATATCCATCTTAAGACCGCTTGGAAGTTTGATTGTCGGCGCTCCGTCCTCAAACGCCATCATCCCTAGCGAAACAAAAGTGATTTGACCGCCACCAGGCAAAGTGGCTATGACATCTGAGCCCACAAGCTGAAGCTCTGCATTTTCAAGATTTACGCCAAGATTTAGCTCATCCCCGGGTCGTAAAAATAGATTTACATTTTCACCCTTTTTCGGTATTTTTTTTAAAGACACTGTGCCTTTTGCGTAGTTCGTCTCAGAAGTAGTAGCCATTTTGCATCCTTACTATAACGACATAAATAATTGCTCCATTGTAATCATTTGCGTATAAATACTAGATTAATAACTATAAGCAATTTTTTTACGCTTTAACGCTTATAATGCTAAATAAAAATTCAGAAAGACGAAAAAATGAGCTTTGAAACAGATGGACAAACCGAAGACACCACCATCTTCGGGCTAGACAGACCAAAACGGTATAAAGTGCTGATGCACAATGACGACTACACTACAATGGAGTTTGTCATAGAGGTCTTAATGACGGTTTTTCGCAAAAGCGAAGCCGAATCGGTACGGCTTATGCACAAAATACACCTTGAAAACTACGCCGTTTGCGGGGTCTACACTCAGGAGATAGCGGAAACCAAGGTAGAACAGACGATAGAGCTAGCGAGAGAAAATGGCTTTCCCCTTAGATGCACAATGGAAGAAGAGTAAAAAATGATAAGCAAAGAACTAAACCTAATTCTCGTAAACGCCTTTAGAGAGGCAAGGAACAGAAACCACGAATACATCATGGTCGAACACCTTATCTATGCACTGCTTGACGATAGCGGAGTGGACAGAATACTGCAAGAGATAGGCGTAAACACACTAGAGGTCAAGGTGGCGTTATCGGAGTTTTTGGATAACGAAATAGAGAGAATGCCAAAAGACCTCAAAATCGAGCCCGTGCAGACGGCGGCATTTCAGCGGGTGATGCAGAGTATGATACTCCAAGTGCAAGGCTCAGGCAAGCAGGAGGCGGATAGAAACGACCTTTTGGCGGCGCTCTTTGATGAAGATGGAAGCTTTGGGGTGATGCTTATCAAATCTTACGGGATAGAGAAGCTGGATATTTTGGAGGCTATATCTAGCTTTGGTAGCGAGGGGGCGACGGAAGCTCCAAAAAAAGCGGAGCGAAAAAAATCTTATCTGGAAGAGTTCACGACAGAGCTTGTCGCCTTGGCAAAGACAGGGAGCATCGACCCAGTCGTCGGAAGAGCTGAGGAGATAGAGCGCACAACGCAAGTGCTTTGTCGGCGCAAAAAGAACAATCCGATACTGGTAGGTGAACCGGGAGTGGGCAAAACCGCCGTGGTCGAGGGGCTTGCTCTAAGAATAGCCGATAATAGCGTTCCCGCCCCGCTCAAAAACGCTAGAGTCTTCGCTCTTGATGTGGGCGCACTCGTTGCGGGTACGAAATACAGGGGAGATTTTGAGAAGCGGCTCAAAGGGGTGCTCTCCGAGATCGAAAAAGAGGAGAATGTCGTTCTTTTCATCGACGAGATACACATGATAGTCGGAGCCGGAAGCGC
>DIZY01000131.1:0-549 GCA_002428055.1 Helicobacteraceae bacterium UBA6016
GCCGAGACTAGCGGCATATCGCCGTTTAGCACTATTACCCTGTCGCATTTTGGGTTTGCCGCCATCACCGCTCCCGCCGTGCCGGGGAAGTTCACATGGTCTTGAATGCAAAAGCCAATACCTTCAAACTCGCTCTCTATGACCGCCTTTATCGCTTCAGCCTCGTGATACAAGACCACCTGCACATCGTCACTTAGCTTTTTTGCCTCACGGATAGCATAATAAATCATCGGTTTGCCGCAAATCTTGTGCAAAACCTTTGGCGTAGAGGATTTCATTCTCGTGCCTTGCCCTGCCGCCATAATTATCACCGAAACTGACATATCTAACCTTTGAAAACTTTATTTATTCTCCCGCCTTTTGGCGGGTAGCTTTAGCGGCATAGCGCCTAGCGTAGCAGGAGTGGACTTGTTCATTCCTGCGTACTTTATAGTGAATATTAGACAATTTTGCATTAATAGCCCACAAAAAGGGAGTCTCTAAATGGGGTTTGTGTAAAATCACCGTTATGAAAAAACTTTTTACGATATTTCTCTTTTTGGCGGCTTT
>DIZY01000131.1:643-993 GCA_002428055.1 Helicobacteraceae bacterium UBA6016
GTCCTTGCGCCGTCACTCGTTCTCGTGATGACGAGCTTTACGAGGCTTATTATCGTCTTTTCGTTTCTTCGTACGGCTATCGGTACACAGCAGATGCCGCCCACCCAGATACTTGTCTCTCTTGCGATGGTGCTTACATTTTTTATCATGGAGCCCATCGGCAAAAAGTCGTATGACGAGGGGATAAAGCCTTATATGGAAGAGAAAATAGCGTATGACGAGGCGTTTACGAAGTCCATGGCGCCTTTTAAAGACTTCATGATTCGCAATACTCGTGAAAAAGACCTTGCGCTTTTCTTTCGGATAAGGAAGATGGAAAATCCCAAAACGATAGAAGATGTGCCGCTCTC
>DIZY01000131.1:1159-5545 GCA_002428055.1 Helicobacteraceae bacterium UBA6016
CTGATAGTCGAAAATCTAGTAGCGAGTTTTAAATGACATTTAAATTTGTGGAAAATCTAGATCCAGACTTACGCTCCGCCCTTCTCTCCAGACTAAGAGTCGAATGGACACACAGCTCCGCATCCATTGAGGGCAACTCACTCACGCTTGGAGAGACAAACTTTGTCATCGAAGAGGGATTGACAATCGGCGGCAAGCCGCTCAGAGAGCACAACGAAGTCATCGGGCACGCCAGAGCAATCAACCTTGTGTATGAGTTGCTTCAAAAAGAGAGCATAACCAAAGAGGATTTATTCACTCTTCATAGCGCCGTTCAAAACGAGGCAGTGATAGATATTTTTAGACCTGTCGGCGAATACAAAAAAGAGATAAATGGCAGAAATTTTACGATTGACGGCAAGCTAAAATATTTTGAGTATCCGCATCCGAATGCCGTAGAGTTTTTGATGGGGGCTTGGTTTGGGCTGCTAAACGAGTATCAAAAAACCGCTCTAAGCCTAAAAGATGCGCTAAGGTGCTATACAAAGCTACATATTTCGTTTGTTACCATACACCCGTTTTTTGACGGCAACGGACGGCTGGCTAGACTGCTTGCCAACATCCCCCTGCTCAAAAACGGGTTTTTGCCGCTTATGGTTGACTCCACGAAGCGAAAAGAGTATTTGGAGCTTTTGTTCGCATACCAAATATCCATCGAGATGCCAAGCATTAACAACGGCGCATTTATCATAGAAAATGAACAATACTCTGCTCTGGAAGCTTTTTTTAAGGAGCAATACAAAAATAGCCTTGAGATACTAGCCGAATTTGAGGCCATGCAAAAAAATAGAAACGGTTTTGCCAAATGAACGCCTACAACGACCTTGAGCTGTCAAATTGGAAAGAGCTAGACATCAATGTCGAAAGTTTGTGGCTCATAAATGAGCGAGACAAAAGCGGAAAACACAAAAATATCTATCACGGTAACTTTGTTCCGCAAATTCCAAATCAACTCATAAGACGCTACACAAAAGCTGGCGAGATGGTATTTGAGCCGTTTATGGGTAGCGGCACTACGGCTATTGAGTGCGAAAAGCTGGGGCGGGACTATATCGGCTTTGATATAAACCCCGAGATGATAAGCTACGTGGAGGGTCTAGGACTCCAAAATAATCCACTCATAAAAAACGCAAACTCGGAAGATGCCGCATCTTTTGAATTTTTGGGTGACAAAAAATTTCAGTTTGCCCTGCTCCATCCGCCATATTGGGATATAGTCAAATTCACCGACAAAAAAGAAGACCTTAGCAACTGTACCGAACTAAAAGAGTTTGTCGATAGATTTATAGCTATCTGCAAAAATTTTATGCCGCATCTCGACAAAAACAGATACTTCGCAGTTGTCATCGGCGATGTATACAAAAACAGCGAAGTCATACCGCTTGGCTTTTATCTAATGCACCATATTAAGCTAAATTTCAAGGTCAAACTAAAAGGCGTAATAGTCAAAAACATTGAGGGCAATCGGGGTAAAATAGGTCAAAATAACATTTGGCGGTATCGTGCGCTTAAGAATGATTATTTTATTTTTAAGCATGAGTATATTTTGGTTTTTAAGAAAGGGTTTTAATGAGAGGCGTAAAAAATGGTAAAAAATTTGAAGAAAGATATATTGACAATGGAGTTTCGGTCAAAGTTTCAATAGATAATCAAAATAGCAATGGCTACAATGATTTTTGCGAAGATAGCTACTTAAACAATAAATATTATCTAAAAAAAGAATATGAAAATGGCACGATAGTTGACACACATTTTGATGAGCATACAAAAGGCATTGGTCAAAGAAAATTAAAATCTGTTGAGGTTATTGGAAAGAAAGAAAATGGCAAATAACCCATTCAAAGAAAATACAATCTCATATCAAGATTGGGAAGTTTTAAAAGATTTACAATGGCACTGTACAAAGTGTGAACTAAAGTCAGGACAAGCGAAAACTTGGCAAACTTGGAGAGATGAAAAAGGTGTACAATTTGAAGAGCCGACACATAGACGATGGGAGGCAAGAATATTTTGTAATACTTGCAAGAAAACAACATCGCACAGAAAGTTAAAAACATTAGAACTCCTAGAAACAGTAAGCATTAGGGTTCAAATTACCCCTAAAATTGCAAAAAAAGTAAAAGATCTGTATGGCTGCATTGAGGCTGTTCTACTAAGGAAACTAAGCCCAAAAGAACTGGAAATAGATCATAAATTTCCACAAATAAGATGGAATAAAAATGAAGAAAAAAATGATGGCTTGTCTGATAAAGATTTAAAAAATAAATTTATCTTGCTTAATAGAAATAATAACCTTTGGAAATCAAGACAATGCGAAAGTTGCTTCAAAACAAACAAAAGAGGCTCTTTTCCTGGTATCAATTTTTGGTATAAGGGTGATGAAAATTGGAGTGGCAACCCGCACGATGAAAAAGGATGCATAGGTTGCTTTTGGTATGACCCGTACAAGTGGCGCAGGAAGCTAAACGAATTAGTTAGTTCAAAAAATAATTAAAAATAGTTCATAAAATATTTGACATTATAGAAAAAGTTGGGTATAATTTTGGTTGAGATTGACAAATTCAAGGTAAAAGAGTTGATGGCAAAAAAACAAATAGGCTCTCTCGGTGAGCTAGCCAAAATGCTCGGTATATCAAAAACTCAACTTTCAAATATTTTGTCGGATAAGTTTGTGCCTATAAAAAGCAATGTTGTTGAGCTTGCGGAGTTTTTGGAAGTCAGCCCCCTTGAATTATTAAAAAATAAAAAAGAGCAAAAATAATGAATTACATCGGCTCAAAACAAAAGTTATCTGATTTTTTAAAAAACACCATTATTGACACGGCGCATCCATCAGCGCAGACTGTTTTTTGCGATATATTTGCAGGTACGGGGGCAGTGGGAAGAATATTTAAAAAAGATGTAAAAAAAGTAATAGCTAACGATAGGGAGGCATATAGCTTTACCCTGTGCAGAAACTACATAGGCAACCACGAGGCAAAGGACAGGGGCGATATGCTTGCCGAACTTGCCAGTTTGAGCGGCAAAAAAGGTTTTGTTTTTGAGCATTACTCATTTGGAGGCAAAAGCGAGAGGCAATACTTTAGTGCAGACAACGGTCAAAAAATAGATGCAATAAGATTTGAGATAAACAAGTGGCGCAAAAGTAAAAAAATAGATGAGGACGACTACTACTTCTTGTTAGCTAGCCTACTTGAGGCGGCGGATAAAGTGGCAAACACCGCCAGTGTATACGGCGCCTATCTGAAACATCTCAAAAAATCAGCAGAGAAGCCACTGGAGCTAAAGGCGGCAACTTACGAGATAAATGACAATAATCACGAAGTCTACAATGAGGACGCCAACAAGCTCATCAAAAAAATAGAGGGAGACATCTTGTATCTTGACCCTCCTTATAATGCTAGAGAGTACGGCGCAAACTATCATCTGCTCAATACAATAGCTCTGTATGATAAGTTTGAACCAAAGGGCAAGACTGGACTTAGGGAGTATGAGAGGTCTCGTTATTGCAAAAAAAATGAAGTTAAAACGGCTTTTGAAGAGCTAATCAAAAATGCAAAATTTAAATATATTTTTCTAAGCTACAACAACGAGGGGCTGATGAGCGAGGATGAAACTAGGGCAATTATGAAAAAATACGGTCATTATGATTTGGCAACTACAGAATATCAAAGATTTAAGGCCGATAAAACAGAAAATAGAAATCATAAAGCATCACAAACTGTGGAATATTTGCACATACTGGAAAAAAATGGGTGATTTAAATTGCAAACATTTCGGCGTATGTAACGCCTGTGTCAACCATGAGGGCGGATATGCGGCGCAGCTATCCCGCAAGCTGGAGACTCTAAAAGAGGAGTTCGGGCATCTTTGGTCGGCTGAATTTGAGGTTTTTGAGAGCCCTGAGGCAAATTTTCGAGACCGTGTGGAGTTTCGGGTCTACAAAGAGGGTGACGACGGGCTTTATTTTGCGCTGACCAACCGTGAGAAGCGGTTTTTTGAGGTGCATGAGTGCGAGATATTATCCCGTCCGCTTAACGCCCTTGTCAAGCTACTGGCGCATGACCTAAACAACGATAAGACGCTTCGCGGAGGGATATTTTCGGGGGAGCTACTTGGAAACGGCGAAAGCGAGTGTGTGCTAAATCTCGTCTATCATAGGCGATTAGATGCGGTATGGATGGAGTCTGCTAAGGTTTTGGCGGCAAAATACGGCATCCATATCACGGGGCGTTCAAAAGGCGAGATACACACCGTCGGACAAGACTTTGTGACGAGAAGTTTTGAAGTGGGCGGCGGGAAGCTCACATATATCATCAAGCAAAACTGTTTTAGCCAGCCAAACGG
>DIZY01000002.1:0-174 GCA_002428055.1 Helicobacteraceae bacterium UBA6016
CTTGACGACTCAAAACTGGAGAAGAAGGTATTGCGCGGCTACGAGGGGTTGCATGAGACGATGCGACAGCAAAGCGGCAAGCTACCTAATGTCAGAGAAGCGGCGCTAGAGGCGGTCATAGAGTCGATGAAAAAAACATCAAAAAAATATGCCAAAATAGCGGACGGAGAGAAA
>DIZY01000002.1:279-437 GCA_002428055.1 Helicobacteraceae bacterium UBA6016
GGCAAAGTCAATGATTTGCGGGTGTGGCTAGAGATGGTGGAAGAGGGCGGCACGGTGTCTAGCAAAATAGCGGCGATGCTGGGAAGCGCCCTGCAAGAGGCTAGGGTGGAAGCGTCGCTTTTTGCCTCAAAAGATTACTGCGATTCTTTGGCGACGGA
>DIZY01000002.1:473-3448 GCA_002428055.1 Helicobacteraceae bacterium UBA6016
AGAAAACTTTTTAAATTTGAAAACGCCCATATCGTACGGGGCTGTTCCACCGAGCGGTGCAAATACTCGATACACGGACATAGCTACAAAGCCGAGATACTACTAAGCTCCGACACCCTTGACAATGGGCAGATGGTGATGGATTTTGGGCTTATGAAAGGGGCGGTGCGTGATGTCGTGGACTCTTTCGACCATGCTATAGCTATTTGGGATAAGGATGATGGTGAATATATAGAGTTTGCCAAGCGATATAGCCATAGATGGGCGCTACTACCTATCAGCCCCTCTGCCGAGCAGTTCAGCCGTCTGATATTTGTAGCTGTCGATGCGGTACTGCGTGAATTTGCTTTCGCAAACGGCGAGGCAAATGTGGGACTCCACAGCATTATTGTACACGAGACGGAGACAGGTTATGCGCAGTGCTTCCGTGAAGATGCATATAGTGTTAAGATGGGGCAAATCAATCTAAAAGAGGTAGTTTTTAGCGATGAGGTCAAAAAAGAGTGGAACGCTCCCGAAATTCTTGCTAAAATATTTTAAAAATTAAAAAGGCTCAGAAGATGAAAAAAAGTGTTATTTTTGCAGGTATAGCGGCTACCGCTTTCATATTTACCGGATGCGGCGGAGATAAAAAAGTAGAAGAGAGAGTTGCCCAGATACAAACCAATGCGCCTGCGACGGCAGAGGTGCCAAAAACCGTAGAGGCTCCAAAGGCGGTGGCTACTCCTGTGGATGGCAAACAACTGTTTGCAACTAAATGTGCAGCGTGCCATGGCGAAAAAGGCGAAGGCAAAGCCACATATCCGAAACTTGCAGGGCTTAGCAAGGACGATGCCATGAAAATGTTAAAAGGATATGTGGACGGCACATACGGCAAGGCACAGAAGATGATAATGGTAGGACAAGCCAAGGGTATAGACGACGGACAAAAAGCTGCAGTAGCAGAGTATATATCGACTCTCAAATAAATGACTGAACTCATCGGTTTCACGGCGGCGTTTCTCACGACCGCCGCTTTTGTGCCGCAAGCGCTCAAAGTATATAGGACACGAAAGAGTGAAGATTTATCTCTAGGGCTTTTCTCTATGCTTTTTGTCGGTGTGCTTCTTTGGCTACTTTACGGTCTACTTACAGGCGCTATGCCTGTAATAGCCGCAAACGCCGTTACGCTGGTACTTGTGGCGTATATCCTATGGATGAAAATTCGCTCATAAACTCTCTATATCTGAGTGGCACAAAACTCTGCTGAAGTTTTTTGTTTGCCCGCTCCTTGATAGATACGCTCTCAAAAAATCTCCTCCAAAGCCCCTCAAATCTCTGTTCGCTCTCATGCTTTTCAAACCTCTCTACGCTTGCCGATACGAGCCTATATCCGCTCTTGTCGATAAGTGCGGCTACTCCTCTGTTTTCATCATATATTACCCTCTCATCGCCGAATCGCTCCCAAAAATGAGGGGCGATAAGCGGCAAGATGTCGTGCTTCGGGGCGATACGGGCGAAAAATCCGACTTCGCTCATTTCAAATCTGATAAATCCTTTGTACTTGTGCGCCTCTCTTGTTACGATATGCTCCAGCTCGTTTAGCTTGACGGTTGTATCCATTGTCGGCTTATCGTCCATCATTTCGATATAGTGGTTAACTATCGTCTTATATGTCGCCTTGTCGTGCGCCAAAAAGACGGTTTTGAGCTTCTCTATATCTAGCTTTTCGATTACCACTGACACAATCTCATCGGCGTAGATATTTTCGCTAAAAAGTGAGCTGTTATCCTCTATGTCCGATACCTCGTCGAAGGATAGTTTGCTTCTATGCAAAAAAGCAGAGAGCTCCATTAATCCCTCGAAACTCCCGTCAAATACCGCTGTCGTCATATAGCCTCCCCGTTTAGTGAAAATAGATTTATTGTGTTCGTTTTTGCCTCCGTGTTTGCCAATGCCAAATATACCTTCTCTCTGGGTGGCTCGGTTGGAAAATGGTCTTTTGCAACAATAAAAAATCTGCATTTTTTTGTCGAAATGCGAAGCGTCTTTAGCTCATCAAGCCCTAGCTTTTTGTACCGTCTCGCCTCTATGATTTTTTTGGCTCCGGCAAGTCCAAGGCCTGGTATGCGGATGAGTTCTTCATAGCTTGCACGGTTGATGTCTACGGGGAAATAATGGATATTACGAATCGCCCATGCGCTTTTTGGGTCTAGTTTCTCATCTAAAAACGGCGTTTGTTCGCTTAATATCTCCGATGAGCCAAACCCGTAAAACCTCATCAGCCAATCCGCCTGATAGAGCCTGTGTTCACGAAGAAGCGGCGGTTTGAAGCCAAATGGTACAGGTAGTCTTTTGTCTTGGTTGACCGGAATATAGGCGGAGTAGTAGACCCGCTTCAAAAACCGTTTTTTGTATAGCCCCTCGCTAAGCCTGATGATGTCAAGGTCGCTCTCAGGCGTCGCCCCTACTATCATTTGCGTGGACATGGAGATATTCGTCTGCCTGGCAAGCGTAAGCGGCTCAAATACACTTTGTTTGGACTTGTCTGGAGCTAGAAGCTTTAGGCTCTCTTCGCTCGGCAGTTCTATATTTGAGCTTACTCTATCCGCCAGTCTTGCCGCTTCGTTTACCGCTTCCTCCGAGGCTCCCGGTATGAGCTTGATATGGATGTAGCCGCCAAAACGGTACTCTCCCCTTAGCAGTCGCACACAGCGAAGCATTAGCTCCATTGTGTGGTCGGCGTCTTTGACGATGCCAGAACTAAGAAACAGCCCTTCGATGTAGTTGCGCCTATAAAACTCGATAGTGAGACGGGCTAACTCCTCTGGGGTGAATGCCGCTCTTTTGATGTCGTTGGATGATTTGTTTTTGCAATAGGCGCAGTCGAAAATGCAGTGGTTGGTCAGCAGTACTTTTAGAAGGCTGATACACCGCCCGTCACCGCTAAAAGAGTGGCAGATGCCGCCCAGCGCGCCGTTTCCGATTCCCCCGTT
>DIZY01000085.1:0-11826 GCA_002428055.1 Helicobacteraceae bacterium UBA6016
TGGCATGGGGGATATGTACTAATTTCCTTCCTAAATCTACGAACCCCCCCCCCTATATCATAGGGGGCTCTGACCATTTATAGAGATAGGTTTCTCTCAAGTCTTACTATACTCTTTAAAAATTGTATTTATTATACTGTTTGCACTTTCCGACCATGTTAGCCATTTTATATTGTTAGATATATTTCGCCTATCTGAGCTTAACCAAGCTTTTATCGCATCTGATAAATCCTCTGCCTTGTCGCTTTGAAAGTAAAAAGCATTATTTCCGGCTACTTCCCTGAATACTGGAATATCTCTCGCTATGATATCAAGACCGTGTTGTGCTCCCTCAATGATGGGTAGCCCAAAGCCCTCCGCAATAGAGGCTGCTATCAAAACAGGACAGCTATTATATATTTCCGATAGGNNCAAAATAGTCTTTGATTCAGCTCTGGATGTAAGTTTATTTTCTCCATTAGAGTATCGACAAGCCAACCCTCTTTCCCGACAATGACTAGATTTATATCTATACCGTCTTGCCATAATAATTCAAAGGCTTCCAATGTTTGCTTGTGCCCTTTTCTTGGTTCTATAGTCCCTACCATCAAAAAACTAGTTTTTGCTTTCAACAGCATATGCAAATCTTCTGATTCGTCGGGAAGTTTTCTGCTCGGACTACTATTTTCAATATCTGAGCCTAGATGAAACCAGCTGATAATTAATTCGCTGTTTTGATTTGGTTTATTTTCTTCTATCCATTTAGTTACATCATCCGCAACAGACTTAGATATGCATAATATGCCGTCAGATACCTTAACGACTGTATTGAGCCATTTTGTATGAATTTCATCGGCTCTCTCTATGAAACAGTTTGGATGCAATATTGGTAGGATATCGTACACTACAAAATAAATATGAACACCTCTGTTTCTCCAATCAACAAATAGTTGTTCATTCTTTGTTGTGCCGCTAGAGAAAAAATCTAGTCCAAAAAAAATGTCACCGTCATGGACATTGACAATATCGTCTCCCTCTATATGTGGCATATCTATTAGATTGAAGCTATATTCTCTAGCAAACATATAGCAACCCCCAATATCATAAACAGGTTCAACTCTGTAGCCTGTCGGTTGAGTTTGCATCAGTTGCAGTAAGATGGAGCGTACTACTCTTTGTATTCCGGTTTTTAAATCACCATGGACAATGGCTGAAATATCTACAAGAAGTCTTTTTTGTTTTGTTTGTAAATTATTTTTATATATAGATTTAGCGCAAAGCATAATGTCTGTGTGCTGTGGTATTGTCTCGACATTATTAGCGGCAATAGATTTGAGTAGCCGAGTGTCTATGCTATAGTCACTACGGCTATAGAAATTTTCTATAGCACAATAATAAGCCTTTGAGACCACATCGGATGAGTGATATAAATTTATGAATCTTTCCGCATTAAAAGCAAGGTTGTTTCTTAAAACCTGGTCGTTATATATATTTTTAAGTTGGATACTAAGACTATTTGTTTCAAAGTTATCCTCAAGTTTTATTAAGCTGCCATCGTCCGGCAATTCAGACATTGTTGCATGTGAATTTACGATAAGTGGTATTTTTGCAGATAAACAATCAAATACGCTAGCGGATGTTTCTCCTCTTGAGTCGGTTCTTAATTGTACGGCGACATCAGCAACTGCCAAATAGTCGGTATATGTTTGAGTATCAACATAGTCTGTGATAAAAATACGATCTTTTTGTCCTGATTCGGCAATTTTTGCATTTAGCTTCTTGCCATATTCTCCAAGATTTTGTTTACCGACAAAAATAAGATATGCTTTTTTATTGAATGCAATATCCAGTCTCAACCATGCATCTAATAAAACAGTATTTAATTTTGTGGCTCCTATCATCCCAAAGCTGCATACCACAAAGGCATCATCTGGAATGCCTAATCTTTGTCTTGCGTTGACCTTATCAAGCCTTAATGCATCTTTTAAAAAAGGCACTTTGCAGAAATGCTCGCTAGTAAGCCCATACCAATCGTGAGCTTTTTGTATTGAATAATCAGAGTGTGTTATTACGCCGACAGCGTTTGATAGTACGCTGTAGTTACAAGGATAGTGTTGTTTTGCATATTCTCTACCGATATTTTTATCATCAAGCAAAGCTTTAAAGCCGTGCGAGTGGTATAGCTCTTTTGATAACGCATATTTCATACCGGCTGTTTCCATCCAGTTTAGAGCCCCACTGAGAAAAAAATCATGCAACATTACAATGCCCGGATGCTCTTCAATGAGTGAAAACATATGCAAGTGATAATGCGAGTTTCCAAAGTGGTATAATATTCTGTCATAAGCGAATGAGTTTTTGGCGAACCAATCCACGCTTCTAATTGGCAAATTCTCTAAAATCCACCCGTTGGTCACTATATTTTGGTCTACAATTACATCAATATCGTAGTATGTTGTAAGTAACGGCAATAGCTCTGCGCTATAGTCCGCTATCCCGGATTCTAGCGGCGGCAACGGTGACACAAAAGCAAGTCTTGGTTTACTGTTCGTTGAAGTTTTTAATGTTGATGTTGGTTTTTGCTTATAGTTGTTTTCAAATCCACTTATCGCCTTTTTTGCGCTAGTATCCCATGAGAATTTTTTTGCTTGCTCAAGGCTATGTTTTTTTAACTCCAACAAAAAATTGTCATCTGTTAAAACTTCAGTGATCTTTTGGGCAATAGACTCCGGCTTAAATGGATCAAACAGGGCGTCGCTCCTGCCTACAACCTCCGGTATACTCGTCAAATTTGAGCCTATAGCGGCTGCCCCGCACCCCATGGCCTCAAGAAGCGGCAAGCCAAATCCCTCATGCGTTGACGGAAAAACAAAAAGATCGCAAGTATTATAAAAAGATAAAAGATCCTCATTGCTAACATATCCAGTCAAGATAATGCTATTTTGAATACCAAGTTTGCTTGCCAAGTTTTTGATTGCGTGCTTATGGCTCTCTGGACCTCTGCCGGCTATTACAAGCTGATAATTTGTCTGAAAAAAATTAGGCAAAAGCGTAAATGCCTGCAAAAGATTTTCAAAGTTTTTTCTACTATCAAAACCGCCAGGAACATATAAAATAAATTTCTTTTTTATGCCGTATTTCTCTTTTAATTTTGTCACTTCATCGTTTGAAAGTATAGTTGGCGTAAAAAAGTCATCTATTGCCGCTGAGATATTAAGTATTTTATCCGCATCAATTTGCAAATGCTCTATTGCCTCTTTTTTGCTAGATTCTGAGATTGCAAGTAGCATGTCAGATTTTTTCAAATATTCTATTTTTTCAAAATACCACGCCTTGGTAGCTTTGTCTTGAAGATAGTTTTCTTGATTTAATAATGGTATGAGGTCGTAAAGGGTTGTTGCCGTAAATTGATTTTCGTTAAAAACTGATACAGAACTTACAACATCGTCCGCCCATCCCTCAAACAAGCTAGAGATATGCATAACATCGGGCTTTAGTTTTAACAATGCGGCTTCTCTTATTTTCTCTGCGGCCGTTATGCGCCATCTATTTGATGCACTCTGTGCGCTAACCGGAGTCGGGATATCAAAAAGATGTATATTTTTCTCAGGAAGCAGACCCTCGAAGGCTTTTTTTATAGGCTCCACGCTATCTATAAAAGAACCGTTTAGTGCTATTAATAGTTCATGATTTTTTGCTTGTCTTGCCATTGCAAGAGCTAGGGACAGCGAATATCTTCCTATTCCTCTAAAGCGGCTTTCGGATTGGGCGCCTTGCAAATCAATCAAAATTCGCATTTTATTCCTTAGTTTTTTGTGTCAAAATCTTCTCAAGTCTATTTTTTATTTTGATTTCATCTTTAGATAAACGGACTATTTTTTTGGTTGTTTCCATTGGTGTATTTTGCCCATCAAGCTTTAGTCTTCTATAGAGAGCCCTTGCCCTTTCTTCTACAAATGGAATATTTGAGACTATTTTTTTTATAAATAACTTCAGCTGTTTATTATTTAATAGTTGAATAATTCTGTTTTTTATTTCGTGCTTTAAAAAGCCAAGCCCGCCGTTTTTTAGTTTTCTTGCTACTTTTGTTGCAAAACGCAAAGGAGCTGTTATCTTCCAAGCCCTGCTTGTAAGTATGGATTGTAAAATCAAATGCGCCTCGTGGGCGCTAGTCTTCGCTTCGTGTATCTCTACTGCCGCCTCTCTCCTAATTGTTTCAGCTAGCTCAAGCGCATCGCTTACTTTTTGTTCAAGCTCAAATACCGTATTTAAAACAAAATCGTCAAATACATTTGGCGGCAGGTCAAAGTTCTTTTTTAGTTCAGAGTGTTCATTTGATACATAAAATCTGTTTAATCCATCAAAGTAAACAAAAACATATCCAGCCTCCAAAATCATAGGCTCCCACTTTGCAAAACTAACAATTTGGCTATTTGGCTGTGTTGCTTCCACTACGATTATCCAAGGGCGAAATTTGTCAAATTTCATACCTTTAAATACTAGCTCTTCCGCACCCTCAACATCTACCTTCAAAAAATGGATTTCAGAATTTACATATTGCTCGCAAATATCGATAAGGCGCTTTACATCTACCGCCCTTTCCTTTACATCTATGCCATCCTTTTTATGCCTTTCGGCGACTATTTTATCCAGAGTAGACCAGCCACTTACCGCTACATCATAAAAAATCAGTTCGCCGTTTACTTCTCCAACGGCTATGTTGAGGTTTGTGTCTCTGGCTCTAACTGCGCACAATCTTTCGTATGCCTTTAAGGACGGATCTATATTGATTCCGCTCCACCCTGAATCATAAAAAGCTCTAGTCACAGAGTCTATCGTCGGGTCGTTTGCACCCACATCTATATAAAAGCCCTTTTGCACATTTTTTAATGTGCGATATAGCATTACATCTTCAAAATTTTGCGAATATGATACGAACCTCATAATCTTGTCACGCTACAGGCAGAATCAATCCATGCGCAACCTACAAAATGTTCTTTGTTTATATTTATAACAGAAAATACCAACGCCAAATCCTTCCATTCATAGTTATTTTCAAGATGGGTATCACTACTAACGAGAGCTGTTGCTATAGAATATGTGCCAACCCCAAGATTTGCCTCAAAGAAAAAACTATAAGCAAGCTCGTCGCCTTTCGATAAATCGTATTGCGGTTTATTCTTTATAAATGTATTTGTGCCGTATATTGGTTGTCCAAGTCTATCTTTAATCATATAGCCCAATACAAGACAAGGTATAGGCTGATATATCTTGACTTTTATTTGCAGATTTACCTTATCGCCTACGCCTATTATTTCGACATTTTTACCGTTGCCATCCAGTAGCGTTATTTCCGACACTCTAGCCTCGCCGGTGCCGGATGTAGTTTTGATCTTTCCGTCCTCTCCGACTTCTTGCAAAATGCTATTATTTTCCCGTTCAGCTATCAGCGCATTATAAAAATCCATCACCTCTTCCGGCGCTCCCTCTTTGGCTACGCCCCCGCCATCTATCAAAATGGCGCGGTCGCATATACTCTGTATGACCTGCTTATCATGCGAAACTATTAGCAGTGTTGTCCCAAGCTCTCTAAACTCTCTAATGCGGCTAAAGCTTTTGTGCTGAAAATAAACATCCCCTACCGAAAGAGCCTCGTCAATTATAAGGGTATCTGGACGAATAGCCGTGGCAACGCTAAAAGCAAGCCTAACCTGCATCCCGCTTGAATAAACCCTGACCGGCTGATCTATATACTCACCAATCTCTGCAAAAGCTTCGATATGCGGCATTAAGCTTCTTATCTCTTCCAAGCTTAACCCTAAAAGCTGCCCAGACATAATCACATTTTGTCTTCCTGTGAAATCAGGATGAAATCCCATGCCAAGCTCAAGTAACGCAGCCACTCTACCGCTAATATCAATGCTACCGCATGTTGGATGAGAGGTTCCGGTTATTAGCTTCAAAAGCGTGCTCTTACCTGCTCCGTTAATACCGATGATACCTACCGCTTCACCCTTTTTAACATTAAAGTTAATATCTTTTAATACCCAGTGTAGCTTATGCCTTTTCCCGAGAAATGGAAGCACCCATTCTGCAAGTTGCTGCCATTTATTCGCATATTGCCTGTATGCTTTTCCAAGTCCGATTACGCTTATATTTCCCATTTATATTTCATCTACCATTTCCGGAGATTTGGAGCGAAATAAGTATAATCCGACCCCTAAAAACAATAAAGCCATTATTGTGGTATATGCTAAACTATCAATTTGCGGCGCTTTCCCAAAAACAAGTATGTTGTGGTAAGCCTCTATGATGCTTGACATAGGGTTTAAATCCAGTAAAAATTGTGCCTTTTGTGGGACAATCTCTCTTGGGTAGACAATTGGAGTAAGCCAAAACCAAAACTGCATAAAAATCCCAAAAAACTGACCTACATCTCTAAAAAAGACATTTAGTACGCCTAGAGTCATGCCGATTCCAAGTGAAAGCAAGGTTTGCAAAATCAAAATTGGCACGATGTATAAAATAACAAACCCTGGAAAATTGCCGCTAATTATCAAAAATACCGTAAATATGCCGAATATAATTAGAAAATTAGTCGTTGCAACGAGCAAGACGATAGTCGGCAAGCATATTTTTGGAAAACTAAGCTTTTTAAGAAGGTTCGCATTGTCTAAAAAGATATTCTGGCTTCTTAGTATGACTTCGGAAAAAAATCCCCATGCCAAAATGCCAGAGCATATGTATATACCGTAAGAGAACTCTCCGCTAATGCCAGGTAGTTTCGCTTTCATAACCTCTGAAAAAATAACCGTATATACAACTACCATAGCTAGAGGGTTTGCGATAACCCAAACAACTCCGAGAAGCGAGTTTTGATATTTTGCCTGAAACTCTCTTTTTACACTCCCGAGCACAAACCCCCTATATGCTTTTAGGGAGCCAAAAATAGAAAAAAAATAGCCTAATAATAGTTTTAACATCTTAAACAACCGTGATGTGTTCGGCAAGTGATGGTGATATACCGTTTAAGATTAGCCCACCGCTTCCAGTTGTCGGTTTAAGGGATAACCATTCGTCAGACGAAGTACTCCATTCCCATGCAAAACTACTCCTGAGCCTTATAAAATCTTGTGAATAGTCAAAGTCTGCAACCATGTCAACCCCTTCGCCGACATCCCATGCAAAAAAATCAGCCCCTTTGCTTCCGGTAAGGGTGTCATTTTCAGCCCCTCCCCATAAATAATCGTTATAAGCTCCACCGTTTAAGACATCATTATCCTCTGCTCCGTAAAGCATGCTATCGCCTAAATTGGATGCGATTAGTGTTTCAGCTGTGGAGTCGCCGTGCGCCTCTAGTGTAAAGTCATTATACTCTCTATGCCAAACTTGATATAGATTTAATGCATTTTTTTTAGCATATTCATCGCTTAAAATAAACCCAAAAGCCACCGTAGACCTATCGGCGCCGTTTAAAATAGCATTACTCCAAAAATCAAGCCCGCTCTTGTCAGCGTCCCTGCCAAATGTTGTTTGATACAGTTGCTCAACAAAAGTCTTGACATCGCTAGTTGAGCTGCTTAAGCTAGCATACTCCGGCGACGCAAAAAACTGTTTTGAAATTTCCNNATTTGTTCCAGACTTATAACTATTTATCCAATAGTCTAGTCCTGTTTTCTCAGGCATTCGCCCCAAATATCCAAGGTAAAAAAGAGAAAGCTCGTTAACTATACCTTGAAGTGACGGATCGGCTAACGGTCTTGTTGCCAAGTCGCTATCGTTTTGCGCCGCCCAATTCATTATTTGAGAGTAAGCGCTGGTTGTCACAGGGGCTACGNNTCTCATGTGATACAACCCCGATTAGCTTACTATAGTCACCATTCAAAAAGACTCCGCTTCCGCTTTGTCCCGCTCTTGCGTCGAGATTTGTGTATCTTATTATCCCGTCTGTCAGAGAGCCGTTACTCCCCGTGGTGCTTATTGGACAGGTTCCATTTTGTATATCTCCTGGATAACCGTAAGTGGTTACATAGCCTGAATATTCAGCTGCACTACTCATTTTATTAAGGTTGCTCCAGCCAATGTAATACCCTATTGCTCTGTCCATTGTGAGTAGTGCATAGTCATAGGCATAATCTTGATTCTGACTCCACTCCGTAGGCGTGAAAAAATTATATGCGTATGTGACGCCATATGGCTTTGTATCCCCGAACATATACGGCGTTATTTCTATGTAATCAGGATACATTTTTTTGTTTGTATCATATACCATATGTCCGGCAGTTAATACATCATTTGCTCCGATAATCGTGCCGCTACCGGTAAATACGCTACCGTCTGAATAGTAACAGGCGAGTTTGACGATGCTGGAGTGAGCGGTGTCTGGTGTATCCGTTATTGATAAAGTGCTTCTATCATCTGAGCCAAAAATCATCTAGCTAGCCTATATAAAAATTGCGTCTGCTAGGTCGGCGGCATTTAACTCTGTAGTATTTGTTAATACGCCCACTTTTGTAACTGCAAATGTGGATGAGCCTACAGTCGCATCCGTATCCTCTATAAAATACATACTATATGTGCTATTTATACTATCACTTACCCCATCCGAGTCGGTTGTTATAAATACTAGAGCTTTACCGTTGTCGTCAAGCGCAATTTTACTTGCTGCGGCTACGGTCGCAATATCTGTAGCCAGTAAAGTGGCGCCGCTCTTGTTGTATATTACGCCACTATTTTTACCGCTACTCAAATCTAGTCCTGTTGCAAAACTAACTTCAGTAGTATTTGGCATTGCAGAGTTTTCGCCTAGAAAAATTGTTATATCAAATTTATCAGCTGTTATATCAAAATTATACATCGTGTCTATTCCGTTTAAAGCTGCCGTAGAGGCAAACTTGATGGTCTCCACTCCGCTTCCAAACTTGATTGTGTCCGCTCCGCTACTTCCCTCTATGATGAAGCTGTCTGTTTGGTCTGATATGTCGAGAGTTGACGCAGTGGAGATAGTTATTTTTTCTATGCTTGTTATATTCGAATCCCCGACTAGTGACAGACTTCCTGTTGTTGTTATCGTGTCGTCACCCGCTCCGCCGTCTATTTTGTCGATGCCGCCCCCGTTGGCTGTGTATATTGTATCGTTTCCGCTTCCAGCATTTATTGTATCGCCGCCTAGACCAGCCGTGATGGTATCATCATAGCCGCTTCCCGTAATAGTGAAATTTTCGGTTTGATTGGTAAGTGTTAATGTTGTTTGTCCGGTGCATATAATATTTTCTATGCCTTTAAAATTCGCATCTGTTGTGGCCGTTGCGGTAGCGATTATTTTGACGCTATCGGCAGATGCTCCGCCGTTTACGATGTCTATGGAAGTAAGTCTATTCCCAAAATCAAAAATATCAGAACCAAATCCGCCTGTAATTGTATATGCTACATCTGATGTATTGGCTAATGTTAGAGTTATGCTGCCGCTATCTGTAGAAGTGTCTATAGTTTTTAGATTTAGTAACGAAGAGTCTGATATATCCAGCTCAAGCGCCTTATTACCGTATAAGTTTAGTTTCGCAAGTGGGGTATAACCGCTATTTTGAAGTGCTATATAGCTTGCCGTAGTGTCTGTAGTTATATTTAGCGTAGCCATTGTAGTCCCAGCCGCCACATTTAGGACGCTTTTGTCGCTTAAGCTACCCACTCCGTTTAGTGAAATGGCTGTTGCGGCTGCCGTGGCGCCATATTTAAGATTGTAAGTATGTGTTGTGGCCGCATTTTGTATGCCAAAGCTTTGTGAGTCAAGTATATAGTCTGCATTTCCGGTTGGTGAATCTACCGATAATAATGCAACATCGCTTTTTGAAGATATATCAAAACTTCCCGAGCTATTTTTTAAAACGATAATTTCTACGCCGTTTATATTTGGTAGTGTGGTTGTGCCCTCCAGAAGTAGTGTATCTGTCCCGGTATTGCCTTGTATAATGTCGGTAGTTTGCGTTGTTGAGGCTGTGCCGGAAAATGTATCATCTCCGCTTCCGCCTGTTAACCCATCTACTCCGGTCGTGAGGTTGAAGCCCAGATTTGTCTTGCTAACTGCGTCAAGTGTTGCTGTATCAGATGTAATAGTGAGTAGATTTATTGCCGCAGTAGTAGCGTCTATGCCGTTTGTGGCGCAGTAGACCCCGTATGCCGCCTTATTTTGCAACATTGCGCCGTCACTACTCCCATTTGCAATTGCAGCATTGATAATGGTGTCTACAAAGCTGTAGCGAGGTGTTCCGCTTGATAGCGCCGCTTCCCAAAAAGCTTTACCGCCAGCATCCGCTGCTCTACCGAGTACATTTTGATATATTGCATCCAAAAAAGCAGAATTGCTCATCGATGTCGGATATTTTGCAACACCCTCTGCGCTCTGCATAAAGTTATTTGCCATAGTTGACATTCCGAGTCCGCCCAAATATGCATTCACCCAAAAATCCAATCCGCCGCCATCCGCAACCCTGTTAAACGAAGCTATGTATAGCCTCGCTACATCTAACTTTGCTTGCGCCAAAGATATAGCCATTTTATCCCCCTAGGCATTTGTGTGAATTATAGCAGAGCCCTCTTTGTATATCCACTCCAGCGTATTATCAATTTCTATTGGTTTTGGGCTGTTCGGAATATATTGCCTTAAAAGTGCCATGTCGCCGCTCACTATTTCAATCTCATTTTCTCTCACAAAAGCCGGATTCACTTTTATCGCTATTTTATATCCGGCTAATTTTTCTAGATACTCTATGATATATTTTAAGCTTACTGCTTTTTCGGAGCAAATATTAAAAATACCGCTTGTTATATCAGATTCTATAATCGAAGTGTATATATTTCCGACCCATCGCACATCTGAAAAGTCCCTATATACATCTATATTGCCAAGTTCAATGGTTTTGAGTCTGTGCTTAAAGTGTGAAACTATTTTTGGTACCAAAAAATGTTCGGCTTGTCCAATGCCGGTATAGTTAAACGGTCTTGCTATTATGCATTCAACCCCTTCTGCGGCTGCTGCATATTCCATTGCAAGCTTGCTGATACCGTAATGGTTTACCGGTTTTGGCGGCATATTCTCATTGATACTGCCCTCTACATTGCCGTATACATTTGAAGAGCTTGCAAGGACTATTTTTTTGACACTTTTCGTCTTTTTGATCGCACGAAGCAAGTTGACAGTTCCATGCAGGTTTATATCGTATATTTGACGGTAGTCGTCGTNNGAAGCTGATTGCGGCTAGGTGCAAAACTGCGCTGGGTTTTATCGCCTCTATTTCATAGGCTAGACTAACGCCGTCCGTGATGTCGCTTTTTACATCCACAGCCTCAAATCCGGCACTCTCTAGCGCACTTTTGACATATCTGCCGGTAAAGCCGTTCGCCCCCGTAAGCGCAACTTTTTTCAAAACGAAAATCCGCCCTCGTTTCGTCTCATGTCTGCCTCAACCATCATGCGGCATAGCTCTTCCAATGTTGTTTTAGGCTCCCATCCTAGCTCGTCTTTTGCTTTTCGAGGATTACCGATAAGCAGCTCTACCTCTGCCGGTCTATAAAATTTCGGATTTACGGCTACTACTTTTTTGCCGCTTGCCGTATCTATGCCTATTTCGTTTTCTCCGGAACCTTGCCACTCTATGTGCATGTCTGTCGCCTTAAATGCCATTGTTACAAAATCTCTAACCGTCTCAGTACGATTTGTAGCCAGCACGAAAGTATCCGGAGTTTTTGCCTGCATCATTAGATACATTCCCTCTACATACTCTTTTGCATACCCCCAATCTCTTTTTGCGTCCATATTTCCGAGTTCGAGCGTATCCATTTTCCCAAGCT
>DIZY01000085.1:11879-12049 GCA_002428055.1 Helicobacteraceae bacterium UBA6016
ACCTCTTAGCGGGGACTCGTGATTGAAGAGTATGCCGCTACAACCGAATATGTCATAAGATTCTCTATAGTTTATCGTCATCCAGTGCGCATATAGTTTCGCAACTCCATACGGGCTTCTCGGATAAAAGGGAGTACTCTCTTTTTGTGGAATCTCCTGCACCATCCCGG
>DIZY01000085.1:12065-16665 GCA_002428055.1 Helicobacteraceae bacterium UBA6016
AGAGGTGTCTACTATTCTTATCGCCTCCAAAAGATGTGCCGCTCCTAGTCCGGTTATATGCGCCGTGGCTAACGGCTGTTCAAAGGATACGCCGACAAAGCTCTGCGCCGCAAGGTTGTATATCTCGTCCGGCCTAATATCGTTTACCATTCTGATACTATTTGCCATATCGGTGAGATCGTACTCGATAAGGTGTAGGTTCGGATGCTTCTCGATTCCGAGTTCCTCTATTCTCCAGAAGTTTACCGATGCGGTTCTTCTGTAAGTTGCGTACACCTCATACCCTTTTGCCAGTAGCAGCTCCGCCAGATATGCCCCGTCTTGCCCTGTTACTCCTGTCACTATTGCCTTTTTNNCTCTAAACTCCTCATATTTTTTTTCGACATACTCTTTAATTTCTCGTTCAAATCTCTCTCTGCCAAATCTTAGAGCGTTTTGTCGTATGCTCTGTTTATCAAATATATCAATATTTCTCTCAAACAACTCTATAGCGCACAAAATAGATTCTACGCTCTGCTTCTCAAAAAATATCCCCGTATCCTCTTGCGAGACCCTGCCGCTCTCACCAAATCCACCGATTATGGTCTCCAAGGCCGCCCCCTTGCCAAATGCTATTACTGGTATCCCTGCCGCTTGAGCCTCTATCGGCGCAATGCCAAAGTCTTCGTCTGCCGCAAAAATATACGCCTTTGCGTTTTGTATGATTTTTATCATCTCTTCTTGACTCTGATACCCCAGCAACTCCACATTCTTACCGGCTTTTGCTTTTATTTTCGTCATCTCTGGTCCTGCCCCTATCACGACTAGTTTGTGACCTGTCTTAGAGAGCGCCTCCACTATCAAATCCACTTTTTTATAAGGCACAAGCCTAGAGGAAGTAACATAATAATTTTCCGTCTTTTCGTATATCTCGAACAACTCCGTATCCACGGGCGGATAGATGACATCTGCGTCTTTGCCGTATGTTTTTTTTGCTCTTTTGGCTATATATTTTGAGATTGCGACATAGTAGTCGGGTCTGTTTGCACTTACAAAATCCCATAGCCGTATTTTGTGCAGGAAATACCTAGCAGCCATACTTTTCAGGCTACCCGCAAGACCCGCATCCTCTAAATGCCCAAAATACAAATCCCACGCATACCTCATCGGAGAGTACAGATAGCATATATGCAACTGTTCATGCGTAGTCAGCACCCCTTTGGCGACAGCATGAGACGACGATAACACAAGGTCATACTCTCTCATATCGAACTGCTCCACGGCCAACGGAAATAACGGCATATAGTTTCTATATTTCTCTTTGGCAAAAGGTAGTTTTTGGATAAATGATGTAGTGGCGTTTTTGCCCTTTAGTATAGACTCCCTATCATCTTCACTCAAAAAATCGATAAGCGAAAAAACATCAAAATCATCCCAAATATTAGTGAAACTCTCCACACATCTCTCTGCTCCGCCATACACTCGAAGCCAATCGTGAACCAACGCTTTTTTCAAAAAACACTACCTTCCATCTATGTCCAAAAAAGCGTCCATGAGCATATCTGCACACTCATCCCAGCCAAATATCTGCGGTATTTTATCACTGTTTTGCACAATATTTCCGGTAAGCAAGAGCTCTAGCTTCCGCTTTATATCACTGCTGTCCGCGGAGTTTGCGTATATTGCTTTATTGCCGCCCACGCTCATCATAGGCTCTAGCGAGCTAGCAAGCGTAGGAGCGCCGCATCTTATCGCCTCTGCCACCGGCATACCGTATCCTTCATACAAAGACATATAGACAAATACACTAGCCCCGCTATAAAGAGCAGGTAGCTCATCGTCTCGCACATATCCACATCTTATAGCTTGCCCATTCTGCTCCAAAGGCTTCAATATTTTTTCCAACTCATCGCTCAGCCAGCCGCTTTTTCCGACAAGCACTAGTTTGTATGTTTTTTTCATATCATCATCCAAAGATGCGTATGCTTCGCATACTTTGATAAGATTTTTCCGCGGCTCCACAGTACAAACGCTGAGTATGTATTTACCCTCTATTCCGTATCTTTTTTTGGCATTGGCTATCTCATTTGTACTTTTTGCACAAAAGGCGGACGAGGTTCCAGGAGGCGCTATCTTTACATTTTTTGCGTCAATTTTATATCTATCTGCTATCTCTTCTCTTGAAAATTCAGATATAGTGACTATCGTAGCCCCTTTATTTACAGCCTTCTTTATCCCGTTTTCTAGTGCTTTTACCCGTTCCTTGGGATGAAACTCAGGGTATCTTATGTGTGACAAATCATACACGCTTACTACTGTTTTAGGCGTAACAAATAGCGGCATATAGTTTGGCTCCCAATACACATATTCGCCAAGCTCCTCAAACCTATTTTTATGCAGTGCTCTCATATACGAATATATTAGTTTTCTATTGTACGGCAGGAGGCTTACAGCTTTTTTTACTACCGCTTTCAGTTTGGAGTTAACCACACTATCGTTGTTATCTGCCAGAAGCTCCTCTATTTGAGCCTTATTGAGCCATCTAGCGTACAAAAACCCCTGAATATCACTCACTCTGCCGTCGTTTATAACTCTCTTCAACATCTCTTTCGTGTAATGCCCGATACCGGTAAGCGGAGGCTGCAGCGCCGATAAGTTGACTATTAGCTTCATCTATGCCCTATTGTAATCGTCGTTTAATCTCACTATGTCGTCTTCACCCAGATAGTCTCCAACCTGTGCTTCTAGCAATACCAAATCTACTTTTCCCGGATTTTCTAGCCTGTGGGCTTGCCCCATCGGTATATAGGTGGATTCGTTTGTGCGTACCACTGTTTCGCTCTCCCCGTTCACGATTCTAGCCGTTCCCTCTATGACTATCCAGTGCTCATTTCGATGAAAGTGCTTTTGCAAAGAGAGTCTTTTGCCTGGTTTTACGACTATTTTTTTGACTTTATATCTGGCGCCCTCTTCAAGTACAGTGTACTCTCCCCAAGGTCTATGGACGGTTAAGTGTATATTATGTAGTTCGCTATTTTGCTCTTTTAGCTTTGCTACTATATCTTTTACTTTTTGCCCGTATCCTCTTTTTGCGACAAGCAAAGCATCGGGCGTATCCACAATCATCAAATCCTCTACTCCCACTAGCGCAACTAGCCTCTCACTTGTTATTACAGCATTATTTTTTGCGTTTATAGTTATTGCGTTTGTAGCGGTATTGCCGTTTTCGTCTTTTGGCATAGCCTCATACAGGCTTTCGAAACTCCCAAGGTCGCTCCAGCCCATATCACAAGCTACGACTTTGACTTTTTGACTTTTTTCCATTACGGCGTAGTCGATGCTGTTTGACGGGATTTTTAGCATATCCTCAAGCGCTATCTTTAGCGGCTCCTCATTTGTGACAGCCTCAAATGCGTTTTTTGCGGCGTTGTATATATCCGGCGCATATCGCCTCATCTCCTCTAGTAGTGTTCCTGCGCAAAAACAAAACATTCCGCTATTCCAGAGGTATTCACCGCTAGATAAATACTCTTTTGCTCTTGCTTCATCCGGTTTTTCCACAAAAGCGCTTACACTCTCGCCGTTAGCTTTTATATATCCGTATCCTATTTCTGGAGTCGTAGGCTTAATACCGAATGTGACGAGATATCCGTCTCTTGCAAGTTTTTCTGCCCTTGCTACCGCCTCTTCGTACGCTTTTTCGTTTTCAATGAGAGGGTCCGAGGCTACGACTAGCATTACCGTCTCCTCCTTTTGCGCCAAAGCCGCAAGAGCGATTGCCGCCGCAGTATTTCTAGCCGCCGATTCGAGGATAAAAGAAGCTTTTTCTGCGCACTCCTCTAGCTGGTCAACAGCAAGAAAATACTGCAATTCATTGGAGACGACACAAATCTTCGCTCCAATTTTCATATTCCGTCGGACAGTTTTTTGGAATAACGACCCATCTGCAAAGAGTTTTACAAACTGTTTTGGAAGTAGCGTTCTGCTAATAGGCCACAATCTAGTTCCGCTTCCGCCGCATAGTATTACCGTAGTCAATTCGTCACCTTTTTCTAAATTATAACCTAACAAATTCTAGCAAAAAAGGGCTAATGCCTTCGTCTAGTAATGCGTCTGAGAAGAAAAATACTATATATATGTATAATACAAAATGATTTGTTTGGAGTTTACTGAATTGGAGAATGCCAAAAACGCAAAAAGCCCCTGATGCTAAGGGCACTAAACCTAAGCATCTAAAGGGGCTTTCTGGGCAATTTAATTAAGGGATGGAGGTTCTACGCTAAATAATTCTTAGGTCTTGCCACTAATGGCTTGCTTTTGGCTTTACGAAACAACCTTACCCGTAATTGTACACAAAAATAAAAAAAAATTCTAGACCCAATTCAAAAGATTTTTAAGATTTACAAAAACATTTTTTTACAAATCTGTGTCGAAAATATGAAAATATTATATATTTGCCCACTGCGCCACTTGACAAATAAATATTCTTTTGGCTAAAATTAGCCCGTATTTCAATTTATTAAGGGAGAAATCTTACATGGCACTAGACATATCTACAGCTAGACAAGACATCGCGAAACTATACATCGCAGCATTCAATAGAGTTCCAGACTCTACAGGA